>CAYRCD010000004.1:0-81039 GCA_964422735.1 uncultured Dehalococcoidia bacterium | reverse complement strand
AGCAGATTCGCGATGACCGTGCCACTGTTGCCCGCCGCGGCGATTCCCATGACCAGGCCCTGCCGTTCTGCCGGGTACCAACGGCTTGCGAGCGGTAGAGCAACGGCGAAAGATGCCCCGGCAGTCCCCAGCAAGAGGCCGATGGCGAGCCAGGCATGGAGGCTGTTCCCGGCCTGCCAGCCAAGCGTCAGCGGTAAGAAAAGGAAAGCGAGCATGCCAACGCCGACCCGCTTCGCGCCAATCTGGTCGCTAAGCAGCCCCATGGGCAGGCGAAGCAAGGCGCCGCTGAGGATCGGCAGCGCCACGACAAGGCCCTTCTCGGCCTGCGTCAGTTGCAGGCTCTCGGCGATGTAAACCCCGAGAGCCCCGGGAAGCACCCAGAGCATGAAGCTGAGGTCGAAATGCAAGAAAGAGGCGATAAGGGTGGGCGTATGTCCGCGTTGCTCCGCGAGCGGCGGGTTCAAAGTCCGAAAAGCTCCCCGCGGGCAACGACCGAAGAGATCGGGCTAAATATCGACAACGCTCTCGCCTAAAGCCGGCCTCGCCACAACAACGGCCGCTTTGATTTGGCCCTCGCTACCCAGGACGGCGGTGCGGCTCTGGCCGAGCAGCCGCTTTATCCCGATCGGATCCTTCCGATAAGCGCGGACAGTTTGAACCCATTTCACGCTCTTGTACCCCTGCAGGAACGGCACCCAAAGGCGCAGCGGCCCTCCGTGCCGCGGAGGAAGCGGGGCGTGGTTGAGGCCGAAGACGAGCAACACGCGCGGGTCGAGAGCCATCGAACGTGGCAGAGTCTCAAAGTAGAATCCGTCGGTGGAGTAGAAGGCCCAGTGCGCGTGGTCCTGGGCCTGGAGTCCGGCAAGCTCGATTGCCTCGCAGAGGCGCACGCCCTCGACGATCGGCTCTTCTGCCCAGTTGAAGATCTGGCAAACCAGCGGCGCCCTCTCTCTTACGCGGGGTAGCTGAGCCAAATCACTCCATTTCAGCGTTACGCGCTCCCCCATAACGCCGGTCAACGTGACTTGCCATTCCTCGAATGGAGTGGGGTCCGGCATCGGAAAGAGGGAAAGCACCGGCATAGGTTCGGCGTCAAAGTCCATGACCGCGAACTGGTCTTTGAATTTGGGATAGTTGATGCCTTGGCGCCTGGCCACGCCTAATCCTTCAGCGAGGCCGGCGTCGCCGCGGCCGCTTTCGCCGCAGCGTCTGAGGTGCGCTCGATGTCTTGAATCGTGCCGAGCGACCGGACGAAAATCTTGCCGTCGCCAACATTGCCGGTCTGATTGACCCTGATGATCGCGTTGACGAGGGCCGCACATGACTGGTCTGCGACGAGGCAGACCACCATGCGCTTCGGCAGGTAGGGCATATCTCCCTCACCGGCGTCCGTTGCCCGCCGAAGATAGCGAAGGCCGCGTTGCTTGCCACGCCCGATCACCCGGTGTTGGATGATCTCATCGACGCCAAGGGCCTGGATGGCTTCGCGGGTCGCTGTCCACTTCTCTGGACGCAGGATGGCCGTGACTTCTTTCAATGGGTGGTCGTCTCCGTGACCAGAACGGTCAGTGCCTTGAATCTACTCGGGCCTTATTTCAGATCGGTGACGGCCGCATGACGTTCATGTTGCCGGTTGGCAACGTGAGCAGAGCGGGCGCCTGGCCGGGGCAGCTTTGCTTCTCGTGAAGCGGCAGGGGAGCGAATCGGTCGTCAGGCCCTTCGCTCGAAGCGCAAGATCAGGACGGCGAGCAACCTTCCAAGCCGCACTGGCCGCCCCTCCAGGGTGTGCCCCTGCGAGGGGACCACGTGGCGACGGGTCGAGCCAATCCTACCGGAGTGGCCTCGCCGCCGCGGCTTGCGCCGCCTAATCCCGCGGCAGGCCCAGCCCGCGCTGGGCGATGATGTTGCGCTGGATCTCGCTCGTGCCGCCGGCAATCGTGCTGGACAGGCTGCCGAGATAGGCCGCGGCCGCGCGGCCCCGGTTCGGGGCGCGGTCCCCGAGGAGAAGGCCATAGAGGCCGACAAGCTTCATCTCGGTCCGGGCAACACGCTGGCTCAGCTCGGTGGAGAAGAGCTTGACCATGGAGGCTTCGTGGTTGGGGACCAGGCCGCGGTTCTGCAGATGGGCGACGCGGAGCGAGAGCATGAGAGCGGCCTGCGCTTCGACCAGACGGTCGGCCAGCTCCAGGCGGACAAGCGGATGGCGCTGGAGCATGCTCGGGCCTTCATTGAGGGCGCGGCGGGCGAATTCGGCCATGTCGATCACGGCATGCTTGGTGCCCACCGAAGACCCGATCGACGACCGCTCGTAGTCCAGCGTCGTCGTGTTGACGTACCAACCGCGGTCGATGCCGCCGACGATGTTCGTCGCCGGTACGCGCACGTTGTCGAGGAAGACCTGGTTGAAGCCGGCGTTGCCGGTCAGCACCTGCTGGTAGCCCTCGGTCCCGGGGATCTGGGCCAAGGGTGAGACGGTTATCCCGGGCGACCTCATCTCGACGACGAAGAAGGTTATGCCGCGGTGCTTGGGCGCCTCCTGGTTGGTGCGGGCGAGCAGGATCGCCATCTGAGCCTTTTGCGCGGCCGAGGTCCAGACCTTCTGGCCGTTGACAACGTACTCGTCGCCCTCGCGGACGGCCGTGGTCTGAAGAGAAGCGAGGTCAGAGCCGGCGCGCGGCTCGGACCAGAGCTGGCACCACTGGACCTGGCCGGAAAGGATGCCGGGAAGGTAGGCGGCCTTCTGCTCCTCGTCGCCGTGGACGATGATTGTGGGGCCGGCCATGCCGATGCCGATGCCCGAGGGGACGACGGGAACGCGCGCTTCCGCGAGCTCGAAATGGAATACGAACTGCTGGAAGGCGGTCATTCCACCGCCGCCGAACACCTGGGGCCAGGCCGGCGCCACCCAGCCACGCGACGCCAGCTTTCGGCGCCAGATATCCATCGCCCGCGCCTGCTGCGAATGCCGGAGGTCGAATCCGGCGCCGGCGGCGCGCGGCGGATTCCTGAGCTGGGAAGGGCATTCCTTCTCGATGAAGGCCCTGACGTCGGTGCGGAAGGCCGCTTCCTCCGGGGAGTCTCTGAAGTCCACGGCTGCCTTAGCTCACACGCTCGATGACCGCGGCGATGCCCTGGCCGCCGCCGATGCACATGGTCTCGAGGCCGAATTGGGCGTCGCGCCTGCCCATTTCGTACAGCAGCGTGGCCATGATCCGGGCGCCGGTGGCGCCGATGGGGTGGCCGATGGAGATCGCGGAGCCGTTGACGTTGGTGCGGTCGAAGTCCTTTTCGGAAAAGCCCCACTCGCGGGTGCAGGCCAGGACCTGAGCGGCGAAGGCCTCGTTCAGCTCGATGAGGTCCATGTCGCCGAGGCTAAGGCCGCTGCGCTCCAGGGCCTTCTTCGACGCCGGCACCGGTCCCAGGCCCATATACGCGGGATGCACGCCGGCAACTGCCCACGACCGCAGCTTGCCCAGGGGCTTGAGCCCCAACTCCCGCGCCCTCTCCGAAGTGGTTACGATGCAGCAAGCGGCGGCGTCGTTCTCACCGCTGGCGTTTCCGGCTGTGACCGTCGATTCCGGGTCCTGCCTGATGCGGACCGGGCGCAGCGCCGCCAGGCGCTCGAGACTGGTGTCGCGCCGCGGATGCTCGTCCCTATCGACGATGGTCTGCTCGCCGCGGCTCGAGGTCACGCAGACCGGCACGGTCTCATCCGCGAAGCGGCCCTCGTCCCAGGCTGCCACCGCCCGCTGGTGAGAACGCAAGGCGTAGGCGTCCTGCTCCTGGCGCGGGATGGAGTACTGGCGGCGCAGGTTCTCGGCCGTCTCGAGCATCCCACCCTCGAGGGGGTAGAGCCGGCTTCCGGACGTGACCCGCCCCCGGTCTAACCTGTCGATCAGGGTCAGGTTGCCACGATTCGGACCCCAGCGCACGCCCTGAGTGTAGAACTCCACGTTGCTCATGCTCTCCACGCCGCCAGCCAGGGCGAGGTCGACGACGCCGGTCTGGACCTCCATCGCCGCGAGGCAGATTGCCTGGAGGCTCGATCCACAGCGGCGGTCGATCTGGTAACCCGGGACCTCTACCGGGAGACCGGCGGCGAGCGCCGCGATCCGTCCGACGGCGGGCGCCTCGCCGCTGGGGTATCCCTGGCCGAAGACACAGTCCTCGATCGCGGCCGGATCGAGCCCGGACCGCTCCAGCACCGCCTTGACGACGGTGGTGGCGAGGGTCTCGGCATCGACGTCCTTGAGGGCTCCACCGTAGCGGCCGACCGGAGTGCGCACGGGGCTGCATATGACCGCGTCTCTCACGCTCGCTCTCCTCCTGCTCGAATTTTGGACCTCGCTTTGAGATGCTAAGTATATTTCAGGTCCGGCGTCTAAGGCCGCCTCGCTCACACGCGCGCTGCGAAGACGATCATCTGCAGCTCGTTCGCGCCCACGTTTCGGACGGCGTGCGCCAGGTGGACCGGCAGGAAGAAGAAGTCGCCGCACTTGACGGCCGCCTGCTCGGCGCCGCACTCGACGACGGCCTCGCCCTGGAGGACGAAGTAGACCTTTTCGATGTCGTCGTGATTGTGGGTCTCGTTCGCACCGCCGGGCGGAATGCGGTTGAACTGCGCGAAGCTGAACGAGCTTTCGAAACCGCCCTCACCGACATCGAAGACCCGGCGCACCTTGAGCGCGCCGCGGGCGCTGCGTTCGTCCACGTCGCGCCAGTTCCGGACCTTCAAGGCGCGGTGACCTTCCCTGGCTTCTGCAGCAGGCATGCTTTATCTCCTCCTCCCAGAAATTCGGCCGATAACGGTCAGGTTCGGCCCCAGACAAGAGGACTTTAAGCCCGGACCAGCTCCCAGACCACCTCATCTTCGACCATCCGCCAGGCCGGCGGCGGCGGCCGCGGCGGAGGCGGCGTGCTGCGGATGGATACGGGCGGTCACGCACGGGGCGCCGCCGGTAAGAACCCAGTCCACCAGGACCCGCGCCGCCTCCTTCGCGTAGCCGTTCCCTTGCCAGGGGACGCCTATGACCCAGGCGACGTCGGCCTCCCGGCTGCCGACGCTTGGCTGAACCGTTCCCATGGGTGAGTCGCCAGAAGCCGTTGCGGGTCGAGACGCCGGCGGACCCGCCCAGGCTGGTGGTTGACATAGGGTGGGAGCTAGATTGCGATAGGGATGGGTTTCGCGGGATAGTCTCCGGCGAGGATCGGCGGCAGAGGCAGTGCCAGACCGAGGAGACGAACGCAGCGGGGACGAGGGCAGCGCCGGCAGCCTGAACTTGTCCTCTTGACTCCCAAGGAGGTGCCCACATGCCCGTAACCCAGCAGGAGAAAGCCCGGCGATTTCGCGCCCTGCATGACCGTCCCGGCGTCTTCGTCATCCCCAACCCGTGGGACGGCGCCTCCGCCCGCATCCTCGCCGGACTCGGCTTCGAGGCGCTGGCGACATCGAGCGGAGCCTGCGCCGCGACGCTGGGCCGCCTGGATGGGAGAATTACGCGCGACGAGGCCCTGGCCCATTCCCGCGCCATCGTGCAGGCCACGGACCTGCCGGTCTCGGCGGACCTCGAGAGTGGCTTCGGCGACGAGCCTGCCGCGGTGGCCGAGACCGTCCGCCTGGCCGCGGAAGCCGGGCTCGTCGGTTGTTTGATCGAAGACGCGACCGGTGACCCGGCGAGACCGCTGTTCGAGACGGCGTTCGCGACCGAGCGTGTGGCGGCAGCCGTGGCGGCCGCGCGCGCCCTGGACTTCCCCTTTGCCCTCACCGGCCGCGCGCAGAATTTCGTTCGCGGCAACCCCGACCTGCAGGACACGATTCGCCGCCTCCAGGCATTCGAGGCCGCCGGCGCCGACGTCCTCATGGCGCCGGGACTGCCCGACCTCGACGCCGTACGCGCGGTCTGCCGGTCAGTCTCAAAGCCGTTCAACTTCATGGCCGGGATTCAGGGCAGGTCCTTTAGCGTCGCGGAGCTTGCCGCGGCCGGCGTAAAGCGCATCAGCCTGGCGGGATCGCTCTATCGCGCCGCGATGACCGGCCTGCTCGCCGCGGCCCGCGAGGTGCAGGAGCACGGCACTTTCGCCTACATCGACGCTGCCGTGCCCTCCGCGGAGCTCAACGCCTTTCTGGAGACCCGAGCAACCCGCGGTTGAAGCAGGACGAGCCTTGGGAGTATCGGAGAAGACCGGTGCCAGGAGGGTGCGCACCGGCCGGCGCGTCGCCTCTCAGATGGCGGAGGTGGCGGTTTCGAGAGAGGCATTTGGAGAGCTGCTGAAGCAAGTGGACTATGTCGGAGACCTCGAGCGGGAGGCTGGAAGCGCGCTGCGCGGGCATGTGGGAGAAGCGCCAGGGACAGCCTTTATGACGTTGCGCCGGCTAGATGACGCCGCGCGAGCGCAGACGCGCAAGCTCAACGGCGCCAAGGCCAATCTGCGCGTAAACCTCTTGGTTGTGCTCGGCAAGGCCGGGCGGGCGGTTCTCGAAGCGCGGCGGTTCTGCGAACGGGAAAGGCAGGCCCGGGCAGGGGACGCGCTCGGCGGCGCCGGTCTCTGCCTGCTGGAAAAAGCCTCGCGCCAGAAGCTGCGGGCTCTGGGCCAGGGCGAGAGCGTCGTCGAGGGGCGCGAAGGTGTAGCCTCGCTCGGCCGCGGCCGTGAACCACTGGTATTTGCTCCTGGCGGCGATCGCGGCGCGGAAGTCCGGGTCGATCTCGCTCCAGCGCTCGGCCCGCACGCGGGGGTCGCTCCACTCGGACGTGATGAACTGCTCGAGGCCAAGAAAGAAGGCCAGCGGCTCCCACTCGGCGCGCAGGGCGAGGAGGTAAAGGTAGCCGTCCTGCGCCATGACGGTATGAGGGAAGCCCTGTAGACCCGTTTGCCGGCCCGGGCGGCGCGAGCCGAGGCCCGTGTAGGCGTACTGCGAGATGTGGCGCGCCCAATGTGGCGCGAAGGTCTCCTGCGCTGAAATGTCGATCTGAACACCACGCTCGAGGCCGGAGTGAACCCCGTAAACGGCGGTCAGGGTTGCGATTGCGGCGTTGAGGCCGGCGATGTGATGAGCGACGCGGCCGGGGAGCTTCTGGGGGGGCGTGTCGTCGTAGCCCGTGGCTGCCATAACGCCGCCCGTGGCCTGGAGGACGATCTCGGTCGCTCGCCAATCGCTCCAGGGCCCGTCGAGACCAAATGCGCTGATGCTGGTCAGGACGATGTCGGGCTTCGCCTTCTTGAAGCCACGGTAGGACAGCCGTAAAGCCGCGAGGCCTCCGGGACCAAGGTCTTCGACGACGGCGTCCGCGGTCGCGACCAGGCGCAGGAAGAGCTGCCGGCCGCTCTTGGTCCGTGGGTCGAGCGTGACGCCGCGCTTGCGCCGGTTGAGGTAGTCGAAGCTGAGGTCGTCGGCGACATCGTCTCTCGTCGACCGCCGTGGATCGCCGCGCGGGTGCTCCACCTTTATGACTTCGGCGCCCAGCTCAGCCAGGAGGAGCGCGGCGAATTCGCCAGACGCGCTCTGAGAAAGCTCGAGTACCCTCATTCGAGGGGCAGGCCCAGGCGCTGCGCGAAGTCGGGGTCCAGGCGGCCGAGTCCGGCGCCATCCCTCGTCACCTCGACGCGCTTGATCGGCAGGAGCGCGCCCTCGGCCTGGAGGCGCTTGATCTCGGAGGGCGCCAGTCCCAGCCATTTCTCGAGGATGCGGACGTTGTCTTCGCCGTCGTGGCGGGCATCCTCTAATGGCGGGCGGCCGCGCCCACGGACAATCCAGGGCAGAGTCAGATGGGGATGGGCGGCATAACCGAGGACCGGCGGGCGATGCCGGACGGCGCGGAAGGCGCCACGCGCCTCGAGCTGGGGGTCCAGGGGCGCATCCTGCACCTTCTGCACGGGCCCTCCCGGAATGCCGGCACGCTGGAGCATCTCCGCCGCTTCGAGCTTCGGATGGCGTCCGGTCCAATCGGCGATGGCCGCGTCGATGACATCGGCCCGGCAGCGCCGCTCCTCGGCGGTCTCCATCTGCGGATCTTGCAAACGCGGGTCGGTCAGGAGGCGGCACAGCGCTCGCCACTGGTCGTCGGTCTCTACCGAGAGCGCTACCCATTCGTCTTCCCCGGCGCAGGGATAGACGCCCTGGGGCGCGAACAGAGGGTCGCGGTTGCCGTAACGCCGCGGGGGAGCCTGGGACAGGGCCGCGGCGATGATGTACTCGCCGATCAGGTGGACGATTCCCTCGTACATCGAGACGTCGAGAAACTGGCCTTCACCGGTGCGCCGCCGGCGCTCAAGGGCGGCGACGAGGGCCAGGGCGGCGTAACGGCCGCCGACCTGGTCGGCGAAGACGCCGCTGCCGATCCGCATCGGCAGCTCGGACTCGTCGCCGGTCAGGGAGTTCAGGCCGCCCGCCGCCTCGACGCTGGGACCGTAGGCTGGAAAGTCGCCCCAGGGCCCGCCCGATCCGTACCCGGACAGCTGAAGGACGATGACGTCGGGCTTGATCTTGCGCAGGGCCTCGTAATCGAGCGCGAAGCGCTTCATCACGCGGGGACGGTAGTTGTTGCAGACGGCGTCGGAAGCCATGACCAGGCGGCGCGTCAGCTCGCGGCCGGCTTGGGTTTGGAGGTCTATCGATAAGGCCGGCTTATTGATCCTGCCGCCATCGGCCTGGGTCGTAAGCGGGCCGGCGACGATATCGGGACGTCCGACGCGGACAACCTGCGCCCCAAGATCAGCCAGCGTTCGCGTGCCGGACGGGAGCGAGAACGCCGACTCGAAGGCGAGGATGCGGACGTTGCGGAGCGGCCGATAGGCTGTCATCCCGGAACCGAAAGGTCCCCCGGCCTAGGCGGTCCGGAACCAGCGGACCTTCTGTCTGGCCACGGCCACTCGGGTTCCCTGCGCGTCCTCGATCGAGAACTCGTTGGTGCGGAACGCCGTGCGGCCGGACACGCCCTTCTCAACCAGGGCCGATTTCATCTGGTAGGGCCGGCCACAGAACATGGGGCCGGTGAGAAGGAGCTGGAAGGTGCCGTTCATGCCGGCCTGTACCCCTCCAGCGGCCCTGCCCTGGCGCGCCGGCTCGGCGGGCCGCGCTCTCATGCTCTGGGCCAGGATATACATGAACGTGGGGACGATCGCGCCGCCCCAGGGCGACTTCTGCGTGTACCAGGGAGAGGCATCGCCGGCGGCGGCGCGCCGCCGCCGATTCGCACCCAGCTCGGGGGTGGCGAGCAAGTTGACCGGCTGGCCGAGCGGACCCAGCGGCTGGCCAGGCAGCGGATCATCCGCGGCCAAGGCCGCCAGGGGCGGCTCACCGGGGCGTGCCCAGGGGGGAAGCGCGGCGGCGGCGCTTCGCGAGACACCGGCGTAGCCGATGGTCGCCCTGGTGCCCTCGCGCTTCTCGAGGCCAAAGGCGAAGAGCCGCTCGTCGCCGTCCTGGCCGGGCAGCTCTTCGGCGTAAGTCCTGAAGTCCGTGGTCTCGTAGATCGGACTCACCAACGACTGCTTGAAGAACCCGCGCTCGTACCAGGGCGGGCCGAATATCTCGGCGAGCGCCGGCGTCATGAATGCCAGCAGCACGCTGCCGCCGACGAGGGCGGCTTCGAATCCGACTTTCCTTGCCTGAGCGTCGTCGTGGATCGAGCCGACGGAGTCGGCGGAAAGGTTGGGTGCGCGTATCCAGGGTCCGGTAAGCGTCGTTGTGGTCACGTCAGTTACTCCTTGGGGGGTTCGTTCGAGATCCTTCGCGACTCCGAAGCGCGAGGCTCAGGTCACCTTGCTCGGGTCGAGCCAGTAGTTCTGCCCGATCTGGTCCATGGCCTGGTTCGAGCTGATGCTCGAGCCACCGTTGCTGAATACGCCATAGTTCTGAAGCTCAGGCCAGGCCAACTGATACGGAGTGCCCTGGCCCGGGTGGAACAGATAGTAAACCTTCTCCGCTGTATAACGCTGAAACTCTTGGATCAGACCCAGGCGCTTCTTCTCGTCCAACTCCCGAAACTGGTCGACGAGAAGCTGATCCAGCTTCGGATCGATGTTGTCGGGAAGCCGGTCTGAAGACTCGCCGCTGTGGTGCTTCTGGTACATGACGATGCCCGGGTCAATCGAATGCTGGGAGAACGAGGTCGAGAGGATGCCATCGAATCCGCCCTTGCTCTGCAGGTACTTGGGCTCGATGTCGGCTCCCGGAACATTAAAGACACTGAACTCAAAGCCGATATTCTGCTTGAACATGTCGAGCAAAGCCACCACCTGGTTGCTAACTGTCGTCCCTCCGACAATCACCTGGCTCTTAGCACCGGTCGCAAGTCCGGCCGCCGACATCAGCTTCTTGGCCTCGGCGACGTCCAGCTTGAGATATTTACTGCTGGCCCCAAAGTCCTTTCCTCGCGGGTCAAGCCAGAACTTCGGGTGGGCGAGGCCGATCATCGTGTTATAACGCGTCTCCGAAGCGACGCCCGCGGCCTTGTACTTCTCGACGTTGTAGAAGATGTCGATCCAGAGGTCGCGGTCCATGCTCATCATCAAGGCCTGGCGCACGCGCTCGTCTTTAAACGGCGCCTTCTGGAGGCCAAGGACGAAGAGCGGCAGGCTATTCACCCATTCCTTCGCGTAAAGCCTGAGGCCCGGCAGGTCGGACCGCGTGGGCAAGATGTCCTCCAGGTTGAGGGCCTGGGTGTGGATATTTCGAGCCCGGAATTGCGCCAATCTGCTGGCATATTCGGGCAAGATGGGCTCTTCGACTTTGTCCATGAAGGGCCGGCCCTTGATATGCCAATCGGGGTTGCGCCGCCAGACCAGGCGGGCGCCGGGCCGCCACTCGTCGAGGATCCAGGGACCCGATCCATGGATCTCGGCGCGGGGGTCGAACTGAGTGTCCGCTTCTTTCGGCAGGAGCCATAGGTAGTCGAGAATCGCCAGAAAAGCGGCGAAGGGAAAAGCCAACTTGAAAACCAGAGTTCGAGAGTCGGGTGCGGTCAGTGAGAGAATCGGCGCGCCCTGAGGGCTCAAGCGGTTCGAGAGGGCGCTTCGATACTCGGCGACGTTCACGAAACGCTCGTAGGTAAATAAGACGTCCTGAGCGTCGACAGGGCGTTTCCCGGAAGCAAGCTGCATAAAGGCATTCGTGCGCAGCTTCATGGTCACCTGGAGGCCGTCGCCGGCGATCTCCCAGCTTTCGGCGAGATCGCCCTGCCGCGCGCCGTCAAATGGCGCGAGCTTCGCCGGCTTGGGCATCGTCAACCGGCTCAAGGAGTAGCTTGGCAGTTCGCTGGTCAGCGATACATGCGGCTCGAAGCTCGACACGTCGGCTGTCCGCGAGCCCTTGTACACGCCGCCTTGCTTCGCGCGGTCGGTGGTGTCTTCGAGGGCCGACAGCTCCCTGGCCGCGGGTGCGGCGCCCTGGTCGCCCTTGCCGCCACCGCACCCAACCAGGGTGATGGCGGCCAGGCCGCCGCCTGCCGCGGCGGCTCCCGCGAGCGCGCGACGCCTGCTCATCCGGCGGCCGATCATGTCCCAATAAGCTCCCGGCATCTTTTGCTCCTATCACGACTGCGGGCGGCATTCTCCGCTATGGTCAATTCGCTTACGGTTCCACCGGTTCAGAAGAGGTGGGCGGAAACCGTTTGTGGCGACTCTACTCCCCGTATGTGGCTTTTACAACTCTCAACGGCCGTCTCAGGGATTCGGTACCGGCGAAGTTGAGGGTAGGCTCGGGGAGGCGCGTTCCAGGACGGCGACGCGTCGAGGTCTACGCTGGGGTGCTATAGGCCTTAGCCCAGCGCCCCACAGACGTAGAGGGTGCTGATCTCGTCGTCGCCCAGGCCCAGGATGGTCCGCAGCACCTCTTCGGTGTGCTCGCCCAGCGTGGGGGCGCGCGTCACCTCCTGCTTGCGTCTGAACGGCCGCAGTGGTTCGCCGTGAGCCGTGAACGCGCAGCCCTCGGGGCCCACCATCTGGGAGAAGTACTGCCCCTGGTACCAGGGATCGGCCATGAGGTCACCAAGGTTGTTCACCGGCGCGGCGGCGACGCCCGCCCGCTGCAGATGCGTCGCAAGCCCGCGGGCGTCCCGGTCCTTCACGGCGGCGGAGATCAGCGCGTCGAGCGCGTCCTCGTGGCGGCGGCGCTCGTCCAGGCTCGAGAAGCGGGGATCGGTGAGCCACTCGGACCTCTCCAGAGCCAGGCACAGGGCCCGCCACTCATCCTCGTCGCAGGCAGAGATCGCGCACCAGCGGTCGTCACCGGCGCAGCGATAGACGTTGTGGGGGGAATATCTGGGTGAGCGATTGCCGAGACGCGGGGGCTCTAAACCGTTGGCGAAGTAATCGAGCAGGGAAGGTCCCAGGAGAGACGCCGTCGACTCATACTGGCTGACTTCGATGAACTGGGCCTGCTGAAAGCGCGCCCGATTAACGAGCGCGGACAGAATCGCCGCCTGGGCATGGAAGGGGTTGGAGCTGAAGTCGGGGTAATGGAGGCCGAGGCCGGTGGGAGGCGCGTGTGTAAAGCCGGAAATAGCGTTGATGCCGGCGATCGCGCTGATGTCGCTGCCGACGCCGCCCCAGCGCTTGCGCTTGCTGGCGCCGTCGAAGACGGGCATCGAGAGGAGGATGATGTCGGGCTTTACCTTGCGCAGATCGTCGAAGCCAAGGCCCCAGCGCTCGAGCCGGTCGCCGGTAAAGTTCGCCGCGACAATATCGGAGAGGGCGGCGAGCTTGAGCGCGAGCGCGCGGCCTTCGGGGACGTTCAGGTTGAGGAGAATGCTCTTCTTGCCCAGGTTGACGTCGTTGAAGGAGCCGTCTTCGTTCACGTTCGGCGGGCCGGAAGTCTCCGGATGGGGGCCCGTGAGCCGAATCCCGTCCACGCGCTGATAGGACTCCACTTTCAACACTTCGGCGCCGAAGTTGGCCAGGAGCCGCGTCCCCAGGGGCCCGGCGATCAACCAGGAGAAGTCGAGGACGCGGATACCGCTAAGCGGCCGCCAGGGAAGATGGGCCGGGACGGCGGCCGCCGGTCTCTTTGCCGGCGGAAGGGCGAGAGCGATCTCGGCAAAGATCTCATCGTTGTGCTGGGCATGACTCGGCGGCGGGCGGGTCGGGGAAGGTTCCAGGCCCTGAAAGCGAAATGGAGGGCCGGGGAAGGTTAGCTTCCCTGCCCTCGGCGGCCAGTCGACCTGGCGAAAGAAGCCGCGGTCGCGGAGGTAAGGATCGCGCGCGATTTCGGCGACGGTGTTGACGGGCATAAAATGGAGCCCTATCTCCTGCGCTTCCTCGAACAGCTCTTGCTTCTTGCGAGTCTTGAAGAAACGCCGCGTTACGTCCTGGATGTGCTGACTGTTGGCCTGCCTGAATTCGATTTCCGCGTACTGGGGACTGTCGAGGTCCTCCGCGGCCCCGGATCTTGCCAGGAGCGCCAGGAGGTCCGGGAAGCGTCGAGGCGACGCGGAATAGGTGGACCAGCCGTCGCTGGTCTGCAAGACCTGGTACGCGGCGCTGCGTCGTTTGGGCACCTCGCCCTTCCAGGTGAGGTAGTTGGCGTTGCTGGTCTGCAGGGTCGCGAGGCTGGCGGTGAAGATGGCCGAGACCTCGACGAAGCTGCCCTCTCCCGACTGCTGCTGCTGATATAAGCCGAGAAGAGCCGCGTTCACGGCCAGGAGCGAAGCGAGGTGCGCGGTCTGCTCCGCGCCGGCCCGGTAGGGCGCGGATTCAGGGTCAGCCCTCAGGTAAAGTAGGCCGCTCTGGGCGGCGATCTGGAGATCGCCGCCGCGAAAGTCGCGGTATGGTCCCGAGAGCCCGAAGGGGGCGATGGAGACGACGGCGAGGTCGGGGCGCCAGGCGCGAAGCCGGTCCTGGCCCAGACGGGTGGTCAGAAGGCGCTCCGGCCTCCCGGACTCGACGAGCGCGTTGCAGGAGCCGACGAGGGCAGCCAGTTGCCCGGCGCCGCGCGGCGACTCCCAGTCGAGGGCGACGGCCCGCTTGCCCAAGTTGAAGTGAGCGTAGTAGAGGCTGGCGTTGCCGTCGCGGCGGTCGAAGGGCGGGAAGCCGCGCATGGTGTCGCCCGCGGCCGGCTCGAGCCTGACGACGTCGGCGCCGAGGTCAGCCAGGAGCTTGGTCGCGTAGACACCGAGCGCGTCGGTGTAGTCGAGCACACGGTAACCGGCGAGCGGTCCGGCCATGGGGTTGGTACGGGATCCCTGGACCGGGCCTCTAGGCTTTCTTGAGCGGCGCCTGAGTGTCGTCCACCCACCAGTGAAGCGCCGTCTCCACCGCGGGGACGCCACCCTGCCAGGTCCGATAGACGCCGAGGTTGCCGATGACGGGCCAGGAGACACTGAAACCGAGCACGCTGAAGGCTCCGTCGGGGATTCGGTATACCTTCTTGGCCATGATGCGCTGGAACTCCTGGACCATGTCGATCTGCTTGTTGTGATCGAACTCGGCCATGATCTTCTCGATCATCGAGTTGATTTCGGGGTCTCCCACGCGGGCATCGGTGCCACCCTCGGGCAGGGCGCCTTCGAACTGGCTGCCGTCTTTGTGCATGTGGCCGAAGAGGCTGAGGTCGACCGTGGGCCGGTTGGACGCGGACTTGTGGAGGATACCGTTGTATCCCGGCGGCCGGCGGCCGATGTTCTGGGCCTGAGCGTAGCCGCCGTTGTGGTAGTTGGGCAGGTAGTCGGTGCTGTACTCCAGAGGCGTGAGCTTGAGTCTGATCCCGACCTCGCGCAGGAAGCCGGCCACGATCTCGGTGGTCTGGGTGTAGACCGTGCCGTACTGGTTGCCGCCGTTGTAAAAGAGCGGCGTCTCGAAACCGTTGGGGAAGCCCGCCGCCGCCAGCAGCTTCTTCGCCTCGGCGACATTGAGGGTGTAGTAGATGGCGTTAGGCCCGAACCTCTTCGCGTCCCGCGGGTCTAGCCAGTAGCCGTCCCAGTTCGCGCTGATTACGGTGTGATAACGGGCAGGGACGTCGAGTCCTTCCTGGTGGAACTTGTCGCGGTTGCCCTGCACGTCGATCTCGGCCTCGCGGTCGATGGACATGGAGACAGCCTGGCGGACGCGAGGGTCCTTGAAGGGCGAATCGCCCTCATAACCGAAGATCAGGGCGGAAGGGATGGCGCCGTAGGCGTCGGCCTGGCGCAGGCTGAGCTCGGGCAGGTCTTTCTTGGTCTGGAGCACGTCTTCCTGACGAGGCACGCTGGTCCAGATGTTGGCGGCGCGGAATTGGGCCATCTGGGCGGAGTACTCGCTGACGATGGGGTGCTCCAGGGTCTCGGGGAACGGCCTGCCTTTAACGTAGTAATCGGGGTTGCGGCGCCAGGTCCGGCCGGCGGAGGGCTTGTTCTCGACCAGTATCCAGGGGCCGTAACCGCGCACATCGCCCCTGGGGTCGAAGGCAGTGTCGGACTCGCGTGGCATTACGTAGAAGTAGCGGTTGTAGGCAAAATTCGGCAGCAACGCCGCTCGGGGCGCATGCAGCTTCATGATCACGGTTTTCGAGTCCGGAGAAGTAACCGACTCAATCGGCGCCAGAGGCGAGGTCTCGGCGTTGTATTGGAACTCGGAACGGTAGCCGTTGAGCGCGGTGAATTTCTGCCAGCTGAAGAGGATGTCCTGGGCATCGAGGGCGCGGCCGCTGGTCGGGGCGCGAGAGTCCCACTTCATGCCCTGGCGGACCTTCAACGTGACTTGCAGCTTGTCCCCCGATACCTCGAAGGATTCGACGCAGTCACCCTCGACGTCCCCGGTGGCGAAGTTGGGGTACTTCGCGTTCACGTACTTCATGATCCGGGGATAGGTGAAAGAGCCGATGTCGGTCTGCGAACGGACGTTGGCAGAGCCGATTGGGTCGAGGGAAGGCACGTCGGCGCCGACGAAATCTTTGAACACGCCGCCAAGCTTGGCGCCGGTGGTCGTGTCCTGGGGCGAGGAAATCAGGCCCGAAGCGCCGCCTTCGCTGCCGCTCTTCGACGACCCACCGCCGCCACAGCCGACCAGGCTGAGCGCGGTGAGCCCCGCGCCGAGTCCGGCGGCGCCGGCGAGCGCGCGCCTGCGGCTGAACCTGGCGTGGCTGATTCGTGCCCAAAAACCCTGTTCCTTCATGGTGCTCCGTTGCTCCTTGCTAGCTGCTACACTCAGGCGCACTGAGGCGGCCTCAATCTCGCGGCAGGCCAAGACCTCGCTGTGCGATGACGTTGCGGTTAATCTCCTTTGTGCCGCCGCCGATGGTGCGGGCGACGCAGTCCAGATAGAAGTGGACAAGACGGCCGGCCAGGGGCGCCCACTTCGAGCCCCGGTCCAGGTTTCCGTAGGGTCCAATGAGCTTCATTCCGGTGGCGGCCACGCGCTGCTGACTCTCGGTCCGGAATACCTTGTTCACGGAAGACTCGTAGTTGGGGATAAAGCCCTTCTTCTGCATTGAGATGATCCGGTAGGAAAACAGCTTCGCGATCTCGGCGTCGATGAGGCGGTCGGCGAGCTCGTGGCGCAGAGCCGGCCGGTCGATGACCCGGACCCGGCCATCGTCTCTCTGCTCGCGGGCAAACTGGATGAGGTCGTCGACGTTGTTGCGGAGGCCGATCGAGATGTGGATCGCGGTCCTCTCGAAGTCGAGGAGGGTCGCGCCGACGTACCAACCGCGGTTCTCCTCGCCCACGATGTTCCGGGCCGACACGCGGACGCTATCGAAGAAGACCTGGTTGAAGCTGTGGTCGCCGGCCATGTTGACGAGCGGGGAGATGGTGATTCCCGGCGTCTTCATATCGAGCAAGAACATGCTGATGCCCCGGTGCTTCGGCGCATCGGGGTTGGTGCGCGCGAGCATGAACATCCACTGAGCCCGGTGCGCCCCGGAGGTCCAGATCTTTTGGCCGTTGATGACGAAGTCGTCGCCGTCGCGCAGCGCGCGCGTCTGCAACGAGGCCAGGTCGGATCCTGAACCGGGTTCGGAGTAACCCTGACACCAGTTGATTTCCAGGTTGGCGGTCGGAAGCAAGAATTGTTGCTTCTGTTCGTCTGTGCCAAACACAATCAAGGTGGGGCCGATCATGTCGATGCCCATGTTGCCCAGCTGAGGCGCCCGGGCCTTCGCCGCTTCCTCGTGAAGAATGAACTGCTCGATGGTGCTGAGGCCGGCGCCGCCATACTCCCGCGGCCAGTGGGCGGCGGCCCAGCGCTTCGCGACCAGGGCCTGCCGCCACCGGCGCATGAGCTCCATCTGCGCCGGGCCGCCGCTCTCGGGCTGGTCGTAGTAATCAGGCATTCCGTATCCACGGGGCAGGTTCTCCCCGAGGAATGCGGTGACCTCGGTGCGAAAGGCCGCCTCTTCCGGCGTGTCAGTAAAGTTCATCTGTCCTCCACATCCGGCAGACGCCAACCATTTGCGGAACTACTGGCCCGAATTGTACGGGAATCTGTCAAGGCTTGCTCGCGCCTGCCGAGACGGGCGATAGCGGGTAACCAGCGCCCGGGAAGGTGGAGGCGGGGCGCCTGTTTCCCGCGTCAGGAAGGCTTGGATGCCTGAGAGTAAGCACTGCCACGTCACGTCTACCGCGCCGGATCCACCACCGCGGGTGGGCGGGGGAGGAGCAGCCACGGGAAGGGTTTCCGGACTGACTTTTGAGGGCCCGCGGCGTAAACTCTCGCAGACAACGGAGGTGACAGAATGGCAGGCGCTCTCGACGGCATCCGCGTAATCGATTTCGGCCAGTACATCGCCGGCCCGATGACGGCAATGCTCCTCTCCGACCAGGGGGCGGAGGTGGTCCGCGTTGACCCACCCGGAGGGCCTCGCTGGGATAGTCCGGCTAACGCGACCTATAACCGAAACAAGAAGAGCATCGTTCTCGACCTCAAGCTGGCGGCTGACCTCGAGACCGCAAGCCGGCTGATCGAGACGGCCGACGTTGTGGTCGAGAACTTCAGCCCCGGGATCATGGACCGCTTCGGGCTCGGGGCGGCGAAGATGACGGCCGCAAACCCGCGCCTGATCTACTGCTCGCTGCCCGGGTTCGCGGAGGACGACCCGCGCGCGGGCGTGAAGGCATGGGAGGGAGTGGTCGCGGCCGCCACCGGAACGTACCGTCCCAACCCGCGCACCGGCCGGCCCATATACACCTCCATCCCGATTTCCTCGACCTACGCGGCTTTCCAGGCGTCCGTCGCCATCGTCATGGCGCTCAACGCGCGAGAGCGCGACGGCGCCGGCCAGGTCGTTGAGGTGCCGCTGTTCGACGCCACGTTTGGCGCCATCGGTTACCAGGGGCAGCGCATCCAGAACCAGCCCGGCTTCGACCGCCGCGCCGCCGCCGGCGGGATGATGGGCGTCTCCGGCCAGTTCCAATGCAGGGATGGACGCTGGGTAATGTATATGGGAGGCAACAAGGAGGCCCGCCACTTCCTCGAGGCGACGGGGGCCGCCGAGTGGGTCGACGCGGCCCGCGCCGGCAAGATGGCGCCGGAAGAGGTGCGGCAGCGCGCCGAAGGGCTGTTCCGGACGCGCACAGCCCAGGAGTGGGAAGACTTCTGCGAGGAGGTTGGCACTGAGTGCGGCATCTGCCGGACGAGCGCCGAGTGGCTGGAGGACCGCCACGCGCTGGGGTCGCAGATCATCGTCGACGTCGACGACCCGAAGCTGGGCAAGGTGCGCGGCCCCGGCATCAACGTGCGCATGACCAGGACGCCGGCGTCGATCCGCTCGCCGCGCGCCCTGCCCGACGCAAACCGGGACGAGGTGCTCGCGGAACTGGGGGACCCGGCCGGGCTGAATGCCCGGCCTACGACGGGGCCTACGACAGCGCCTGCGACAGCGCCTACGACGGATGGCGCCAGGAGTGGACGCGCGCCCGTCGCGTCGATGATGCGGGGCGCTCTCGACGGCGTGAAGGTCCTCGACCTCTGCATTGTCCTCGCCGGACCCACGTGCGGCCGCACGTTGGGCGAGTTCGGCGCCGACGTAATCAAGATCGACAGCCCGCACCGCCAGGTGGGCGGATTTCACATCGACATCAACCGCGCCAAGCGCAGTATCCTCATCGACCTCAAGACCGAGGCGGGGATGGATGTCTTCTGGCGGCTGGTCGACAAGGCCGACGTCGTGGTCCAGAACTACCGCAACGGCGTGGCCGACCGCATCGGCTTCGGCTATGAGGCCGTCCGCGCCCGCAAGGCCGACATTATCTACGCCTCGCTGAGCACCTACGGACAGGTCGGGCCCTACGCCGGCCGCCCGGGTCACGAGCAGATCGCCCAGGCCGCCGCCGGCATGCAGGAGCGCTACGGCGGCGACGGCCGCCCGACGCTACAGCCCTTCGCCGTCAACGACTACGGCACCGGCTTCATGGGCGCGTTCGGCGTCGCCCTGGCTTTGTACCATCGCGAGCGCACCGGCGAGGGGCAGCACGTCGACACCGGCCTCGCCTATACCGCGACGATGCTCCAGTCGTCGCTGATCCAGAGCTACGCGGGCAAGAGGTGGGAGGAGCCCCGCGGACAGGACGCCATCGGCTCGGGGCCTCTTAACCGGTCATACGAGGCCAGCGACGGCTGGCTCTTCCTCGCCGCGCGATCAGCCGATCTCGAGAAGTCGCCGGAACTGGCCGACCTCGCCGGACGCTCCGGCGCGGACCTGGAGTCCGCGCTGGAGGAGCGGATCCGGAGCCGCGACGTCCAGACGTGGGTGCAGGCTTTGGCGAAGGACGGCATCGGCGCCCACCGCGTCCTTGCGCAGGCTTCCGAGCTGATCGACGACCCCTGGGTGCGGGCCCACGGCCTGATCGTCACGCGCGAGCACGACGGCGTGGGAATGGTCTCGACCACCGGCCCGTCACCGCGCCTATCGCGCACTCCGGCGGTGCCAGGGCGGGCCGCGCCCCAACTCGGCGCCGACGCCGCGAGCGTCCTGTCGGAGATTGGCCTCCTGGGCGAGATGGACCGCCTGGTCCAGGCCGGCGCGGTCGTTCCAAGCTTACCGGCGCCCACCGCGGCGGGGATTACGGGCGGCTGAGATGCCTCCAAGGCTCCTGAAGGCCGGACCGAACGAACGGCGGCGGGAGCCTTGGAGAACCGTCAACAGATAGAGAGCGGACCAGGGCATGGTCCCGGCGGGCTCTATAAGAGCGGGGCATCGTCAACGGATGGAAAGCGGATAAGCGGACTACCAGGGGTCGATGCAGGGCCGTTTCTTGTCGGCGCGGGGCGGAGGGGGGGAGAGGGAGCGGAGGCCGGCGATGAGCCACCTGCGGGAATCCGCCGGGTCGATGACGTCGTCGACTTCGAAGACGTGGCCGGCGTTTATGGCCTGGCCACGCTCATAGGCCTGGGCCACGTAGCGCTCGAACAGCTCGCGGCGCTCCTGTGGATCGTCGATGCCCTCCAGCTCCCGGCGCCGCCCGAGCTTGACCTGCCCCTCGAGGCCCATGCCGCCGAACTCGCCCGTCGGCCAGGCGAGGGTGAAGATGGGAATGCGGTGGTTGCCGCCGCCCATGGTCTGCGCGCCGAGCCCGTAGGCCTTGCGCAGGACGATCGTGAACACGGGCACGTTGATCGTCGAGCCGACGACGAACATGCGGTTGGCATGGCGCACGAGCGCGGTCTTCTCGGCCTCGGGTCCGACCATGATGCCCGGCGTGTCGCAGAGGAGGAGCACGGGCAGGTCGAAAGCATCGCAAAGCTGGAGAAAGCGCGCGGCCTTGTCCGCGGCCGGGCTGTCGATGGCGCCGGAGTTGAACATGGGGTTGTTGGCGACGACTCCGATCGCGCGCCCTTCGACGCGGGCGAGGGCCGTGATCATCGCCCGGCCGAAGTCGCGGCGGATCTCGAGCACGGAGCCGGCGTCGGCGACGGTCTCGATGACGTTACGGACGTCGTAGACGCGGAGGCGGTTCTCGGGGATGACAGTGCGCAGGGTGCGCTGGTCGGCTGCCTCCCAGGTAGCGAGCTGTCCCTGGAAATAGGAGAGATACTTCTTCGCCGTGGCCACGGCCTCTGCTTCGTCCTCAACCAGGATGTCGATCACGCCGTTGGGCGACTGGACCGACACGGGGCCCACCTCTTCGGGAAGGTAGACGCCGAGGCCGCCACCCTCGATCATCGCCGGACCGCCCATGCCGATCGTGGCGTCGGGCGTGGCAATGATCACGTCCAGGCAGCCGAGGAGGGCGGCGTTGCCGGCGAAGCAGCGGCCGGAGACGATGCCGACCAGGGGGACGAGGGCGCTGAGACGGCTGAGCTTCGCCCAAGAGGGCGTGCCCAGGCCGCCACCGCCCGTGATCTGTCCGGGCGGCCCGCCACCGCGCGCGGTGCCCACGCCCTGGCGGCTACCACCGCCGGCGCGGCCGCCACCGCCCTCGGCGAAGAAAACGACGGGAATGCGCAGCTTGTCGGCCGTCTCGTACATACGGTCGATCATGCGATGGTTCATGCCGCCCTGGGTGCCGGCGAGCACGGTGTAGTCGTAAGACATGGCGATCGCCCGGGAGCGCTCGGGGCCGAAGAGGTCGCCGTTGATCTGACCCAGGCCCATGACCATGCCATCCGAGGGGCCATAACCGAGGAGGTCGTCGACGTCGCCCTGGAGGCCCTGGCTGACAACCAGAGAGCCATACTGTAGAAACGTGCCGGGGTCGCAGAGATCGGCGATGTTCTCCTTCGCCGTACGCCGCCCCCGGGCGTGAATGACCTCGACGGCCTCGGCGCGGGCCGCGTCGGTGGTCAGGGCGCGCCGGCGCTCGACCTCGGCCAGGTCCGAACGCAGGTGGTCCAGGTCTACGCCCGCGGCCTCGGCCGACCCCGAGTCCTCGATTTCGCGCTCTTCTATGTAGAGGAGCGCCGTCCCCTCGGGCACGGCGTCGCCGACGATCGCCGTGACGCGGCGTACGATGCCGCTCATCTGAGCACGGACCACGTGCTCCATCTTCATGGCATTCAGCACCACGATCTGCTGGCCCTTGCGAACCAGGTCGCCTTCCTGCACGTCGATGCTGACCACGGTGGCCTGCATCGGGGCCCGCACCGGCGTCGTGCCGTCGGCAGCGGGCGCTTCAGCCCCTCCGCCGGGTCCGGGCGCCTCGCCGGCGCCGGGGGCCGCCGACCCGCGTGTGCCCGATCTGCCGTAGTCAAGCACCGCCAGGGGGTCGAGGGCATCCACTCTGGCGCCCGCTCTGGCCGTCTCCTGACCGAAGAAGAGCCGAGGATGCTCCCCCTCCGTATCCACCAGCTCGGCGATGTTCTCCTCGACGAAACGCGTGTGTACGCGATCGGCTTCGAAGTCGGGGTGGCGCAGCAGATTCTGGAGTAAGGGTATGTTGGTGCGGACGCCCTCGATCTTGAACTCGCAGAGTGCGCGATAGGTCCTTGCGACGGCGTCGGCGAAATCGGGCGACGGCGAGTGGCAGATGAGCTTCGCCAGGAGTGAATCGAAGTTGGCATTGGTGCGGTAGCCGGCGTAACCGCAAGTGTCGACGCGGATCCCGCGCCCGGAAGGGGCCTCGAAGGCCGTGAGAGTGCCGCCCGAGGGCCGCACGGACCCGTCCACGTCCATCGTTTCCATGTTGATCCGGACCTGAACGGCGAAGCCACGCGGCATAGGAACAGCGCTCTGCTCCAGTCCCAGGTCGGCAAGCGAGGCGCCCGCGGCCAGACGCAGCTGTATCTCGACCAGGTCGAGGTCGAGGACCTCTTCCGTGACCGTGTGCTCGACCTGAAGTCTGGCGTTGGCCTCGATGAATGCGTAGGGCGCGTCTGGGCCCGTCGCATCGGCGTCGACCAGGAACTCGAAGGTGCCGGCGTTGCGATAGGATGCCGCCCCGGCCAGGCGCACCGCGTCGGCGAGAAGGCGCGCGCGCAGCTCCTGCGAAAGCGCCGGGCAGGGCGCGATCTCGACCAGCTTTTGGTGACGGCGCTGAATGCTGCATTCGCGCTCCCAGAGGTGACTCACCAGTCCCAGGCGGTCGCCGACGATCTGGACCTCGACGTGCCTGACCCGCGGCCACCACTCCTCGATGTACACCGCGCCGTTGCCGAAGGCCTGGAGCGCTTCCGACCGGCAACGCGGATAGGCGTCGTCGACAGCTTCGGCGCTGGTCACGAGGCGCATGCCGCGGCCGCCGCCACCCGCGACGGCCTTGATCAGCGCGGCATGGGCGCCGTCGAGGGAAGCCACGAACGCCTTGGCCTGCTCCAGCGTGACCGGGCCGCGGCTGCCGCGCAGCACGGGCACGCCGCAACGCTCGGCGAGCGCGAGCGCCTGCGTCTTGTCGCCGAACACGGCCAGGGTTTCGGCATCGGGGCCGACGAACGTGATGCCCGCCGCGGCGCAGCGCCGGGCAAAGTCGGCCTGCTCGCTGAGGAAGCCATAGCCGGGGTGGATGGCGTCACAGCCGCGCTCCTCAGCCGCGGCGATGATCTGGCCGGCGTCCAGATAGGCGGCGGCGCCGACACCCCTCAGGGGATGAGCCTCGTCCGCCCGGCGAACGTGGAGGGCCTGCGCGTCGTCCTCTGAGAAAACGGCCACCGTGAGGATGCCCTGTTCGGCCGCGGCGCGCATGATGCGCACGGCGATCTCTGCCCGGTTGGCCACCAATAGTCGCATAACCACTCAGCCCTCGCTTTCGCACCCTCCCACTGAACGCGTAAAGAGAGTACCGCACGAGCGGCTCTTGGGTAATCGTTGGCCGCTGCGCAGGTGCCCCGCTCGGCCGCCGCTACGCATCCAGCGGGCTAGCGCCCTTGTCTGCTCCGCTCTGAATCTGGAGAAGAGATGAGGGGACACCCCTCATACTCCCCGGCGAGGGCGGCGCCCCTGTCTTTCTGTTTCTCGAATTTGTGTACGTTCTTTGGATTCGGGACACTAGCCACCGGCGAGATCTCGATGAAAGAGGTGGCGGCCACCAGGTTCACGGGCACATAAAGACAAAATGCTTGAGGGCGGGAAGTCCCGCCCCCAAGGTCTTCCACTGCTGCCGGAAGGATTTGCCGGCGCTCAACCGTTACGTTTTGGGTAGTCTCCGGCTAACCACTGGTTCCAGCCCGGCCAGCCGTAGTTGCGCACCCACGGCCAGCGGAAGTAGAAGCTGTCGGCGACGCCCTCAGTCGGGATCAGGTACATGGTCTTGGCAAGATACTTCTGGATGTCGTACATGAGGTTTTTGCGCTTCTCGACATCGAGCTCGCGCCGCTGCTGGTCGATTAAGCTCTCCAGCTGCGTGTCCTTGATTCCGCGGAAGTTAGAGCCACTGCCGGTGTGGTAGCTGTTATAGAGCGAGATGTCGTTGTCCTTATTGCCGCCGAAACCGGGGTGGACCAGTGCCAGGCCGCGGTAGTCGCGCTGCTGAAAGATGGTGGGCAGCCACTCGGCATAGGTCGGCGTGTTGAACCTCACCCGGAAGAGCTGGCTCTTGTTGAGCATGTCGTTGAATATCTGGGCGCTCTCGAAGTACTGGGCGCCGTAGTTCGAGCCGGTGTGGGCGTGGGTGTCGATGTCGATGGCGTCCGGGAAGCCGGCGGCGGTCATGAGCTTCTTCGCCTCGGCGACGTTAAACTGGAACACCTTCGAGATGTCGCCCAGCTTGTTGTCTTGAGCGTCGAGCCAGAAGTAAGAGCCGCCGGAGAATTGGGTGTTATAGCGCATCTCCTTGGGAATGCCGGCGGTGGCGAAGTCTGTCGCGTTGGCGAAGTACTCAAAGCGCGCCTTACGGTCGATGACCATGGAGATCGCCTGCCGGACTCGTTCGTCTTTCCAGGGAGCCGTCTCCAGGTCCTTGAAGCCGAAGTAGCTGACCGTCAGGCCACCCGCCAGGTCCGCCCTCTGGAGCACGGCTCCGGTGGCGTCCTTGCGCATTTGGAGGACGTCGGCCTGGTTGGGAGTGAAGACGTGGATGTTGCCGGTGATGAACTGCGCCGTTCGGTTCGCATACTCGGGGATAACCGGCAAAGACCAGCGGTCGATGTAGGGCTTGCCGGCGCGCCAGAACTTGTCGTGCTTCTTGAACTCGAAGCCGATGGACGGCTGATAGGAGGAAAGGTAGCGGTAAGCCGTCCCAACGATCTGAGTCGCGGCGTCCATGCGGCCGTCGGCGGCCTCCTTGGGCATCACGTAGAACGTCTGGGTACCGCTCGTGAATAGCCCGGGGCCGGGAGCATAGGGAAACTTTGCCTTCAGGACCATAGTGCGCGAGTCGGGGAAGGTGGCCTGGGCCAGGTCGAACAGGTCGAGCGCGGTCGGCTTGTAAACGCTTTCGACCGAGCGCTTGAGACTAACGCGCCAGTCGTCGATGTCCATGACGCGGCCGTTTATAGGCGGCAGGTTGTGGAAATTGACATTCGGCCGCATCCTGAACGTGAAGGTCAGGACGTCCCCGGAAACCTCGTAGCTCTCAGCGAGAAGACCGGTGATCTTCAGGGGCTTGTTCGGATCGATTCCCGGTCCGGTCTCGCTGGCCAGCGGGGTCTCGTAGATCATCTCGGTCAGGTCGAGCGTGGTGCTACGGCTGGGCGTCGTGTAAGGGTCATAGCCTCCCGTTATGTCGACCGTCTTATAGGACTTAAAGAGGCCGCCCACGACCGCATCCTTCGTCTCATCCTCCCGCTGCCAGGCGGTCAGGATCGCGTTCGGGTCGACCTTGGACTTTTCGGCGCTCCCGCCTCCGCCGCCGCCACAGGCCACCAGGCTCAGAGCGACGGCACCGCCGCCCAGAGATGCCCCGGCGGCGAGCACCTGTCTTCGCGTCGCCCGCCGGCGGCTGGTGGTTAGGTCCCAGTAGTTCCTCAACACGGCTCACTCCCTCCAAGCCAGGATGGCGTGTGTTTAGACGGACGCGCATCAAGCAGAGCTGGTCCACCGGCTTTCAGGCCAAGAATGGGACCGATCACCAGTAGCAGAGTTCGGCAGACACGACGGCAGAAGAAAACTGAAAGTCTTGCACCACTGTTGGTACGACCTTGTCGAATAAACGGATTCAGGTATCTATATTCGGGTCTGGCGCCCTTGTCAAGAGCGTCGGGGCCGTACTTTTCAGGCCCAACTCCGCCGCGGCGTCAGAGCCAAAATCGGCTAATACCCCGCCACGATGATTCCGCAGACTCGCCGCTTCTCATCCCTCGCGGTCTGCTCCGCTCGCGTTTGGTCGAAAAGGTTTGTGGGGGACACTCCCACACGACCGGCAGGGCGCCGCGCCCCTTGTACGCCGCTTGCCGTCACTGCGCAAAATCACCGTGGTCACGTACCAGCGGCGATCAGCGGGGCCGCTGACGGCCGCGATTGACAACGTTGTCCACCTTGACACGCCAGTCGGCTAAGACTAATCTCCGGCCACTGAAGGGCACCACGGAACAAAACAGGGAGGGGTACTCATGCAGACAAGCTACTGGGAGCGGGTTAGCAGACGGACTCTAACTCGGAGACGCGCCCTTGTTGGCGCGGCGTCGACCGGGGCGGGTATCGCTGCGCTGAGCCTGGCGGGCTGCGGTGGCGGTGGCGGTGGCGGCGAGGCCAAGACCGCGGCCAAGAGCACCGGCCTGCTGTCGCAGCCGGAGGACACGACCAAGCAGGCTCTCCCCGGCGGAATTATTCAGACCCGAGCCAGCCTCGACGTGCCCGGCTTCGACGTCTTACAGGCAAGCTCGACTAACACTTACACGATAGTCGGCGACTACGCTTATCAGCGGTTGCTGAAGATGAAGGTCGGCTTCCAGGAGCCGTCGAAGGGCGACCCGGAAGGCGACCTGGCCTCGTCGTGGGAGTACTCGGACGGCGGACTGACGCTGACCGTGAAGCTGAGGCCGGAAGCCAAATTCGACCCGCGAGCGCCGACGAACGGCCGCCAGGTCGATTCACAGGACGTCCTTTTCAGCTGGAAAAAGTACTCGACCGTGGGCCGGACGCGGGCCCGACTCGCGAACTCGGCCAATCCCGATGCCCCCGTGCTTTCGGTGACGGCGCCGGATGCCCGGACGGTTGTCTTCAAGCTGGCGTTCCCATTCGCGGTCCTGGAGCCGCTCCTGGCGTCCGACGAGGATTTCTATATCCAGCCCGTCGAAGCGGACGGCAAGTTCGATCCCAAGTCAACCGTGCGCGGTTCCGGCGCCTTCATGGTCTCGGATTACAAGCCCTCGGTCTTGCTGTCTTACCGCAAGAACCCCGGGTACTACATGAAAGACCGGCCCTACGTCGACGGCTACGACATCTACATAGTCCCCGAGTATGCGACGGCCGTCTCCCAGTTCCGGGCCGGTGGAATATTCACGACCGTGGTGACCCAGGAAGACGTCATCACCACCAAGAAGGACATCCCGGAACTGCTGCTGCGACTGGCTTCCAATGTCAGCACGACCTGGCGCCGGGCCCACTTCGGCTGGAACCAGCCCGGGAACGAGATCTTCCGCGACGACCGCGTTCGGCGGGCGATATCGATGTCCTGGGACCGCGACCTCTTCGACCGCGTGTTTGGCAACGCCGAGAAGTTCGAGGCCGAGGGGCTGCCGTTCGCCAACCGCTGGTCCACGCACATCACCGGAGGCTGGGACGGCTGGTGGATCGACCCGAAGAACACCAAGGAGATGGGGTCCGGGGCAAAGTGGTTCCAGTACGATGTCCCGGAGACCAAGAAGCTCCTCTCCGCCGCCGGCTTCCCTAACGGCTTCGACTCAGAGCTGAGCTACATCAGCGGCGCCTTCTACGGCGCCGACTGGCAGAACCGCTGGGAGGTGCTTCGCGGCATGATGCAAGAAGCCGGCATCCGCCTGAAGACGCATACCACGGACTACGAGTCGGAGCACCTGCCGGTGTACTCCGTTGGCAACCTGTTCAAAGGGATCTCGGCCAGCATCGCCTCGCCCACTTCTCACCCCATTCTCCATCTCACCCAGGAGTTCTCTCGCGTTGGCGCTCCCTCCCTCCGCGGCGTCGGTGGCCAACCGGAGCCGGGGTATGTGGAAGGCCAGCCGGGGCCGGGCATCGATCCCAAACTGAACGAGATGGCCGCGAAGGTGCGCCGCGAGCTCGATCACAAGAAGCAGGTCGAGCTGGTGCAGGACTACCAACGCTACCTGGCCGACAAGATGTACGACATCCCCATGCCCGGCTATTCATTCGCTTACAGCCTCACCTGGCCGTTCGTGAAGAACCTGGGCGTTTACAGCTCCTGGGTGGCGACCGCATCCAGCCCGCAGGAGGGGTCATCGTATCTGTGGCTGGACCGGACGCACCCCAAGTTCAAGCAGTCCTAGGGCTTCTGGATGACAGAGGGCGTCGGGGGACGGCTGCCGCTCAACGGCCTGCGGATCATCGATCTGGGCTGGGCGATGGCCGGACCCCAGGCGACGCGCCTGCTGGCCGACTTCGGGGCCGAGGTAATCAAGGTTGAGAGCCGCGCCCGGCCGGACATGGCGCGGACGATGTTCGGTCCCCACGTCGGCGAGCGAAGCCTGAACAGCAGCGCTTACTTCAACAACTTCAACCGCAACAAGCGCAGCGCCACGATCAACCTCTCGACGGCGGCGGGCAGGGCGGTCTTCGAGGTACTGGTCGGTATCTCGGATGGGTTGCTCGAAAACTATAGCGCCGGCGTGATGGCGGGATGGGGCTTCGACTACGACGGCCTCAGCCGCATTCGGCCCGACATCGTCTACGTGAGCATGGCGGGCTTCGGTCATTCGGGGCCCTATGCGGGCTACCAGAGCTACGGCCCCACCGTGCAGGCCGTGTCGGGCTTGACGCACCTCTCGGGAATGCCCGATCGCGAACCCGCTGGTTGGGGCTTCTCTTACATGGACCACACGTCCGGCTATCTGGGCGCGATCGCGATGATGCAGGCGCTGTTCTACCGCCGGCGGACCGGCGAGGGCCAATACGTCGACATGAGCCAGGTCGAAGCCGCGATCAGCCTCACCGGAACGGCCGTCCTCGACTACTCCGTGAACGGACGCGGTTCCACGCGCCTGGGCAATCGCAGTGGCCATCCTGCCCTGGCGCCTCACGGCGTCTACCGCAGCGCCCCGGACCCTTCGGCCGGCGGCGAAGACCAATGGATCGCGATCGCCGTCGAGGACGAGGAGCAATGGTGCGCGTTCGCGAAAGCCCTCGGTCAGGGCGAATGGACCGAGGACCGAAGGTTCTGCACGCTCGCGGCTCGCCTCGCGCACGCGGCCGATCTCGATGGGCTGATCAGCGCCTGGACGCGAGCCCGCACGAACAGCGATGCCATGACGGCCCTTCAGCGAGCGGGCGTCCCCGCGGGACGCGTCCAGCGGTCGCGCCAGCTGTTCGACGACGACCCGCAGCTCCGCCATCGGGGCCTCTACCCTACTGTCAGCCATCCCCTGGTCGGCAACGCCGCATTCCCAGGAGCATCCTAGTGGTCCCGGTCAGGATCGAAAACCGCGCGCAGCTCATTTACCTGCTAACGGAGGCGGCCGAGCTGGAGCACGGGATTATGTGCTGCTACTTGTTCACGATGTTCAGCATGAAGAACGACACCAGCGAAGGGGTCAGCGTCGAGCAGCTGACCGCCATCAGGCGCTGGCGTACGCTGATTCGCGAGATCGCGGTCCAGGAGATGGTCCATCTCGGCTTGGCGTGCAACTTGCTCACGGCGGTCGGAGGGGCGCCGCAGCTGCGCCGGCCAAATCTCCCGGTGAGCCCTCGGGCCTACCCTCCCGCCTTCAAGCTTCGGCTGGCCCCGTTTGCCATGGACGCCCTGGAGCAATTCATCTCGATCGAGCGGCCTGAAACGCTCGAACCTGCTGGCGATGCCGCCGCGACGCCCGCCGCCGCCTCGCCCGCCGCCGTCAGGCTTAGCGACATCTTCTCCGGCGAGCGGCGCTACGACACGCAGGGCGGCCTCTACCGCGGCATCGAGGACGGGATCAAGTACCTCGCCCAGAAATACGGCGAAGAGCGGCTGTTCGTCGGACCCTCGGGCGCGCAGACCGCTGACACCTACTTCAGCCTGGCGGGCCTGATACCGGTCACCGACCTCGATTCGGCACTGGCGGCGATCAAGGTCATCGTGGAGCAGGGAGAGGGCGCCAGCATCGACATGGAGGACTCACACTTCAGCAAGTTCATGCGCATCTTCAGGGAGTACCAGGCGGTCCTCGCGGAAGACCCGGAGTTCGAGCCTGCGCGCCCCGTTTTGATGAACCCGTACGCGACCGTTCCGGCAGACCTAGCCCACAGCACGGACCTCAACATCGTCGATGACGCGCTGACGGTCGAGATCTGCAACCTGTTCGACGCCTGCTACGAGCTCGCGGTCCAGGTCCTGGGACGCCTCTTTGTGCATGCTGAGGAATCGGAGAGCGAACTGCGAAACCTGGCCAACACGGCCGCGCGGCTGATGATCGAGGTCATCGAACCTCTCGGGAGCACGATCACGACTCTCCCGGCGGGTCCGTCCCATCCAGGCCTGCGTGCGGGCCCCAGCTTCCGGCTTTCGCGCGGCGCCGGCATCCCCACCAACGCCAACGCGGCCAGGGCCATCTTCAACGAGCGCCTTACGGAGCTCGCGGCCTACTGCCGCTTCTTGCAGCGCGAGCGCGGCGCTCCGCCGGTCCTGGCGCGGGTGCGCGACGCTCTCACGAACCACGCGGCGGTGTTCGCGGGCCGTTAGCCCCTATTCGGCCAGCTTTGCGCCCGCGTCGGCCAGCCGCCTGGCCATGATCTGGAGCATCTTGATCGCGAGCCGCGGCTCGCGCTGCAGGTGCGCGAGGAAAGCCCAGCGGTCCATGCCCAGGCATTCCGTCTCTTCGACCGCGCGGACGGACGCGCTCCTGGGCCATTCTCCGAGCAGTGCCATCTCGCCGAAGGGCTCGCCGGGACCGAGCGCGGCGACGACTTGCGGCCGGCCGCCATCGAGGCCCTTGACGACTTCCACGCGGCCGGAAAGGACCACGTAAAGGCCGTTGCCGGTGCGTCCTTCTTCCACAATCAGCTCTCCGGGGCGGAAGGTCCTGCGGAAGGTGAAAGCCTCGAGGCTTTCCAGCGCCTCCGGGTCGAGGCCCGCGAAGAGGGCCACGTTCGTGAGAGCGGCCGGTGCCGGCCGGGTCTCCTGGCGGGCGTCTTCCCGCGCGGGCTCAGCGGCGGGCGCCGCGTCCTCCTCCGTCAATACCTCGAGCTCGTCGCCGGTCAGCCTGACCGCGAACGTCTTCAAGGGGACGGCGGCCGGTCCGGTCACGACCGCGCCGGTGGTCACGTCGAACTGGCTGCCGTGGCAGGGGCAGGTCACGACGGCGCCGGCCAGAGGACCTTCGGACAGCAGGCAGCCGAGATGAGTGCAAAAGTCGCTGAAGCCAAAGAACTCGCCATCCACGTTCGCGACCGTGACGCGCTCGCCCGCGACGTCAAAGGCCGCCATGTCTCCGCGTGGCACGTCCGCGGCTTTACCGATCGTGGAGGTCATACGCCGTCTCCCACCCTTGGCGATTCGCAGCTTCCATTCTCGAAGCGCGGCGCCCAGCGTTCAAGCGCCGGTCGAGGTCGGGCGTTAGGGGCCGGGCGTCGGGCATCGCGATAGGCCGAGGGCCGCGGCGCTACTTCTGGGCCTTGAGAAAGAGGACCTCGGCTCCAATGGGCCGGAAGCCGCAGGCCAGGATTGCCCTCAGGGAGGCGGCGTTCCCCGGCGCCACCTGCATGAACAGTGGTTCGCCCTCGCCGGCTAGCGTGAGCGCCGCCCGCACCAGCGCGCGGCCAAGACCGCGGTTACGCTGAGCTTCCTCGACTTCGAAGGACGCGTCCAGGCGGCCGGCGAGCCCGCGCCCCAGGGTTAAGACGGCGGCACCGCCGGCCGCGGTGAAGACGCGTACGTCGGTGCGCAGGAGAAGGGCGCGCGCCACGCGGGGGTGGTCGATTGCGGGGTCGGCGGGTTCCAGCTCGAGCTCGAAGGGCCCCGACCGCCCCAGGGCGGCCAGCCCGACGTCTACCAGGCTCGGTTTGGCGCCGAGGAGCTGACCCAGCGCCGACAGGAACGCCGGGCTCATCGGCGCCGCGATATCGGTGGGGTCCAGCCGGCTCAGCACCCAGGCAGGATCGACGCCCGCGGCGATCACGTTGTGCCCCGAGAACGCCACCACGCCTTGGACCTTGCCCTCCGGCGCGGGCAGGATATCGAGGCCGCCGTCCGCGGGAGGGAAACGCCCGAAGGCCGCTTCCCGAAACATCTGGGAGAGGGGGTGACTGTCAGTCATCGGCGCGAGCGGCATTCTAGCAGGCCTGCCTGTCCGGTAGGCAGGCCACCAAACGCCAGGAGTGGGCTCAATGTTATGATCAGCAGACACAGCGGCTCATTCCCCGGGCCTCGAAGGGTAAGCGTGGACGCGGCTAAAAGCTATTGGGCGAATCTCAGCGGTCGCCGCGTCGGGCGCCGCCGTGCCCTCCTCGCCGGCGGCAGGGCGGGGGCCGGGCTCGTCGCCCTAGCCGTCGCCGGCTGCGGCCCCGGCGGCGAGACCGTTGCCTCGAGCCCCGAGGAGGCCGCGAGCCTGCTGGCCAAACCCGTCGACCGCTCGAAAGAGGCCGTCGCCGGTGGAGTGTTCCAGTCATTTGAGTCCAACGATATTCAGGGCTTCGACCCAAACGGCGGCAGCTCGGCCCGCTCGCAGCTCGTGGCCGCCTACTGCTACCTGCGTCTGCTCAAGAACAAGACGTCGTTCACGGGTACGCGTACAGAAGAGCGCGAGGGCGACACGGCCGAGCGCTGGGAGTTCTCGCCCGACGGGCTCAAGCTCACCTTCAAGCTGCGCCCGGGCGTGTTTTGGGACCGCCGCGCCCCGACCAATGGGCGGCCGGTCGACGCCGAGGACGTCCGGTTTAGCGCCGACCGCTTTCTGGCCCTGAACCAGTACGCCGCCAACTTCTTCTACTCAAAGAGCGCATCCGCGGCGATTTTCGGCATCGAGGTGCCCGACGCCCGCACGGTGGTGATGAAGCTCGCGTTCCCCTACGTTCCTCTTCTCGCAACCTTCTCGCGGGCGCTGAATCTCTGGATCTTGCCGCGGGAGTCGGACGGCAAGTTCGACCCGAGGACTGACGTGCGCGGCGCCGGGCCGTGGACGCTCGCCAGCTACGCAGCCTCTTCGGCGATCGAGTTCACCCGCAACCCTGACTTTTATGTCAAGGACAGGCCCTACCTAGCGGGCTGGAACTCGTCGATTGTGCCCGAGTATCCGGCTCAGCTGGCACAGTTCCGGGCCGGCAACATCTGGTCAAGCGTCGCGAAGCAGGAGGACATACTGCCGCTCAAGCAGGAGATCCCCGAGCTGCAGATGTTCCAGGGCGATTACGGCACGGGCACGCCGTGCCTGTTCTTCGGGTTCCAGGGACCATTCAAAGACCAGCGCCTGCGGCAGGCAATGTCCTACCTCGTCGACCGCCAGCTCTTCGCCGACACTCTGGCGAACACGGCGAGCTTCGAAGCCGCGGGCCTTCCCAGGGGCATCCGGATCAACAGCCACATCGGCGCCGGCTGGGAAGGCTACTGGCTCGATCCGTTCGGCAGGGATTTCGGACCAAACGCGAAGTATTTCGGGCACGACGCAGCCGAGGCCCGGAAGCTCCTGTCGGCGGCCGGCGTGAGCGGCAGGCTGTCGGCACCGTTCTTTTACCCGCACAACGGTTACGGCGCCCTATATCAGCAGATGGTCCAGATCCTCGCGGGCATGCTCAACGACACCGGCCTCGTTGACGTCAGGCTCACCCCGCTGGACTACCAGTCGGAGTACGTGCCCAACATCCACTTCGGGGGCACGCGGATCGGCGCCTGGGACGGCTTGGCGCTGGCACCCACGGCGCAGGGAGACGACGCCGGCCACCAGCTCCTGGTCCAGTACCACTCCAAGGGTGCGGCATCGCGTCAGCCTCCGGGAGTCGACCCCAGACTCGACCAGATGATCGATGCTCAGATCCGCGAGTCCGACAGCCGCAAGCGCATGGCAATGATCCAGGACATCCAGCGCTACATGCCCACGACGATGATCGCAGTCCCGATCAGCTACCAGGCGGCGGGGTTCAGCCTCAACTGGCCCTGGGTCGGAAACGCCGGCGCGGTCCGCGGCGGCCTGGTCCCGTCGGAAGAGGTCTATCCGTACCTGTGGTTCGACAAGCCGGTGTACGACCGGTGGAAGGCCTGAGAGCGGCAGAAGCCAGCCGCGAAGCTTCGGGTATCGAGGGGTCGCGCCGATACTGGGTACAAGGGACGAATCGCGTGGCACACCTCATACTCCCGCTCATGGTCGTGTCGCTCGGGTTGAGCTGGTGGCTGGCCGTGTATTATGCGCCGGGAGTCCTGTCGCGCATCCTGCCACGCAATCTCACATTCATGATCGGCACGGGATTCTTCGTCTTCGGCGCCCTGGGCGCGGTCACATCGGTTTACGGCGCGCACGACCCAAAGCTTATGCTCAGTTCCTTTATCCAGTGCTTCGTCGGCACCTGGTATATGCTCGCTCCTTCTGCCGCCCTGCGCGGCGACCCGGAGGACGATCGGATGGTGCAAAACTTCGCCATCATGCTGGCGTCGGGCGCGACGGTGTTGGTCCTCTCGCTCTACCTCAGACAGCCGGCGGCGCAGGCTTTTCTGCAGCTGTGGCTGGTCTTGTTCGGGGCGGCGGTCGCTCTTCGTCCTCGTCTCTGGAGCCGGTAACCCCACTATCGCTACGGCCCGGTTGCCAGCCTGGAGACCGGCAACGCGGTTGGGCCGGCCGGCAGGGCGTCATTTAGGACCGTCCGCCGCGAGCGAAAGCCACGCGAGGAAGGGCTCATCCAACATCCCGACGCCGTTCCCGTCCAGGGCGCGATGCGCTTCGAGCTGACGAGCGCGTGACGCTTGTCCGGCGTGCTACGCCCGCGGCGCCGGACCGAGAAGGCGGTGAAGTTCACCTCGGCCTCGCCCACCGACGAGCAGGCGCCGCAATAAGGCCGGCGGTCCGCGAGGTTGAAGACTCGGCTTCCCGCTCTATACGGTCGCCAGGAATTCCGCGATAGCGCGGTTGAAGGTCTCCGGGTCTTCGAGGTTCGACATGTGGGCGGCGCCGGGAATCGTGACCAGCCTGGCGCCGCGGACGCGCTCGGCCATGAGTTGGGCATCCGCGGGTGGCGTGAGGGCGTCCTGATCGCCGACGATCACGAGCGTCGGACAGTCGATTCGGCCAAGAAGCTCGACGGAGTCCGGACGCTCGGCCATTGCCATGAGGTCGCCCGCTATTCCAGTCACCGGCGTGCTCACGATCATGGCGCGCACGCTCTGGACGAGGTCGGCGCGCCTCTCGAGGGAGGCGGCGCTGAGGAGCCGAGGCGTCATCGCCTCGGCGATCGCTGTCGCGCCCTGGTTAAGGGCGGTCTGGGCGGTGTTGAACCGGCCTTGCTTGGCCTCCGGGGTGTCCGCCTGCGGCCGCGTGTCGGCCAGGACGAGGCCGCGCACGCGCTCTCGGTATTTGCGGTAGAAGGCGAACGCCACGTATCCGCCCATCGAAAAGCCACAGATGACCGCGCGGTCGATCCCGAGATGGTCGAGGAGGCCGCGCAGGTCGTCAGCGTAGATTTCGACGGAGGCAAACCACATCGGCGCCTGCGACTCTCCGTGGCCGCGGAGGTCCACCGCGATGCAGCGTGCCCGGCCCGACAGCGCCTTCACCTGGGCATCCCACATCGTGCGATTGAGGGGAAAGCCGTGAATGAAGACTATCGGCGTGCCGCTGCCCTCATCGGTGTAAGCGATCTCGATGCCGTTGATAGTTGCAATGGCCATGATCTGGCTCCCTCAGCAGCAAAGTCGTGGATTCCCGGCGCTCGCGAATACTAGCACGGCCTCTGCCCGTATGCCCGTATGCCCGTATGCCCGCGAAGCGTAACCTACGTTTATCCCTAAAACAGACAGCGAGAGGAGCCGCAAATGCACGTTATCCACGGCGCCGGCGCCGAGCCGCAACGGGCGACGCGAGACATCTTCACCGGGGAGGTCCACAGCCACACGTATGTCGACGACAAGATCGGAGCGCACCTGCGTATGACGCTTGTGCGCTTTAGCGCCGGCGGCCGTACCAAGTGGCACCGCCATGCCTTCGAGCAGGGGCTGATAATCACCGAGGGCCGCGGGATCGTCGCGAGCGAAGCGCAGGAGGAGGTTGTCGGCGCGGGCGACATCGTCGTAGTCGCCGCCGGCGAGAAGCACTGGCACGGGGGAACCGAGGCGACGGCGATGGCGCACATTTCGATCACGACCCCCGGCGAGACCACGGTGCTCGAGCCGGTGGAGCACATCCGAAGCGCGTGAGGGAATCGCGGACTTCGGTCGACGTCGGCGGCGGCCGGGCGGTCTCGGCCCTGCTCACACGGCCCGATGGAGCGGAGCCGGCGTGGACTTTCGTCTACGCGCCGGGGGCCGGGTCGAACTTGAACGACGCCTTCGGAGCGTATCTGGCGGGCCGCCTGCCCGGCGCGGGGACCGCCGTGGTCCGCTTCCAGTTCCCCTACATGGAAGCCGCGAAGAGCGGTCCCGACCGGTCCCCGGTCCTGGAATCGACGTGGCGCGCCGTGGTCGAGCGGTTTCGTCCCCAATCCGGACGCCTCGCGGTCGGCGGGCGCTCCATGGGGGGCCGCATCGCGTCCCAGGTCGTCGCGGCGGGGCCGGCGGCCGACTTCTTGGTCCTGTTCGCCTACCCGCTGCATCCGCCGGGCAGGCCCGAGCGCAGCCGCGACGAGCACCTGCCGCGGATCGCCGTCCCGACTCTCTTCTGCTCGGGCACGCGCGACGATTTCGCGGCACCGGAGGAGCTGCGCGTCGCCGCGGCGAAGGTCCGCGGTAGCCGCGTACATCTGCTCGAAGGCGCCGACCACGGCTTCAACGTGCGTAAGTCCAGCGGTAGGACGCGCGCGGACGTCTGGGAGGAGGCGTGCGCGGCCCTCCTGGAATCCTTCGCGGGCTGAGGGGTTAGCCGGCGGCATTTACCTCACCGGCGGGCGCTGCCAGAATACGGCCGTGCCCGATTCTGCCACGGCCGCCTTACCCGACCTGGTCCTCATATCCGGGGCCGAGTTCACCATGGGCGACGACCGTGGTCGCGCTGACGAGCGGCCCGCCCATCGGATAACCCTGGCGCCATTCCGCGCCGCCGCCGGCCCCGTGACGAACGCCGAGTTCGCGGCCTTCGTTGAGGCCACAGCCGCGCAGCCGCCGCGCTTCTGGGACGACCCGATTTTCAATGCCTCCGGACAGCCGGTCGTCGGCGTGTCCTGGTTCGAAGCAGTCGCCTACTGTGAATGGCTGAGCGCGGAGGCGGGACTGCGCTTTCGCCTCCCGACCGAGGCCGAGCGCGAGCTCGCCGCGCGCGGGGGCGGCGACGGTTGCGCCTGGCCGTGGGGCGACGCGGCGCCGAACGACCGCCCGGAGATGGCCGCGATCGGCGGGCTCGAGCGGCCGCACGCGCCGCGCGCGACCTGCGCCAACGCCTTCGGCCTGATGTGCATGGCCGAGAACGTGCATGAGTGGTGCAGTGACTGGTATGACGCCGCGTATTACGCGGTCTCGGCGGTCGAACGCCCTCAGGGGCCCGCGGGCGGGCGACGCAGGGCCAGCCGCGGCGGAGCCTGGCGCCACCAGATCAAATTCAACCGCTGCGCCGCGCGGTCAAGCCTCGACCCGACATTCCGCTACAACGACTACGGCTTTCGCCTGTACGCCGACGCGTAGTCTTGGGGATTGCGCCGAGCGTTTGCTCGAGAGGACGCCCTCACCCCTAGCCCCTCTCCCACGAGGGGAGAGGGGAACGGCGATGCGAGAGTCGCAAGGCGTACTCTGAGCATCAAGACGTAGGCCGGGCATTCAGCCCGGCCTACCTGGTTCCTGGTCCCTGACTCCTAGTCCCTGGGCAGCCCCAGCCCGCGCTGCGCGATGATGTTGCGCTGGATCTCGCTCGTGCCACCGGCGATCGTCGACGAGACGCTGCCGACGTATCCCCGCGTCCAGGCGCCCCGGCTCGGCGAGTGCGGCGACTGGCTGTCCCAGGCCATGCCGTAGAGGCCGATCATCTTCATGGCCGTGCGGGCGATGCGCTGGTTCAGCTCCGTCGAGTACATCTTGCACATCGACGCCTCGTGGTTGGGGATCATGCCGACGTTTTGCATGTGCGCCACGCGGTAGGACAGGATCAGGGCGACGTTGGCCTCGATCAGGCGGTCGACCAACTCAAGGCGCACGAGCGGGTTGCGCTGCAACATTGAGTGGCCGGACGCGACGTTTTCCTTGGCCCAGTTGATGATCCCTTCCACCCTCTGGGTGGTGCCGATAGCACTGCCGATTCCGGAGCGCTCGTAGTCGAGGGTCGTTGTGGCCACGTACCAGCCGCGGTTGACTTCGCCGATGACGTTCCTGGTGGGCACACGCACGTTGTCGAAGAACGTCTGATTGAAGCCCGCGGCTCCGGTCATCTGGACCAGGGGCTGGATTGTGATGCCGGGCGTCTTCATGTCCAGGATGAAGTAGGTTATGCCGCGGTGTTTGGGCGCCTCCGGATCGGTGCGCGCGATCATGAACATCCAGTTGGCGCGGTGCGCACCCGAGGTCCAGATCTTAGAGCCGTTGATCACGAAGTCGTCGCCGTCCTTGGTGGCGCGGGTCTGGAGCGAAGCGAGGTCCGATCCGGAGCCGGGCTCGGAGAAGCCCTGGCACCAGGACTGCTCGCCGGTGAGCATTGGCGGCAGAAACTCCGCTTTCTGCTCCTCCGTGCCGTGGACGACGATGGTCGGGCCGGCCAGGGGCACGCCGAAGCGCGGGGCGCGCGCCATAGCGAACTCCTCGGTGAGGATGAACTGCTGCATCGGTGTCATCTCGGCGCCGCCGTACTCCTTCGGCCAGGAGGGGACGATCCAGCCGTTCTGGCGCAGCTTCTGACGCCACTCAGCCATCGGCCCCGTCGCCCGCTGAAAGCCCTGGCCGCCCTGGAGGGTCGTGGGGCGTCCGCGGACCTCCCCCTGCTCCTCGCCTTCGAACTGCGGGTTCTGGCCGCCGCGCCGGGCGACAGCCGCCTGCTGGCGCAACTCGTCCGGCATTTCCTTCGCGATGAAGTCTCGGACCGTCTGTCGCCAGGCTGCCTCTTCGGGAGAGTCCTTGATTCTCATGTTTCGCGCCTTTCAGGCTTACAGAGATTTCGACGACTGATTATATGCCAGCCGCGCGAGGCATTGCACGAGCCTTAAAGCCGCGCCTTATGATTCAGCGGACTCGCGAAAGGGGGCGGCGTGAAGGCCGTTCGTTTCCACTCCCTGGGCGGACCCGAGGTCCTGACATACGAGGACGCTCCCGACCCAGCCTGCGGCGACGGGGAGGTGTTGGTCCGGGTTAAGGCCGCCGGCGCCAACTTCGCCGACACGATGTTTACCCAGGGCCGCTATTACCTGCGGCCGACCTTTCCCGCTGTCCCCGGACTCGAGGTCGCGGGCGAGGTTAGCGCAATCGGCGCCGGTGTTGACGATCTCGCGATCGGGGACCGTGTTATGGCCGTCCTGGCCAACGCGGGGGGCTACGCCGAAATCGCGGCCGCGCGCGCCGACCACGTGACTCGGGTCCCGGCCGGCATGTCCTTCATCGACGCGGCCTGCCTGCCCGTCCAAGGCGCGACAGCCGATCAGCTCCTCCATGTCGCCGCTCGCGTGAGGCCGGGCGAATGGGTGGTGGTCCACGCGGCGGCCGGCGGCACCGGCTCCTTTCTCGTGCAGATGGCGAAGATCGCCGGCGCCAGGGTTATCGCGACCGCAAGCGACAGCGCCAAGCTCGACCTGGCCTTTGGTCTCGGGGCCGAGGTCCTCGTCGACTACACGCGCCCGGAGTGGCCCCGGGAGGTGAAAGCCGCGACCGGTGGGCGGGGCGCCGACGTGATCATCGACGGCGTCGGCGACGACGTCTTCAGCGGCAGCCTGGAATGCCTGGCCCCTTTCGGCCGCCTGGTGGTCATGGGCCAGTCCGGCGGCCCGCCCCCGGCTCTCAACCCTCTGCGCCTGATGCGACAGAACCAGGCCGTGGCCGGCTACTACCTCATGACGGCGATGGACGAGCCCGACCTCATGCGCGCGACCAGCGAGCGCATCGCCGCGGCTCTGTCCGGCGGCGCCCTCAAGGTCGTGATCGGCGAGACGGCGCCGCTGTCCGCGGCCGCCGACGTGCACCGGCGCATCCTCGCGCGCGCGACAACGGGCAAGGTCGTGCTGGTCCCGGCGAGCTAAATAAGCCCTGCCTATAGTTCAAGGCTGAATCTATAGAGTAGTTCGGAACGTCACAATCGGTCCATTTGGCCCCCCTGATCAGAGTCCTTCGACTGTCCACGCGGTCCTCCGACCCGCAGATAATTTAGATGTACCTGAAAGGAGGTACGCAATGAAATCCTTGACCAGATGGGCTTGGATTGGCGCGGTGGTGTTCGGCTTTGTTCTCGCGGGTGGAGGCCTGTTCATGGTCCGCGAGGGAAGAGCGGCCCACCGCGACGTTCGGGACGCGCTGTCCCAGGAACGCGTTGTGACGTCGGAGGATGCCGACATCCCGCTGGCTCCGGTGAACGGGCCCGCGGAGGCCAAGGCGCAGGCCGATGCGATTTTCAGCCACATCATGAGGACCACGGGTGGCAAGACCTACGCTGAGATGGCCAGAGACGACCCCAACCGCGCGACGTACTTGCAAGCGGTCACGCTTCGAACGGCCCTTATGGAGTCCTACCTTGCCTTCAAGGTTGCCGATCTGGTCGTGGGCGTGGGACTGATCGTCACCCTCCTCGGATTCAGCCAAGTGGTCCTGGGCGCCTACCTCGCCCTGGCTGTTGTCCAGCCGGCCTCGCGCAAGGCGAAGATCGAGACGGCCCCGACAGGCTTCGTCCAGGCTCCGGCTCCGCGATAGAAATACAGCGAAATCCGTCGAGATCGCGGAGACAGCGCCGCGAGCCTCAGGACCAGTCAGGCGCCCCGGGCCGGGGCGCCTGACTCTTTCATTGGACGTCCTCCGAGGGCTTGCGGCCTCGCGGCGGGCGGCTGAAGCGGCCCCCCTACAATTCTCAGAAGATTCTCCCGGTCAGCTATTCCGGATCCCCCCATCGTGGTGTTTGACGCCTCGCCGTCGCCCCTCCTACACTGTCCCCGGTCCTCCCACGGAAGGACCAACAACTGAATAGACTCACCGGGGGTGCCCCGACGCGTCGGGGTAAATGCGAAGCCGGTCAAAGTCCGGCGCTGTCCCGCAACTGTAGTCCCCACAACCGCCGCCGAGGCTGGAAAGCCTCGGCTACGTACCGGGGAGAGCCAGGTCGCCAGCCCCTCGTGGGTGTCTGCAGATGAGCCTTCGCGGAAAAGGCCCGGACACCCGTACGGATCGAAAACCGCCCGTACGCCCCGGTCCTCCTCGAAGGCGCCGGGGTTTTTTTGATCTCCACTGCAAGCGCCGCGCCCGCGAAAAAGCCGCGGCGGGCGCGTGGAAAGGAGTCCTTTGAAGCTCCAGCTCCTGTTTCCGGCCGCCGCGGTCCTCCTGGTGCTCTCGGCTGCCTGCGGCGGCAGCTCCACGAACCTGACGCCGTCCGCCGCGGCGGAGGCGAGCTTTCCCCTTATCATCGACCAGAGCGACGGCCAGAAGCTCACGCTGGAACGGCGGCCCCAGCGCATCGTTTCGCTCGCCGCCCACGCGACTGAGATCTTCTGCGCCGTTGGGGCCGGCGATCAGCTGGTCGCCGTCGATCGCTTCGCCAACTGCCCGCTGGGCAGCAAAGCCAAACCTGAGGTCGACGGCTTTCGTCCCAGCGTCGAGGCCATCGCGGGCTACCGTCCCGATCTCGTCTACGTGTCCAGCAACCGCGGCGAGATCGTCCAGTCCTTGCGGCAGCTGAACATCCCGATCCTCTTCATCGAGTTGCCAAACAGCCTCGACGGCGTAATCAGCCACATCCTCACGCTCAGCCGCGCGGCCGGCCACGAGAGTGATGGCAAAGCGCTGACCGCCGCGATGCAGCGCCGGATCGACGCGATCAAGGCCAGGGTCGGCGGCGACGGCGGCGGACCGCGGGTCTACCACGAGCTGACGACCGACTACTTCTCGGCCGCGCCCAACAGCTTCGTCGGCGACTTCTACAAGGTGCTCCAGGCCCAAAACATAGCGGCGGGCGCTGCCACGCAGTATCCACAGCTCTCGGCGGAGGTGATCATTCAGCGCAACCCGGAGGTCATAGTCCTCGCCGACGAGGCGGCGGGTGTGACCGCGGCTTCGGTGCGCGCCCGTCCGGGGTGGGCGGTGGTCGACGCCGTGAAGAGCAACAGAATCTGCATCATCGATCCCGACATCGTCAGCCGGCCGGGCCCGAGGGTCGTCGACGCGCTCGAGGCCCTGGCCAGGTGCCTCTACCCGCAGCGGTTCTCCTGAGGCCGGCCGTGGTCGCGCTCCCCGAAGTCACGGGCCTCGACGAGCAGGCAATGCTAGCCGCCTGGCAAAGGACCGACCGGCTCACTAAGCCGCGCGGCAGCCTCGGACGGCTGGAGGACCTCGGCGTCTGGCTGGCCGGCGTCCAGGGGCGGGCCCCTCCAGAGGTCAGGTCGAAGACGATCTTTGTGGTCGCCGCCGACCACGGGGTCGCCGTTCGCGGCGTCTCGGCCTACCCGCAATCAGTGACCGGCGAAATGGTCAAGAATTTCCTCCGGGGCGGCGCTGCTATCAACGTGCTCGCGCGTCAGGCCGGCGCGCGCGTCGTCGTGGTCGACGCGGGCGTAATCGAGGACCCGCGCCCGCCGCGGCGGGGCCGGCCTTCATGGGGCGCCAGGAACAGCGGTGGCGCTCCGGCCTTCGTCTCCCGGCGCATCGGCGCCGGAACACGCGACTTCCTGGAAACGCGAGCGATGTCCCCTGGCGAGGCTCAAGCCTGCATTCGCGGCGGGATCGAACTCGCGCTCGCGGAAGGGGCGGACGTGATCGGGTGCGGAGAGATGGGCATCGGCAATACGACCGCCGCCGCAGCTATATCGGCGGCCGTCCTCGGCTGCCCGCCTGAAGAAGTCACCGGCCGCGGCACGGGCATCGACGACGACGCCCGGGCCCGAAAAGTGGCGGTTATCGAAGGTGCGCTCGCACTCCACCGGCCCGATCCCTCCGACCCCCTCGACATCCTGAGCAAAGTCGGCGGCTTCGAGATCGGCGTCCTCGCCGGGATCATCGTGGGCGCGGCGTCCGCGCGTTGCGCGGTCCTGATTGATGGCTTCATCTCGACGGCGGCGGCGCTCCTCGCCGCCGGCCTCGCGCCCGCATGCCGGAGCTACATGCTCGCCTCCCATCTGTCGACCGAGCCGGGCCACCGTCGCGCTCTCGCCCATCTCCGGCTCTCGCCTCTCCTGGACCTGAACCTGCGGCTTGGCGAAGGGACGGGGGCGGCGCTGGCGATGCAGGTCGTGGACGCCGCCTGGCGCCTCATGAGCGAGATGGCGACCTTCGAGGAAGCCGGGGTGAGCGATCGAGAGGGACCGGATTGAAGACCGTCGCGGCGACGGTTGGCACCGGCAGTCTCTCCGAGGTCGCGCGCGCGCCCCTCGTCGCACTCGAGTTCCTCACGCTGCTGCGAGTGCGTCGCCCAGCTCTGGTGGCGGATCCCGTCCTGGGGGCGTCCCAGGCGTGGTTCCCTCTCGTCGGCCTGTTAATCGGAGGCGCCGCGTACGCCACGAACACGCTGGCCGCCGAGGTCTTCTCACCCGCTGTCAACGGTTGGCTGACGGCCGCCGTGATCGCCGGTCTGACGCGCGCACTTCACCTTGATGGGCTGGCCGATACCGCGGACGGCCTGTTCGGTGGGTTCAGCGCCGCGCAGAGGCTCACGATCATGAGGGACAGCGCCGTCGGTGCTTTTGGCGTCTGCGCGGTCGTCCTCGTCCTCGGCCTGAAAGCCACGGCCTTCGGCTCGCTCGCGGGACCTTATCGAGTGGAGGGCCTTGTTCTCGCGCCTTGCCTAGCACGCTGGGCCGCCGTCGTCGCGATCGCCGCCTTCCCCTACGCCAGAGCGTCGGGTCTCGGTCAAGCGTTTCACGGCCATTCCTTCCCCCTGGCAGCGCCTATCGCCGGAGCCTGCGCCCTCTGCGCGTCGGTGCTGCTTGCCGGCTGGCCGGGACTCGCCCTCTTCGTCGCCGCCGCGGCGCTCGCCCTGGCCATCGGCGCCTTCGTCTCCGAGCGCATCGACGGGCTGACCGGCGACAGCTACGGCGCGATCATCGAGATCGGCGAGGGCGCGGCCTTGATCGCGTTCGTCGCCCTCGGAGCCTCCTGATGCGGAATACGCGAGGCCCGACCGCCGCCCGCGTCTTCTTGCTCGCCCTCGCGGTCGACCTGCTCGCCGGCGACCCGACCGACTCTTTCCATCCCGTCGCCTGGTTCGGGCGAGCGGCAGGGATCGTCGAGAGGCGCGCCCCGGCCACGCGGGCGGGCCGCCTCGCCTATGGCTTCATGGCGGCGCTGGTCTTACCGGCGCTCTACGCGACGCTATTCCGGCCCCGGTCCGCGGGCGGCGTGCCGGGTCTGCATGCGGCGCTGTCGGTGCTCGCGCTGAAATCGACCTTCGCGATACGCGGACTCCTCCTGGCGTCGCGGCGGGTCCGCGAGGCTCTCGAAGCCGGCGAGGTCGAGGCGGCGCGATGCGCCTTGAGCGGCCTGGTCAGCCGCGACGCCGCGGACCTGGACCGCGAGGGAATCGTGTCGGCGACCATCGAATCTCTCGCCGAGAATAGCGTCGATTCGTTCCTCGCTCCCTGGCTCTTCTACACGCTGTTCGGCGTCGAGGGCGCGCTCGTGTTCCGGGGGGTCAATACTCTTGACGCCATGTGGGGCTACCGGACAGCCGAATACGAGGACCTGGGCAAGGCCGCGGCGCTGCTCGACGACGCCCTGGCCTACGCGCCGGCGACGCTGGCCGCCCGTCTGATCATCTGCGCCGGCGCCCTCGCCGGCAGGCCACCGGAGAGCGGCTTTCGCGTCCTGAAGCGTGACGGCGGCGCCACCGCCAGCCCTAACGCCGGCCGGCCCATGAGTGCCATGGCCGGGATCCTGGGCGTGCGGCTCTCCAAAGAAGGCGCATACGTCCTCGGAAACGCGGGGCGGCCACTCGAGCCGGAGCTGATCCGCGAGGCCGAGCGCATCGTGCGGGTCACGGCCGCCCTGGGCGCGGGAATCAGCGCACTTCTCCTGGCGAGGCAAGGGCGGTGAGGGGCCCTTCGGGCCGCGGCGCCCGAGTTCACGGCGGACTCCTGCCCGCCGAAGCCGCCGGATACGGCGGCGGCCTAGACGAGTTCCTCGATTTCAGCGCCAACCTGAACCCTTTTGGCCCGCCCGCCGCCGTAATCGAGGCCGCCGCGCGCTGCGACCTCAGGCGCTATCCAGACCCGGAGTGCATTGAGGTGCGCAAACGCCTCGCACGCGTGAGCGGGGTCTCTCCACGGGAGCTCCTGGTGGCAAGCGGCAGCAGCGAGCTATTCCATCTGCTCGCGCGGGCTTCGCTGCACGTGGGAGACGCCGCGCTGGTCTTTGCGCCCGCCTTCGGCGAGTACCGCACCGCGCTCGAAGCGGCGGGCGCCTCGGTCCACGAATTCCGCGCTGAGGAGGAAGACGAATTTCGATGGGACATGGACGCGGCTCTAGCGTTCGTTCGGCGCCTCGAGCCGGCGATCGTGGTCCTGGGCCTGCCCAACAACCCCACGGGCACCTACACGGGACGCGAGCAGGTGATGGCCCTGGCACGCGCCATCGGGGAGGGCGTCCTCATCCTCGACGAGGCTTACCATGACTTCGTCCCCGATGCGTGGGACGCCACCCGCATGGCCCCGAACGTCGCCGTCGTCCGCTCGCTCACCAAGTCGTTCTCAATTCCCGGACTTCGTATCGGTTATCTCGCGGCGCCCCTGAGCATCGTCGAAGCGGCCCGCCGCCAGCAGCCTTCCTGGAGCGTGAGCGCTCCGGCGCAGGCCGCCGCTCTCGCCTGCCTGGACGAAACCGCTTTCTTGTCAGCGTCGGTCCGCGAGGTTGCCAACAGCAAACGCTGGCTGGTCGAAGCCGTCCGCGCCGCCGCCTTCGCCGTGGTCGCGGGCAAGGCGAACTTCATCCTGATCAAGACCGGAGACGCTGCCGCCGCCCGGGCGCGGCTTCTGCGCCGGCGGATTGCCGTCCGAGACTGCACTTCGTTCGGGCTGCCCGACCACATCCGCGTCGCGGTCCGGTCCCGGGGGGATTGCGAGCAGCTGGTCGAGGCGCTGGTGGAGGCGCGCGGTGACGGCTAAGGTCCTCATGGTCCAGGGCACGGCTTCTTCGGTGGGGAAGAGCGTACTCGTCACCGCCCTCTGCCGCATCTTCGCCGACGAGGGCGTTCGCGTCGCGCCGTTCAAGGCCCAGAACATGTCCAACAACTCATTCGTGACGGAAGACGGCCTGGAGATCGGGCGGGCCCAGGCCGAGCAGGCCAGGGCCGCTCGACTCGCGCCCGACGTGCACATGAATCCGGTGCTCCTCAAGCCCGAGGGCGACCGGCGGTCTCAGGTCATCCTCATGGGCAGGCCGGCGGGCTCGCTTTCGACCGAATACTTCCTGCGCAAGCCCCAGCTGTGGCAAGCCGTGCGCAAAGCCCTGGACGCCCTGCGCGAGGACTATGAGCTGATCATCATCGAAGGCGCGGGCAGCCCGGCCGAGATCAACCTGCGCCGGGGCGACATCGCCAACATGCGCGTCGCCCGCTACGCGCAGGCCCCGGTCCTCCTGGTCGGCGACATCGACAACGGCGGCGTGTTCGCCCACCTGGTCGGGACCCTGGCGCTGCTCACGCCCTCGGAGAGGCGCCTGGTCAAGGCCTTCGTCCTGAACAAGTTCCGCGGCGACTATGCCCTCCTGGAGCCCGGACTGGCGATGATCACGAGGCGCACCGGAGTCCCGTTTGCCGGCGTCATGGCTTATATCCACGACCTGCAGCTCGCCGAAGAGGACGCCGTCGCCCTCGACCGCGCGGGCTATCGCATGGATGCGGCAGAAGCCTCCCGCCTCCATATTGCCGTTGTCCGGCTCCCTCACATCTCTAACTTCGACGACTTCGACGCCCTCGAAGCCGAACCGGGCGTCGGCCTGACCTACGTCACCAGGCCGTCGCAGCTCGGGGCCGCGGGCCTGATCATTCTGCCGGGCACGAAGAACACCCGCGCGGACCTGCGCTGGCTGCGCCAGAGCGGCCTCGCGGACGCGGTCCATCAGGCCTGGAGCCGCGGCGCGGTTGTGATCGGGATCTGCGGCGGTTATCAGATGCTGGGTACGGAGGTCCTGGACGACCTCGGCGTCGAGGGGCCGGCGGGCGGCGAAGGGGGACTGAGCCTCCTTCCGGTAAAGACGCGCTTTGGCCCCGAGAAGACCACGCGGCGGGTCCGTGGCAATGTGGCTGTCGGACGTGGCATCCTCGCGGGTCTGGCCGGCACGCCCATTGAGGGTTACGAGATCCACATGGGCCAGACAGTGGCTACGGGCGGCGCCTCCGCGTTCACGACGACGGCGGGGGATGACGGCGACCGCCACTCGGACGGCCTGCTCTCTGAGGACGGGCGCGTCCTGGGGACTTACGTCCATGGCCTGTTCGCCGGCGACCGCTTTCGCGAGCGTCTGCTCGCGAACCTCGCCTCTTTCCCTGCTGGCGAGAGCGAGCGGACGGCCTGGGACCCCGAGCGCGGGATCGACCGCCTGGCGGCGCGTGTCCGCGACTGTCTCGACCTCGGCCTGATCCGCCGGATCGCCGGCCTGTGATGGGTGACCTGACCTTCGTGCTCGGTGGGGCGCGAAGCGGCAAGAGCCGTCTTGCCGAGCGCCTGGCGACGGAAGCCGGCGAGCAGGTGCTCTATCTGGCCACGCTCGAGCCCCTGGACGACGAAATGCGGGCCCGGGTTTTGCGCCATCGCGAAAGACGGCCCCCTAGCTGGACCACGGTCGAAGAGCCGGTCTCGGTTGTTCGGGCGCTCGACGCTAGCGCCGGGTTCGATGTCTGCCTGCTCGACTGCCTGACGCTTTGGGTGAGCAACCTGCTCCTTGCCGGCGAGGACGGCAATGCGGACCGGGCGACCTCGGCCACGCTGGGGGCCGTCGAAGGTCTCCTGGAGTGGCAGAGGCGGGCCCGAAGCGCCCTGGTCGTCGTCAGCAACGAGGTCGGAGGCGGGATCGTGCCGGACACGCCGCTCGGGCGCCTGTTCCGGGACGTCCAGGGGCTCGCCAACCAACTTGTCGCCGCCCAGGCTGACAGGTTCTACGTGACCACGGGCGGCTTTTACCTCGACATCAGGGCGCTCGGAGGCCGCCAAATCCCGTGAAGAGGGGGACGGATGCGCCGCTGGTTGTCCACGGGGGTACGGCTTTGACCGGGGTTCGCGTTGAGTTTCTGGGCAGCGGCGACGCCTTCGGTAGTGGTGGCCGACTCCAAACCTGCATCTACGTTCAGTCCGAGAGCTTTCGCTTGCTCCTCGATTGCGGCGCTTCGAGCCTCATCGCCCTGAAGCGCGGCGGCATCGATCCCGTCCTCATCGATGCCATACTCGTCACGCACCTGCATGGCGACCACTTCGGTGGCATCCCCTTTCTCATCCTCGATGCCCAGTTTCTCTCGCGCCGCACGCGGCCGCTCGTCGTTGCCGGCCCTCCCGGTCTCGAGACCCGCCTTCGCGCCGCCATGGAGGTTCTGTTCCCCGGCTCTTCCCAAACGCGGCAGCGCTTTGACGTCCGGGTGATAGAGATGCCAGAACTGCAGCCCACCCGTATCGATCAAGTCGCCGTTACGCCTCACCGGGTTGCCCACGAGAGCGGGGCGCCTTCTTACGGCCTGCGAGTCGAGATCGACGGCAAGGTCGTGGCCTACTCAGGCGACAGCGAATGGACTGACTCTCTGGTTGCTCTCGCGGCCAACGCCGACCTCTTCATCTGCGAGTGCTACACCTTCGACAGGCCCGTCAAGTTTCACCTGAGCTTCCGGACCCTCATGCAACATCGAAATGAGCTCGCATGCGGCCGGCTCGTGCTGACCCACGCTTCGCTCGACCTGCTGGACCACCTCTCCGAAGTTCGGCTCGAGGTCGCGGCCGATGGCACGGTCATCGAGCTCTAAGCGCCGCGAAATGGAAGCCGCGCGAAGGTTCGCCGCCGCGGAGGGCGCACACCCTCTCCCCCGGCCGCGCCGGTTCGCCGTGCTTTTGGCGCTGACGCTGCTTGCCGGGTGCATCGTGATCGCTGCCGCCGTCGGTCCGGTCGCGATCGGGCCCGGCGACGTGGTGCGGGTCATGGGCCACCACGTCCTCGGCACGAGCGCCCGCGTCGACCCCGCGTTCGATGCCATCGTCTGGCAGATACGGCTTCCGCGCGTGCTCCTCGCCGGAGTGGTGGGGGGCACCCTGGCCTTCAGCGGCGCGGCTTACCAGGGCGTGTTCCGCAATCCCCTTGCCGACCCCTACCTCCTGGGCGTTGCCTCCGGCGCCGGGCTGGCGGCCACCGTGGTCGTGGTAAGCGGCCTGCCCCAGACCTACGGCAACTTCAGCCTGCTCACAGTGGCGGCGTTCGGGGGGGCGCTGGCCACGGTCTTCCTGACCTACGGGCTGGCCCGCGTAGCCGGCCATGCGCCGGCGACGACCCTGATCCTCTCCGGCATCGCCCTCTCGTCGATCGCCGTCTCCGCGATCTCCTACCTCATGCTCGTAAACCAGCGCAGCACCATCGCCATCCTCACCTGGTTGCTGGGCGGCTTCGACAAGGCGGGCTGGCACCAGATGTGGTTCATCCTGCCCTACGCGCTTCCGGCGGGCGCGGTGGTCCTTGTTCACGGGCGTTTGCTCAACGTACTCCAGCTCGATGAGCAGCAGGCCCAACAGCTGGGTGTGAACGTGGAGCGCAGCAGGCTGGTGGTGCTGGTCGCCGCCTCGCTGGCGGCGGCCTCCGCGGTCGCGGTGTCGGGCATCATCGGCTTCGTGGGCCTGGTCGCGCCCCATGTCGTGCGGCTCCTGATCGGACCCGACTACCGGCGCCTCCTGCCGCTGGTCACAGTGGTCGGGGCCGGCTTCCTGATCCTGGCGGACCTGGGCGCGCGCACGCTGGTTAGCCCCGGGGAGCTTCCGGTCGGGGTCATTACCTCCGCGGTGGGGGCGCCCTTCTTCCTGTATTTGCTGCGGCGCCAGAGAAGGGCCTTCTTCTGACGTGCTGCGGCTGAGGGGCCTCAGCGTTGCCTACGGCGAGCGGCCGGTCCTGCGCCGCCTCGACCTCGAGGTCGCCGCGGGCGAGTTCGTCGGACTTGTCGGCCCGAACGGCTGCGGCAAGACGACGCTGCTCAGAGCCGTCACCCGCGTCGTTCCCTGGTCCGAGGGCGAGGTGCTCCTCGGCGGCCGCCCGGTCTCCGCGATTTCGACGCGTGACCTCGCGCGCATGGTCGCGGTGGTGCCTCAGAATCCAGTCCTGCCGCTCGGATACAGCGCGAGAGAGGTCGTGCTCATGGGGCGCACGCCACACCTGGGCTTCCTCGACCAAGAAGGGCCCGAGGATTACCGGCGCGCCGACGCCGCTCTGGAACGCGTCGGCGCCGGACAGCTGGGGGGACGCCGGGTCGACGAGCTGTCCGGGGGCGAACGCCAGAGCGTCCTCCTGGCGCGGGCCATGGCACAGGAGGCAGGCCTGCTCTTGCTCGACGAGCCGACGGCGAACCTCGACCTGGGCCATCAGATCGCCTTCGCGGGGCTGGTGCGCGACCTGGCCGCCTCGGGGCTGGCCGTGCTTGCCGCCATCCACGACCTGACGCTGGCGTCGCTGTACTGCGACAGGATCGCACTCATGGCCGAGGGCCGCATTGTCGCCGACGGACCACCCGATGGGGTGCTGACGCCCGACAATCTCGCCAACGCATACGGGGTCGAGGCGCTGATCTTGCGGCCGCCTGAGCTGGCGCGGCCGATAATCGTGCCCTATTCGGCGTAGGCGGCCGCGCCCTCCCGCGCGGGACCGCCGGGGACGCGCCAGCGCCAGACGGCCATGAGGGCCACGACGCCGCAGACGCTCACGCCCATGCCCGAGATCACGGCGCGCTCGCCAAAGGCATCGGCCAGATAGCCGATCGGCAGCCCGACGAGTCCGTTGAAGCTCCAGGCCAGCATGGTGAGGGACATGACCCGGCCGAAGTAGACGGGGCTTGCCTCGCGCAGCGCCAGCGTATTGTTCAAGGTCTGGAAACCGCTGCCTCCGGCGCCGACGAAGACCATCGTCACGAGCGCTATGGCGAACGTCGGCGCCAGGCCTGTGCAGATCAGGGCCAGGCCCATGAGGAGGCTGCTGAGCGCCTGCAAGAGAGGGGCTCGAGGCGAGTCAGCCATCGAGGCCACGACCAGGCTCATCGCCAGCCCGCCGATCGCCGATACGCCCACGAGCAAGCCGAACCCGGCGGTGCCGGCGTGGAGGACGCCTTTGGTGAAACCCGGCATTACGACGAAGTAGGGGAAGCCGAGCATTGTCACCAGCCAGAAGGCGGCCACGATCTGGAGCAGACGCGGGTTCTCCATGACGTGCCTGACCCCGAGGCGGATGTCGCCGACCACGGTGGAGCCCGCCTGCCGCCGCCCGGCGCTGGGCGGCAGCTGGACGAGTGTTGCCATCACGAAAACGAAGAGGCCCGACATGAAGAAGTAGGTCCCCGCCGCTCCGACGAGCTGCCAGGCCAAAAGGCCGCCGACAAGGAAGGGGCCGAATATGCGGGTCGCGTTCATCCCCACCTGGGTCAGGGCCATCGCGTTCCCCCGCCGCTCGGGCCCGACCAGCTCGGCGATGTACGCCGTCCGCGTAGGGCCGTTGAAGGAGAACATCATGCCCGTGATGAAAGAGGCCATGGCCAGAAAGAACACGGTGATCGAGTCGGTCAGGATCAGCATGCCGATCGCGAACATGGTCGCGCCGATAGTCGCCTGGGCCACGAGGAGCAAAAGGCGCTTTGAAACGCGGTCCGCGACCGCGCCCCCAAACGGGGTCAAGGCCAGCATCGAGATGCCCTGGCCGAACGCGACGAAGCCGACGGCATGGTTGTTGCGGGTCAAGTCGAAGGCTACGACGCTTTGGGCCGTGCTGGACATCTGGAAGGCGAGGAACGACACTACCGTCCCGATCCAGAGGACGCGGTAGTCGCGCACACGCAAGGCGTCGAAAGTAGCGGAGACCCAGCTTGTCGGAACTGCGTAGGCTTCTTCGAGGGCTCCTGCGGGGCGCTCGTGGCGTTCGACGGTTATGCCGGCCATGGATGGGCTGGTCTGGTCTGAGCTGGCATCAAGCAAGTGTAGCAGGCGGGTCTGGGCCCAACCGCGAGCGAGATCAGGGGCCGGGGATGCTTGGCCCAGACGCGGTTGAGAGCGCAGCGATCAGGGCGTGTCTCCTCTTAGCCTCTGTTCGGTCACGATGGGTTCCATGGTTCGGTTGTGGGCGGTGGTCGAGCCGGTTCTTCCTTCTGGCGAAGGATGCCGGGGCGTCCGTGGAAGGACCACCGGCAGACGTTGGAGGGGATCTGCCGGCGTTTCCGTACCGGGTCGCCGTGGCGAGATCTCGGCGACGCACGGCCACCAGAAGCCGACGTCGTCAAGGCGCGCGATGTGCTCGTGAAGCGACGCGAATGTGGGAGGTGCGGTCGTCGAGCGTTAGACCCGCCGCATGCCGTGCGGCGGGTATTCCCGCGGTCGAGCGGCTCGAAAGACCGGAAGGGCGATCTATTCAGGTTCGTGTCATGCGCCGGACTTGTGCTCGGCGAGGACTTCATCGATTGTGTGCTGGGCATCGGCGGCAAACAGCGGGTTGGTGTCTTTGTAGTACGGGATGTTGAGCACGCGGCTCACCGCCCAACCGCGAGCTCGCGCCCACGTCGAGTCATCGACCGAGAGCGCGGCGCGGAACACGTCGCGGCTTTCGCCTGTGAAGAGCGTCCACGCGGCCATGATGTCGCGTGCGGGATCGCCCACGTGCACGCCGCCGAAGTCGATCACGGCGCGCAGACGACCTCCGGCGACCAGCACATTCCCGGCCAACAGGTCGCCGTGGACCCACACGGGCGGACCATCCCATCCGTGCGCCTGGAGCGCCGTCTCCCACGCCGCAGTCACCGCGTCGGTGTCAATCATGCCATGCGACGCTGCGATCGCGGCGCGTACGTAGGGGTCTCGCTCTGCTAGCGTCCCGCGGCTTCCGCGAGGACGGGGACCTGGCGCACCGGTTGTATCGATCAGCTGGAGTGCAGTGATGAACCGCGCGAGATCCGTTGCCGCTTCGCGCAGATCTCGGACGCTATCTGCGTTCCAGGTTTCGCCCTCGATCCATCGATAGACCGCCCACGGCCAGGGGTAGCCCTCACCGGGGCTCCCCTTCGCGAGCGGCTCGGGGACGGCAAGCGGGAGGTGCGGCGCAAGCTTCGGCAGCCATTCGTACTCTATCTCGAGACTGCGGGCCCACCTGTGGACGCGTGGTAGGCGCACGACCATATCGTCGCCCAAGCGATAGATCGCGTTGACCGTCCCGGTGGACGGGACCGCCTCGATGGGAAGATCTGCCCATTTGGGAAACTGGGCGGCGAGCAACCGGCGCACGAGCGATACGTCGATGTCGATTTCGTCGGCGTGCATCTTGCGAGCGCACATGAGTGTCTCCTTGCGTTACACCCGCCGCACGACGTGCAGCAGGTATTCTTTGCGGTCGAGCGGGTTGTGGTCCGACCGCGGCCGGGTCGGGATCGGGCCGCGGACCGGTTGGTAGCGGTCGAAGGCGCATTCCAGCACGCTTTCGCCGCGAGTCAGCGCCGGCAGCTGTTGCCGCAGCTCGTGCACCCGAGCCGCCGGAATCTCACCCTCCAGCATGTACGACGAACCCCGCATTTCCTGTGTTTGTGGAACGGCGTGCAGCCGTGCCAGTACGGGCACTGTCGCTCCGAACGTGTCTGCCGGGATCTCGAGGTGGAAGCGGTGCATCGGTTCGTACACCGTGGTGCCGGCCTGCTTCAGCGCGCTCATCAAAACCAGCGGCGTCAGGTGACGGAAGTCCTCGCCAGTGCTCGACATGCTCTTACTAAAGCCCTGATGAGCATGGCTATGCCGCGCCAGGTAGCCGGAATGCGTCATGGCGACCGCGCAGTCGGTGACCTGCCATCCGTAGATCCCCTGGTGCAGCGTTTCCTGCACGGTGTCCTCGACTGCTTTAAAAAACGCGCGTGGCATCGTCCCGAGCACCTCGCCTTCCAGCCGGAATTCAACGCCGGTGTTGATCGGAGCCGGCTCGATGCGCAGCCCGACGGTTGCCAGAAACGGATTTGTCGCGTCGCGGAGTATCTCGACGGCTGCACCGGTGCCGATGGGCCGTTCAATGCAGATCGTCGTTGTTTCGCGGAATTCGACGTCGATGTTGAAGTCGTTCGCCAGCGTTGCCTGGATGACCTCTTTCTGCACCTCACCGTAGAGCGAGACGAATAATTCTTGCCGAATATCGTCCTGACGCAGGTTGATCAGCGGGTCCTGCTCGGTGAGCTGGGCGAGCGCAACGTGTAGCGCACCTTTGTCGGCGGGGCGGCGGGGAACGATGACCGATTCCAGTGTCGGCGGAGCGAAATAGTGGCGCTCCGAGCTCGTTCGCGAAATGCCGATCTCGTCGCCGATCTGGATATTGCCGAGACCCCAGAGCTTGCCAATCTGCCCAGCGGCGACCGACGCACGCTGGACGGCTGAGCCGCGGTCGAAAACGCTGATCGCGGTGACCTTCCGCTCGTTGTCCCGGCGGAATTGCAGCCGATCTCGCGTTCGTACTGTTCCCGAGAACATACGAACGTACGCGATCTTCTCCCCGGCCGGACCGCGTTCGACCTTGAAAACGGTGCCCGAAACGGGGCCATCGACATCGCCTTCGGCCGCGGGCAGCAACTCTGTGATACCGGCGATCAGCGAATCCACGCCCGCACCCGTGATTGCCGAGCCGAAGAACACCGGATGCACCAGCGCCCGCTTGGTCTGCGCCGCAAGCTCGTCGCGGAGTTGGGGGTACGAAACTGTCGTCTCGTCGTGGACGTACGCGGCCAGAATCGCAGCGTCGTGGTCAGCAAGCAGATCGGCCAGCCTGGCCGCGAAAGCAACGTCGGCCGCGCCATAAGGCGTGAAACCAGGCCTGCGCGTGCCAAGGTCGCGCGCCGATCCCATCGGGATGATTGCCGGCGTCAGTTTCTCGGCAATGTCCTGCACTACGCCTTCATATTGCGCGCCGCCGCCGTCGATCTTGTTCACGAACATGAGGGTGGGAATGTGCAGCCGCTGCAGCGTCCGCATCAACACGCGGGTCTGCGGCTGCACGCCCTCCACGGCGGAGATCACCAGCACGGCGCCGTCGAGCACGCTCAACACCCGTTCCACCTCGGCGATGAAGTCCGGGTGGCCGGGCGTGTCGATCAGGTTGACCGTGACGTCATCGATGACGAACGACACGACGGCGGACTTGATCGTAATGCCGCGTTGCCGTTCCAGCGCCAGGGAGTCGGTCTGGGTACTGCCGTCATCGACGCTGCCGATCTCGTCGATGACACCGGCGGCGTAGAGCAGCCGCTCGGTCAGGGTTGTCTTACCGGCGTCTACATGCGCCAAAATCCCCAGGTTCAACGTTCGCATTGAGCGTCATGTCCTCCGCAATTCCCTTCTGGATGGACATGAACGCTTTCCGCATTTCGCTTCTCCTTGGTCGATTGGCTGTTGTCGGGAGTGTAGTAGGTGGCACTCGGGAGGGCAACCGATTTGTTGGGCGAGCAGGCGGATGACCTCGGCCGCGACCTTGCCGCCCTCGGCCCGGCCGTCGAGGCCGGTCAACCCAACCAGCGCAAAGCGCTGACGTCCGCCACCGGTTACACCGCCGAACGCGGCTTCGGCACGCCTCAAGCAATGGCGCGGCATCGCCACCCGCTACGACAAAAGCGCCCTCATCTACCCCGGCGGCGTCACCCTACCGCCATCGTCCTCAACCACCGCATCCGCATTTAGCAGACACGCCCTAGTCCCTCGAATCCGGCGCCTTAGTTCGGGGATGGCTCCTCGGGCGGCGGGCCGAAGTCAGCCCCGCCGAGGTCGCCGAAGCGCTTGCGCAGCTCTTCCTCCAGCTCGCGCATCTGGTCGGGCGTGACACCCAGCTTCGCCAGCGTCTCCTGCAACAGGCGCTGGACCTCGTCCCTGTCCTGGCGGATCAGGGCGTCGGCCAGCTCCATCTGGGTCTCAACGGCGATGAAGGCCTCGCGGCGTTCGCTCTCATGCTCCATGGCCAGGATGGTCGACGTGAGACGGGTGAAGAGATTCGTCGTGCGGGCAATCCGGATGCGGTCCTGGGGATGCTCGGGGAAGTTCCCGGTCACCGCGACCTCGAGGCCGGTGCGCTTGTCTGTCGCTATGTATTGCTCGGTCATTCTGGCTTCCCTTAGCGTATCTGCGACTTCGCTACCACAGCTCGGGCCACGCGGGAGAATGTCTCGACCAATTCGCCAAGATCCCGCGTGCTGGTCGTGCAGTCGAGGCCACCCATCACTTTCCCGCGCTCCAGGATACGATCTGATCAACCTCGATCTTTATCACCGGCCGCCCCTCCAGGGCCATCGATTGGTACTGCGTGTACTTTCGCCGCAGGGCGGCCAGGGCTCGGGAATGCTCCGGGCTGGGTTCGAGCAGCGAAGCGTGCCCCCGGACCTGCACGAATGCCAGCCGCGACCAATCCTCGTCGTAGCGGTCGACCAGGAGCTGGACCCGGGGATTTGCCCGGATATTTCGCACTCGGCGCAGCCGCAGCGGCGGCGTGAGCTTGGGCTTTTCGTCGAGCGCCACGTAAACGCAGCCTCCGACGCAGGCGAAACATACGGGCACCACATGGGGGCGGCCGGCTTCATCCACCGTCGCCAGTCGCGCGACCCGCGCCCCGGCAACAAAAGACTCGAAAGCATGGCCGTCCACGACTAAGGGCCGCCGGCGCCGTCAAGCTGGCGCCGCAGCTGATCGGGGTCGGAGGCCGGCTCCTGGCAGGCGAAGCGCTCGCAGACGTAAGCGGTCGCGGTCTTGCCGGCGGCGGGCCGGCCGAGAAGCAGGGGCGTCAGGTCCCCACCTTCACCCGCGCGGGCGCCGACGGCGACCAGGTGCGGCCGGTAAGCGGAGAACGCCACGGCGGCGAGGGGAGCCGCCGCCGCGACATCATCGTGCCAGACGATGGCGACCTCGACCGGCCGCGACAGGTGAAAGTCGAGGGCGGCGAGGAGGCGGCCGAACCCTGTGGGGGCGCGCTGCACGAGGGGAGCGATCGCGCGCAAGCAGGCGACGGCCTTGCGCTCGTACTCCGAGTTCCCGGTGATTACGGCCAGCCGCAGGAGGACGTCGGCGGCGACCGAAGTGCCGGAAGGGGTGGCGTTGTCGAAGAAATCGCGCGGCCGCGTTATTAGCTCTTCGTGGTCGCTTCCCGTGTCGAAGAAGCCCTCGACGCCGCCGTCCCAGAACAGCCCCAGCATGTCTCCGGCGAGCTCGATGGCGGCGCGAAGGTACTTGAGGTCGAGCGTTGCCTCGTGGGCCGCGATGAGGCCATCGATCAAGCAGGCGTAGTCCTCGAGATAGCCCTTGAGCCTCGCGGTCCCCGCCTTCCAGGTCCGGAGGACGCGCCCCCCCTTGCGCATCTCCGCCAGGAGGAAGTCGGCGTTGCGGACGGCGGCCGCGAGGTATGGCGGTGAATCGAGCGCGCGCGCGGCCTCGGCCAGGGCGCGCAGCATCATGCCGTTCCAGGCGGTCAGCACCTTCTCGTCCCGCCCGGGATGAACCCGCCGCCGGCGCGCGGCATAGAGACGCATTCGGGCGCGCGCAAGCCGTTTTTCGAACTCCTCCAGGCTTAAGCCATGCCCAGCCGCGAACTCGTCCGGGGGCGTGTCGACGTGGAGGATGCTCTTCTCTTCGAAGTTGCCGTCGGGCGTGACGTCGAAGTACTCGGCGAAGAGTTCGTGCTCGGGTCCGAGCACGGCTTCGAAGTCGACCGGCGTCCAGACGAAGAACTTGCCTTCGACGCCCTCCGAGTCGGCGTCTTGCGTGGAGTAGAAGCCGCCGGAGGGATCGGTCATCTCGCGGAGCACGTAGTCGAGGGTCTCCTCGCAGATCCGTCGGTAGAAGGACTTGCCAGTGACCTTGAAGGCGTCGAGGTAGACGCGGGCCAGGAGGGCGTTGTCGTAGAGCATCTTCTCGAAGTGGGGCACCAGCCAGACGGCGTCGGTCGAGTAGCGATGGAAGCCGCCGCCGGCCTGGTCGTACATGCCGCCGCGCGCCATCTTCTGCAGCGTGTGCTCGACCATCTCCAGGGCCAGGGGCCGGCGGCTGCGATGGTGAAAGCGCAGGAGGAAGTCGAGTGTCATCGGCTGGGGGAACTTGGGCGCGCCGGCGAACCCGCCGTTGGCGCGATCATAGCTCCCGGCGATCGCCTCGAAGGCCCGGTCGAGCATCGACGGGGCCAGAAGCGTGGCCCCGGGAGGAGAGACCGAGCCTGCCGCGAGCTGACCGTGGAGCTGGGCCGCGGTGCGCTCGATGTCATCGCGGTTGTTCTTAAATACGCCGGCCAGCGCGGTGAGGACGCGGGGAAAGCCGGGCAGGCCATGGCGGTCCTCGGGTGGATAGTAAGTGCCGCCGTAGAAGGGACGGCCGTCGGGGGTGAGGAACACGGTCATGGGCCAGCCGCCGCGGCCGGTCATCGATTGGACGGCCTGCATGTAGATGCCGTCGACGTCCGGCCGTTCCTCACGGTCGACCTTGATGTTCACGAACAGGTCGTTCATCAGCGCGGCGGTTTCGGGGTCCTCGAATGACTCGTGCGCCATCACGTGGCACCAATGGCAGGCAGAGTAGCCGACCGAGAGCAGGATCGGCTTGTCCTTAGCCCTGGCCTCGGCGAAGGCTTCCTCGCCCCAGGGATACCAGCGCACGGGGTTGTCGGCGTGCTGAAGCAAGTAGGGGCTGGTCTCGGAGGCGAGGCGGTTGGGCATAACTCCAGTGTACGTGGGCCAGGAGTAAGATTCAGCGTTACAGGCCAGAAGGAGCTCCGATGAAAACGATCGCGATCGACTGGTCGGGAGCCAAATCCGGCGAGCGGAGAAAGATCTGGCTGGCCGAGGTCGAGGGCGGCCGACTGCTTCGCGTGGAATGTGGCCGGTCTCGCGACGCGGTCGCCGAGCACCTGATCGATCTCATACGGCACGAACCCGAGGTCATAGTCGGCTTCGACTTTGCGTTCTCACTCCCGGCCTGGTTCCTGCGCGAACGGAAGCTGGGAAGCGTCGCGGACCTCTGGCGGGAGGCCTCGACCAGCGGCGAGGACTGGTTGGTTGGCCGCGAGTGGCCCTTCTGGGGTAGTCAGTACGGCCGCCGCCGCGAGTTCGAGGAGCCCTACCGCCGGTCAGACAAGCTCCTGCCGCAGACCTCCGGGATCAGGCCAAAGTCGGTGTTTCAGGCCGGAGGCTCCGGAAGTGTGGGCACCGGTTCCGTGCGTGGCTGGCCGGTTCTGCACCGGCTGAAAAGGGCAGGGTTCTCCATTTGGCCGTTTGATACCGTTTCAACGCCGCTTGTCGTCGAGATCTACCCGCGAATTCTGACCGGGGCGATAAACAAGTCATCGGCCGCGGACAGACAGTCTTATCTCCAATCTCACTATCCGGAGCTTCTCCCCGAGCACACTGCCCTTGCCGCATCCTCTGATGATGCCTTTGACTCGGCGGTCTCGGCCCTCGTCATGGCGAGGCACGCCGGTGCGATGCTGGCTCTACCGCGCGTCACCGATCCGGTGACACTCCTCGAGGGCGTAATCTGGCATCCGAACATGACCACCGCCGAGTATCAAGGACGGTGATATAAGCGAAGGTGGAGAGATGGCCGCGGCCGTGCCCTGAGGGTCGCGGCCGCGCCGCATCCCGACGCTTGAGGAGGTAGTGAGATGACCGAAGCACCGTGGCGCCTGCGCTTTCGCGCCCCGAACGTGACCTTTCCGGTCTGGGCGCGCGCTAACCCCGACCGACTCCTGTACGGCACCAACGCTTCGGGCAAGTGGGAGATTTACGCCTGGGACCGCCTGAAGGACTCCCACCGGCAGGTGACGGACCGACCGGCGGGCACGACGGCCAGCGCCATTGACCCTGAAGGCCGCTATCTGTGGTGGTGGGACGACACTCGCGGCAACGAGCTTGGCCGCTGGATGAAAGAGCCGTTCGAAGGCGGGCCGGCCGTGGAAGCGGCGCCGCAGTTGCCCCCGGCCTACATGGCCGGGCTGGCCGTCGGGCGTGACTTCGCCATCATTGGGCTCTCGCTGCCGGGGCAAGGCGCCCGAATCTTCCTGGTGCGCGACGGCGCCGAGCCGCGCCTGCTCTACGCCTCTCGCGGCGCGGCCAATGTCAGCGCGCTCTCGCGCGACGAAACGTTGCTGTCGTTCAGCCATACGGAGCAAGGGGACAGCCTGCACAGGGCGCTGCGGGTCATAAACCTCGAAGCGCGGCCGCTCGCCGATCTCTCCGACGGGCCCACGGGCGACCTCATAGGCGGCGACTTCGCCTACGCTCCGGGAGACCAGCGGCTGGTCGTGATGCACCAGAGACGAACACGCCAGGAGCTCCTCATCTGGGACCCGGGCAGCGGCGCCCAGACGGAGCTGAGCATCGACCTTGCCGGCGACCTCTGGGGGGACTGGTATCCCGATGGCCGCGCGCTGCTCGTCCGCAACATTCATCGCGGCCGCTCGGAGCTTTACCGGTACGACCTCGATTCGCACGTCCTCGACCGAATAGCGACAGACCAGGGGTCCATCGGCGCCTTCGCCGTGCGTCCGGAGGGCGAGGTCTGGTATGTCTGGACTTCGTCCTCGACTGCACCGCGGGTTATGTCCGGGACGGATGTGCTCCTCGAAGCGCCGGGCGAGAAGGCGCCGTCCGGCGTCTCGTACGCCCCACACGACGTGGAGGGAATCCCAGTATACGTCGCCGAGCCCGCGGGGCCGCGCCCCCATCCCACGCTCTTCGCTATCCACGGTGGTCCGACGGGTCAGGACAGCGACAGCTTCTCGCCCCCCGTGCAGGCCTGGGTGGATCACGGCTACGCGGTCGTGCTCGTGAACTACCGCGGCAGCACCGGCTACGGCAAGGAGTGGCGTGACGCGAATATCGGCGCTCCGGGACCGACCGAGCTCGAGGACATCGCGAAGGTGCATGACTGGCTGCTGGAGAACGGGATCGCGGATCCGAGTCGCACAATCCTTTCCGGCGCCTCCTGGGGCGGCTACTTGACGCTACTCGGTCTCGGCACGCAGCCGCAGCGCTGGTCGCTCGGCATCTCGGGCGTTCCCATCGCCGACTGGCTGGAGCAGTACGACGACGTCATGGAACCGCTCAAGGCCTACGACCGCGCCCTCTTCGGCGGCTCACCGTCGGAGATTCCGGAAGTGTACCGGCGCTGCTCGCCGGCCACCTACGTCGAGAACGTGCGCGTTCCCGTGTTCATCCTGGCCGGGGAGAACGACCCCCGTTGCCCGATCCGCCAGATCGAGAGCTACGTGCGCGGGCTCGAGGGCCTCGAGAAGCCGCACGAGGTCTACCGCTACGACGCCGGCCACGGCTCCATGGTCATCGAAGAGACCCTTCGCCAGGCCGAGATGCGCCTGGCCTTTGCCGCGAAGCACCTGGGGACGCCCGGGCCTATGTGAGGTCCTGGATTCCGCGCGACGACCACGGTCCTTGCGAGGCGTCGTAGGGCGACGAAGCAATGTCGGGCTAACGCAGCTCCTGGGCGGGGCGGCGTCGACACGCGAGCCCTCGGCCCGAGATTGCCACGGCCGCTGAGGCGGCCTCGCTAAGACAAAAGGATGCCGTCGATGCGCGGTTGGCGCTCATTGGACCGCCAGCCAAACCCGCGGCTGCGCGAGGCGCCGCAGGGCGACGAAGCAATGTCGGGCAAGCGCAGCTCCTGGGCGGGGCGGCGTCGACGCGCGAGCCCTCGGCCCGAGATTGCCACGGCCGCTGAGGCGGTCTCGCAAAGACAAAAGGGGGCGGCGTCGACACGCCTAGGTCCTGGCCATCGCCGCCGCGAACTTCATCATTGCCTCCGGCCCCACAGGACCTTCGGCGGTCAGAGCGAGCGTAAATTCGTACATCGGCGTGGCGATATCGTTGCGCTCGGCCTCGTAGGCGCCGAGGGCTTCGTCGATAGGCTGGCGCCCGGAGAAGCCGGCGTCGATCGCGGCGGCGAGGAGGTCTGCGTCGCGGAGGGCGTCGGTGATCCCGAGGCCCGTGGCGAAGTCTTTGTGATAGCCGGCGTCGCCTACCAGGGCCCAGCCGGGCCCAAAAGGCTTGCGGAAGTAGTTGGGGTTGTCGGCAGTGCCGATGAAGCGCTCCTCCTGCTTCGCGGTCTTCATCATCGCGGCCAGCTCCGGCACGGAGTTCAGCGTCGCCATGTAGTGGCCTTCGATGTCTGTCCTGACCTCGTGGAACTTCGCGACGGGCCAGCCGACGGCGACGCAGGTCCTTTTGTCGTTCGTCGGGAAGACGAGGACGCCTCCGGTCGGGCCGAAGAACAGCTCGGCGTGGTCCAGGTCGATGCCGCTCCAGTAGGCGTAGTAGCCGCAGGTCCGCGTGGGGACTGCCTTGTACTCCTCCGGCTTTACGGCGCGGGCGACGGTAGAACGAAGGCCGTCGGCGCCGATGACGATCCGGGCCTCTTCCGTGACGCCGCCGGCGGCGCCATGGCCGCGGACGCCGGTCACACGTCCGTCTGCCGTCGTCAGCTCGTTGACGGTAAAGCCCTCGCGCAGCTCCGCGCCGGCGGCGACGGCGGCGTCGACGAGGACCTTGTCGAGGAGAGTGCGCCGCGGGCAGATGGGATCGGGTAGCGAGGTGTTACGCGGCTGCGCGACCCTCATCGGACCGGTTTGGACGACGGTGGGCCCGAGCGGCGGCACGCCCGTAGCCATGACCGCGTCGAGCACCCCCCAGCGGCTGAGACGGGCGACGCCGGGCGGGTGGATGAAGTGCGTCGACATGATGTCGCTGGGGAAGTGGGCACGGTCCACCAACAGCACCTTGAAGCCCTTGCGGGCGAGCAGCATAGCGGTCGGAGAGCCGGCGCAGCGGGCGCCGACGACGATGGCGTCGTACAAGAGGGGGCCTCCAGGGTCCGAAAGTGGCCCGATAGTAGCATGGAAAAATTGGGGGGCAGGAACGAGGAAAGACCGCGGCCGCGGGCTAGAATGCCTGTTACCTATCACCCCGTGCCCAGTTCCTTGTTCCTCGGAGAATCCAATGACCGACATCACTGCCTACCTCTCAGCCCACCTCGAAGACTCCCTCGACCTCCTGCGGCGCTTCGTGGCCATGCCCAGCGTCTCGGCCCAGAAGCAGGCGATCCCGGAGACGGCGGCGTTTGTGAAGGAGATGCTGGAAGAGGTGGGTGCGACGGCGACGATCCTGGAAAAGGAGGCGCCGGGGCACCCGGTGGTCCTGGGCGAGCTGCCGGGCGACTCGCCCTTTACCCTCCTCCTCTACAACCACTACGACGTCCAGCCGCCGGAGCCTCTCGACCTGTGGACGTCGCCGGCGTTCGAGGTGCGGCGCGAAGGCGACCACCTCTACGGCCGCGGCATCAGCGACAATAAGGGCCACCTGGTCTCCCGACTCCTGGCAATCCGGGCCCTGCAGGCGGCCAACAGCGGCAGGCTGCCGGTCTCGGTCAAGTTCTTGATCGAGGGCGACGAGGAGATCGGCAGCGCGAAGCTGCTCGAGTTCGTACAGGAGCACCGCGAGCGCCTGGCCGCCGACGTCTGCCTTTCCGAGGGCGGCGGGGTCAACCCGAGCGGGCGGCCGATGATCAGCCTAGGCGTGAAGGGCATAGTGAGCGTGGGCCTGCGCGTCCGCACCGCCGCGCGCGACGTGCATTCGTCCACCGCGGCCGTCAACCCCAGCGCCGCCTGGCGGCTGGTCTGGGCCCTCGCCACTCTCAAGGACAAAGACGAGCGAATCCTGATCCCCGGCTTCTACGACAACGTGCGGGAGCCAAACGCGATCGAAGAGGGCTTCTTGCGCCAGATCCCGAGCGAGGAAGAGAAGTCGCTCCAGAGCCTGAGGCTCAAAGACTTCGTGTTGGGGGTGCGTGGTTACGAGTATCAGAAGCGCCTGGCCTTCGCACCGACCTGCACGATCAACGGCTACGGCTCGGGCTACCAGGGACGCGGCAGCAAGACCGTGCTGCCGGCGGAGGCATTCGCGAAGCTCGACTTCCGCCTGGTGCCCGACCAGGACCCCGCCGACATCATCGCGAAGCTGCGGGCGCATCTCGATGCCCAGGGCTTCGACGACGTCGGCATCAACGCCTCGGAGGGCGAGTTCCCCGCGCGCTCCGATCCCTCCCACCCCTTCGTGGAGATCGTGCGTTCGACGGCGCGCGAGGTTTACGGCCTCGAACCGGTGACCTTCCCCAGCACCGCCGGCACCCAACCTCTGCACCCGATCATGCACACGCTGGGCGTGCCGATCGCCTCGGCCGGACTGGCCAACTCCGACAGCCGCGCCCACGCCCCGGACGAGAACATCAGCATCGGCGACTTCATAAACGGGACGAAGCACGTCGCCGCGATCATCGAGGCCCTCGGCCGCCGGTAATGGCCAGAAGTTCCCCGGGGCTGGCGCCAGTACTTTCGGACGAAAGCCCATCAGCCATCACGAGATTCTTAGCCTGCGCGCTCACAATGACAATGCAGGCGCCAGCCGGGCCCGCCCGGCTAGCCGTTGGACCGACGCCAGCGCCGAAACGCGACCCCTGCCCACACGATCTCAACGACTCCGAACGGCAGGGCCCCGGACAGAAAGCCGTAAGCGGAAGACGCGAGGCAGGCTCCCGCGAAGCAGAGCGTGAACAGGCGCGAACGGTCCTCCAGGGCGTAGAACACCATCATGACTGTGACAGCGATAGCGCCGTAGGCAGTCAGGCCATCCATCGGACTCCTTTCCCGGGCGGCCGCCTCGGCGCCGTGGCGCTATCATTCCTCCATGGCCGAGTACATGGAAGCGAACCGCCGTCACTGGAACGAGGTCGTGCCCATCCACGCGGCGTCCGACTTCTACCGGGAGCGTTGGTCGCGCCTGAAGCCGGTCGAACTGGCCGAGCTCGGCCCCGAGGTGCGGGGTAAGACGCTCCTCCACCTCCAGTGTCACTTCGGCCTCGACACCCTGGCCTGGGCGCGCGAGGGCGCCATCGTCACCGGCGTCGACTTCGCGCCCGCCGCCATTGAGAAGGCGCGCCAGCTCGCGGCCGAATCCGGCATAGACGCCCGCTTCATCGAGTCGAACGTCTACGACCTCCCCCAGAACCTCGACGGCCAGTTCGACGTCGTCTTCACTTCCTACGGCGCCTTGTGCTGGCTCCCCGACCTCGCCCGCTGGGCAAAGGTCGCCGCCCGGTACGTGAAGCCGGGGGGCGTCTTCTACATGGTCGAGCTCCATCCCGTCCAGCAGTCGCTCGAGACCACGGACGACAACGCCGAGGTCAGCGAGCTCAAGCTGCGCTGGCCCTACTTCCCGACCGGCGCGCCGCTGCGCTGGGAGGACCAGGGGACCTACGCCGACAAGTCCGCCCCGATCGAGAACCGGGTTACCTATAACTTCCCCTATCCCCTGGGCACGGTCGTGACATCGCTGATCGACGCCGGCCTCCGGATCGAGTTCCTGCACGAGTTCCCCTTCACCACGTTCAAGTTCCTCCCCTTCATGGAGGACGCCGACGCCGATACCTACCGCCTCACGAAAGGCGACGGCACGATCCCGCTGATGTTCTCGATCAAGGCGCGGAAGCCGGTCTAGGCGACGGCTCGCGCCGCCCGCACTTCTCAGCAGCCGAGGGCCGGAGTATCCTCTAGGTCAGAATCGTCAATGACCGTGTTCGCCCGCATCCGTGCCGCGTCGACCCGAGCAGCGCCGTGACCCTGCGCCTGACCGTTCACGGGGGCAACCGCGAAATCGGCGGAAACAAGATTCTCCTGGAGAACGAGGGCGGCGGCGTCTTCCTCGACTTTGGCAAGAGCTACACGATCGAGGACCGCTACTACGAGATTCCCTGGAACCCGCCCTTCCACATACCCAGCCTGCTGGCGATCGGCGCCATCCCGGAGATCCCCGGCCTCTACCGGCATGACCCCGGCGCCCACAGGTACGCCGTCGTCGTTTCCCACCCCCACCTCGACCACGTCGGTTACGTGCCCCTGCTGGCGCCTGAGACGCGGGTGATCACGGGGGTAGACACGAAAACCCTGGTCGACATCCGCTTCGAAACCAGCCGCGGCACCTGGGATACCGAGGTCGATCACCTGGACTGGCGCCTCGTCCGCACCGGCGACGTGGAAGACCTGGCGGACGCCGATATGCGGATCATCCCGGTCCACGTGGACCATTCGGTCCCCGCCGCCTACGGCTTCGTCGTCGAGGCAGGCGGCAAGCGCGTCGCCTACACCGGCGACATCCGCATGCACGGGGCACGCCCCGATCTTACCGACGACTTCCTGGCCGTCCTGCGCGAACGGCCGGTGGACATCCTGGTCTGCGAAGGGACTCGGGTACGCCCGGAGGACGGCGATCCTGACGCCAGATTCCTGACCGAGATGGCCGAAGTCTACCGAGCGCGAATGGGCGAGGACGCGCCCGCCGCCAGCGAAGTGCCCTGTGCGACCGAGCGCGACGCGCGCAACGCGCTCGAAACGGCGATGAAGGAAACCCAGGCCCTGGTCCTGATCGAGGTTTCGCCGCTCGATATCGACCGCATGCGCTCAATCTGGCAGGCGGCGCTCTCGGCCCGGCGGCGGGTAGTCCTGAGCAGCCGCCAGGCCTACCTCCTGCGGCAGGCGTCGGCGCGCACCGCGATCGGCGAGCTGCCGCCGCTGTACGGCTCTGTGCTGCTCTTATCGCAGCGCAAAGCCAACAGGCGCGACGTTGGCCCCGGCGATCCCATCGATGCCGAGGTGAGGGAAAAAGGGCGCGACCGGTGGGAGCAGGACCTCTGCGGCGACTGGGAGCACCGCGGCGGTGACGTGTACTGGGGCCTCGAGGGCAGGGCCGAGCTGCGTACCTCGCCCGAGCGCTACGCCATCGTCTCGACCCAGGCCGTGGGCGTCCTCTCGGAGCTTGCTTACCGGGGCAACGCCTGCCCGCTCAGCTTCATCCTTTCCAAGAGTGAGGCCTTCAACGAGGAGATGCTCCTGTCCTTCGACCGCCTGCTGCACTGGCTGAGATTCTTTGGCTGCGCGGAGTACAAGGTGATCCATGTCTCCGGTCACGCCTCGGCCGCCGACTTGCAGAAGATCGTAGAGACGGCGAACCCCGGCATACTCGTGCCGGTCCACACCCGCTTCCCGGAGCTAATGGCCGGCTGGCACGACCGCGTCCGTGTCCCGGCGGCCGACGGCACCGTGCGACTGGATTAGCGCGCGCTTAATTCGCGCGCGAAATCGAGCAGGTTTCAGACTCTCGACTGGGCTGTGCGTGCTGTCGCGAGCTCGCGGGCGCGCGTATCGGTTACGTGGCGATACTCGGGGCTGTGGTGGCGCAGGGCGAGATGGGCCTGCCGGCGGATGTCGTATTCCGTTTCGGCATTGAGGACCGCGGTGAGGGCTTCGGCGGCACGCGCGTTCGGAGATTGATCGCCCAGCTGTGAGACGGCAGCACGCCGCACCTTCCGGCTGGGATCGTGCAGCGCAACGCTGGCGACGAAGTCAATTCCGGACTCGTCCAGTGGCTCCGGCTTGCAGCGGACGCAGGCGATCGCATGGACGGCAGCGCGGCGAACGTCGGCGACGGGATCGTTGAGGGCTAGCCGACGGAGGTTGTTGATACAGAGAGTGCTGGCGTGGTGGTCAAGGAAGTCGAGGCAACCGCGGCGCACCCGCGGTCGATGGTCATCGAGGCCACGAAGCACGGCCGCGAGGCCGGGCTCGCCCGACTCGACGAGAGCTTGGGCTGCGCGACGGACCAGACGCCAGTCGTGCCCCGCGAGCTGCTGGACGAGGGCGTCGAGTTCGGATGCTTCCATGATCATCGAGTGTATGTCTTCCACTCCCGCGGAGGCGCGATTCATGGCATCCGCGAGATTCCAGTGGTGAAGACTCGGATCTGGTCCTCGGTGGGGCCCGTTTCGCGCGCGTTGTGAATCACGCCCTACGCCGAGGTCGGAGCTCCGGCGTCGGGCTTCTCGCTTCCCGATCCTCGCTTCTGCTAGGCTACGCGCTGAAAACGGTAGGCGGGCCGCTTCAGCCGCTCGCAAGTGCAGGAGGAAACGACATGGGCAAGCTCGACGGTAAGGTCTGCGTGGTTACGGGCGCCAGCCGCGGTATCGGCGCCGAGATCGCGCGCGTGTTCGCGGGTGAGGGCGGCAAGGTGGTTTGCGCCGCCCGGACGTTGCATGAAGGCGAGCACCCGCTGGAGGGGTCTCTGGAGACGACGGTAAAGAGGATCAAAGATGCCGGCGGTGAGGCGACGGCCGTGGCGTCCGACATCTCCCTGCCCGACGACTGCGGCAAGCTGATCGAGAGCGCGAAGAGCATATACGGGCCGGTCGACGTCCTGGTGAACAACGCGGCTCTGACCTACTTCATCCCGGTGAAGGACTACCCGCTCAACCGCTGGATGCGGTCCTGGGCCGTGAACTTCCACGCGCCGTTCATCCTCAGCCAGCTGGTGCTGCGCGACATGGTCGAGCGCCGGAGCGGCAGCATTGTGAACATCTCCTCCGGCGCGGCCATCGGGCCGGGGCGCGGGCCATATGCGGAGGCGCCGCGCGAGGGCGGCGGCACCTGCTATGGCGCCGAAAAGGCGGCCCTGGAGCGCTTCACGCAGGGCCTGGCCCAGGAGGTCTACCAGTTCGGGATCTCCGTGACCTGCGTCTCGCCTTCCCAGGTCGTCCCGACGCCGGGGACCGTGTTCCACCACCTCGTGAGCGGTCTGGACGACCCCCGCGGCGAGCCGGTCGCGTTGATGGCGAAGGCGGCGCTGCTCCTGGCGACGGAGCCTCTCGACGAAGTCACGGGCCGCGTGACCTACAGCCAGCAGATTCTCGCGGAGTGGGGCTGGCTGGGCGCGAAAGCGAAGGGAACAGCCTTCAACCCGGTCCGGCGGGGCAGCGGCTACAGCCAGACCTAGGTCTTGAAATTGGAGGTTAGAGGTTGGTGGTTGGATCGCCCGGTCCCAGCTCCAACCTCCGCCTTCTAGCCTCCAAGCGGCGCCGGCTTGCAGGCCTCCATGACCGCGCGCACGGAGTCGATGCCCGGGCGCGCCGCGACGACGCGGACAATCGCGGTGTCGAGGCCTTCGGCCAGGCGCCCGAAGGCCCTGGCGGCGCCCGCCGCGGTCCCGTAGTAACCCACGGCTTTGAGCACGTCTTCGGGGAAGCCGTCCACGACCTCATCCGGCGTCGCGCCCTTCTGCCGCATACGGTCGACGGCGGCGAGCTGTTCGCCGAAGCCCATGCGCTCGAAGTGAGCCCGGTAACCCTGGGGGCGGCCGCGGGCGTCGGTGCCGCGGCCGAGGGCATAGCCCATAACTGCGCGGGCGTAGGCGCGCCGCGCCGTCTGTGCGTCGTCGTCCACGCAGACGCGGATGTGCTCGGCCAGCTTCACCTCGTTCGCGTCGCGCCCGGCGCGCGCCGCCCCTTCGTCGGCGCGCTCGCGGCTCCAGTGGACGAACTCGGCCGAGCACCAGTTGAGCGCCAGTCCGTCGGCAACCTCGCCACCCAGGCGGCACATCTCGGGACCGAGGGCGCCCAGGTAGACCGGCGTCCGGGGCGGCGGGTCGAGGCCCAGGCGCACGCCGCGATAGATAAACGACTTGCTCTCGACGGTCACCGTCTCCCCGCGCACGAGGCCGCGGATGGCGCTTACGTAATCACGCATGAGCTGGAGGCTGGACGACTGGCGGATGCCGTACGTGCGGCGGTACTGGGGCGTGTAGGCCGCGCCCGTGCCGATGCCGAGGATGAAGCGCCCGCCCGTGCGCTTGCTGACGGTGCCGCCGCTGATCGCGAACCCCAGGGGCGAGCGCGGACCGACCGCCGAGACGGCGATGCCCGTCCACAGGCCGTCCGGAACGACCTCGCGGCTCGCCTCCCAGCGCAGGGCGCAGATCTGGAACGCGTCCTCGCCGCCGGTATCGTTGGTCCAGATGCTCGAATAGCCGAGCTTCGCCGACTCGCGGGACAGCTGGGCCTGGTCCTCGTAGGAAAGTCTCAGAGAACCATCGAGGCCGACCCCAATCTCCATGGCAGACTCCTTGATCGCTCACGTCCGCGGCCCGCAGCGCAGAAGACACTCTCGCCGACCTCAACGGTCGGAAAGGGCCGAATAGCATCTGTTCGCGGTCCGGCGACGTAGTATCCAATGTTTCCGGTCACTGTGGTAGACGCCGCCCGGCGGACGTCTGAGAATGGGGCGGAAGCGCGTCTTAACGGGTTGACACTATGGGCGGCTATGACTACATTGCGGGCGGATCAGGGTAGACGAGTCCATGCGCGTATTGGATTCGTCGATAGCTCATGCGGGACTCAAGGGGAAAACCAATGGGAGCAGCGACTAACTACTGGGACGGGTTGACTCAGTCTCGGATCTCGCGCAGGCGCGCACTGGGCGGCGCGGCCGCACTCGGCGCCGGCGCCGCCACTTTGAGCCTGGTGGGTTGTGGCGGTGGTGGGAGCGCCGGCGGTGGCGCGGCCCAGAAGGTCGACCCCAACGCCATCCTCTACGCCTGGCAGCTGCCGGACGATTCGAAAGAGGCGAAGGACGGCGGCATCCACCAGTCCTACACGTCGACCGACATCACCGGCACGCTGGACCCGACGATCACGCCCAGCTTCAGCACGCTGGCCGTCGCCGGCGTCGCCTATGAGCCATTCCTGATCGCGAACTCCGGGCCCGGCATCGACCCGGCATCGGCCGAGGGGCGCAAGATCGTCGGCGGCCTCGCCGAAAGCTACGAAATCAACTCGGACGCCAGTCAGTTCACCTTCAGATTGCGTCAGAACGTCAAGTTCCATCCCATCGCCCCGGTCAGCGGCCGGGTGATGGAGATCGACGACTGGAAGGTCACGCTGGACCGGACCATGGCGGTGAGCCCTTTGCTGCGCCAGGCCCTGCAGGAGACCATCGAGAAGTTAGAGACTCCGGACGCCAAGACGATGGTGATTAAGCTCAAGGCGCCGAACGTGTCCTTCCTGCGGCTGCTGACCTCGGGCAGCGCCAGCTTCTACGTGATGCCAAAGGAGATAGCGACCACGCCCGACTTTTTCGCGGGCCAGACCGTGGGCACCAACTACCGCATCCTGGCCAAGTTCCAGCCATCGATCGGACGCGAGTACAAGCGCCACCTCGACTACTGGCGGGGCAAGCCGTCGATCGACCAGTGGCTGGTGCCGATCATTCCGGAAGTCGCCAACCAGAGGGCCCAGTTCATCACCGGCAACATCATCGGCTACACGCCGCCGCAGACCGACGTCTTGCTGCTGCGCAAGGACTACCCCAAGGCGCGCATGCTCAAGGGAGACCCGGCGGGCAGCTACCGGACCAATTTCTTCGGCTTCAAGGAGTTCGAGACGTCGCCCTGGGGCGACCCGCGCGTCCGCATCGCCATGCGCATGGGGGTGGACTGGAAGGCCGTGCGCATGCAATTCGGCAGCACGGCCGAGTTCGAGGCGGCCGGCGTGCCGGTTGAGAGCCGCATGCCGACTCACGTCAAGGCCGGCGGTGTCGGTTATCCGTACTGGCTCAACCCCGAAGAGAGCAAGCTCGGCGAGGTGTCGAAGAACTTCCTGTTCAACATCGCCGAGGCCAAGAAGCTCCTGAGCGCCGCGGGCGTCGCCAACGGCTTCGACGTCGACGGCTACATGAACGGCGGCACGGAGTACGGGACCAGCGTTTACCCGGAGCTGGTTCAGGTCACGATTGACCAGTGGAAGAAGAACCTGAACATTAACGTGAAGCTGAACCGGCCGCCGTATTCGGAGTTTCTACCCAACGTGTACCAGAAGCGCGACGTCAAGGGCATCTGTATCCAGCAGCCTGAGTTCACTTACAACGAAGTCGGCCAGGAGCTGTTCAGCTGGTTCCACAGCCGCGGCTCGCGCTTCAAGACCTTCGCCGATACCAAGGTCGACGACATGGTCGATCGCCAGGGCAAGGAATTGGACGATGTGAAGCGCACGGCGATCATCCACGACTTCCAGAAGTACATGGCCGAGAAGATGTACAGCATTCCCGGCGACGGCGTATCGGGAGGCTTCGGCTTCCAACAGCCCTGGTACAAGAACACCGCCTGGCCGGCGTACAAAGAGTGGGTGGACGACAAGTCGAAGTACGCTTAAGGTTCGAGAACGATCAGGCCGCGCGGGTCCAATGCCCGGCGGCCTCTCATTAGTCGAGGCGGGGCATGACTCAATACGCCTTCCGGCGAGTGATTCTGCTCATACCCACCCTGCTGGCGATGTCTATCACCCTGTTCATCGTGATCCGCGTCCTGCCGCCGGAGGACGCGATCGAGCGCGAGATCGGCGAGCAGCGAGTCGACAACCCTAACGCCATCGCCGACCTCAGGAAGCAGTTAGGCCTCGATGCTTCGCTGACAAGGCAGTACTTCAACTGGCTGACCGGCATCTTCCAGGGTGACCTCGGTAAGTCCATTCATACACGCAGACCGATCGGCAAGGAGCTCACGTTCCGAATTCCGGTCAGCTTCGAGCTCAGCGTCATTGGTCTGTTCTTCACCTGGGCCATCTCGTTCCCCTTGGGGGTGATGAGCGCCGTCTTCCAGGACAAAGCGCCCGACTACGTCTTCCGCGGCGGCGCGTATCTGCTAGATTCGATCCCCAGCTTCGTGATCGGGATACTGGTGCTTACCTACCTCGCGGTGTACTTCAACTGGGCGCCGCCGACGACCTTCTCCTACGTCTGGGACGACCCCGTGCGCCATCTCAAGATCATGCTCTTGCCCACGGTGATCATCGCCGTCGGCGCCGTCGGCAACCTGATCCGCTTCACTCGTACCTTCCTGCTCGAAGTGCTGCGCCAGGACTACATCCGCACGGCAAGGGCGAAGGGACTGCCCGAGAACACGGTCCTGGGCCGCCACGCCCTGCGCAATGTGGCCCTGCCGTTCGTGACGATCATCGGTGGCACCATCCCGGGACTTCTGACCAGCAGCGTGATCATCGAGAACCTGTTCAGTCTGCCGGGCATGGGCCGCTACCTGGTCACGGCCGCCGGTAACCTCGACTATCCCGTAATCCAGACGACCACTATGGTCTTCGCCGTGATTACGCTCGCGTCCCAACTCCTGGTCGATTTGTCTTATGCCTGGCTTGACCCCCGGGTGTCATATGCTTCGGGCGGCGGCCGGCGGCGCGGACGCTAGGGAGTGAAGCGCGAATGAGCATCGATCAGAGCGTTCTGTCGCTGCCTCGAGAAGGGGCCTGGTCGGGCTTCGAGCAAAAGCCGTTTATGCTCAAGCGCATCCCTCTCAACATCATGAAGTTCGCGAAGGCCAAACCGCTCGGGGCCTTCGGCGGTCTTCTGGTCGTAATCCTGGTTTTTCTCGCCGCCTCGGGCGGCGGTCTCAGCGCGATCGTGAACAAGGACATGCCGAGCATCGCCCCTTACCACTACAACGACTACACGCTTGGTAAGAACAAGTTAGAGGGCCCGTCTGCCCGCCATATCTTTGGGACGGACCAGCTCGGGCGTGATGTCTTCAGCAGGCTGCTCTACGGCGCCGGCGTGTCGATCACCATCGGCCTCGGCGTCTTCGCGCTCAGCGCTACCCTTTCGACGACCATCACCCTGGTCAGCGGCTACTACGTGACCTCCGTAGACCTGGTCCTGCAGAGGTTCATTGAAATATTCGGGGTGCTGCCAGATCTCATAATCCTCATCTCCTTGATGGCGATCTACGGCGCGACGCCGCTGACATTCGTGCTCACGCTGGGCGTGCTCAACGGGATCAACACATCGCGGGTGCTGCGGGCGGTCATTATCGGACTGAGGGGAATGCCGTACGTCGAGGCGGCGAAATCCCTCGGGGCCAGCGACCGGCGCGTGCTGACCCGGCATCTTCTCCCCAACGTGTTCTTCTTGATCATCGTCGGCGCCACGGCGGGCATCTCCGGCGCGATCTCGGCCGAGGCCGGTCTGGCCGTCATCGGCTTCGGCCTCAACCCCAGCTTTCCTACCTGGGGGACAATGCTCAACGCATCGCGAGAGTACCTGCGCGTCGCCCCTCACCTGGCGATCTTCCCCGCGCTCTGCCTGGCGATGACCATCTTCGGATTCCGCCTCCTGGGCGACGCCCTCCGCGACGTGCTCGACCCCAGGCTGCGCGGCAGCCGCTAGGGCCGCAGGCTAGCCAAGAGTGCGGTCCGCGCGACCGCTGTCTCCTGTTGTCAGACTCCGGAGAGTCTGCCATGATCAGCCGCGTTGCCCATGAGGGTTGATATTCGCGTCCTCCCGCAGGAAGACGCTGACCGCTGGAAGCACGTCGTGATGACCGCTTTCATGGACAGTCAGCAGCACACGGACGCCTGGGCCGCCTTTCACCAGCCGGATTGGACGCTGGCCGCCTACGCGGACGGCGCCATCCAGGCATCCGCCTCCTCGGTGCCCTTCGAGCTGTGGCTCGAGGGGTCGAAAGTGGCCATGGGCGGCGTAACCTCGGTCGCCTGTATGCCCGAATACCGGCGCCAGGGTCTGGTGGCGGAGCTCATGCGCCGCACCCTGGCTCGGAGCCACGAAAAGGGCGAGACCGTCAGCGGTCTGTGGACGCCGCATCCCGCACTCTACCGGCGCTACGGCTACGAAATCTGCACTGAGGTCGCGCGCTACGGCTTTCACCCCAAGCGCATCGCGCTCTCTTCCGGGCCACGGGCCGAGGGAAGGATAGAGGAGTCGAGTCCGGCGGCCTGGCGCGAGTTCGATCGCCTCTATCGGGACTGGGGGCGCATGCGAAACTCTCTCCTCGGCCGCAGCGAGCAGCGCTGGACCGAAATGGTGCTGCGTGACCATTGGGACCGCATGCGTCGCGCCTCCTACCTCTACCGTAACCCGGCCGGCGACGCCGAGGGCTACGCCGTCCTCCGCGTGCCCGCGACGGGCGAGGCGGTTGACCGCACGCTCATCGTAAGCGAGCTTATAGCCCTGAACGGCGACGCTTACCGTTCCCTGCTCGCGCTGGTCCTGAGCCACGACCTCGCCGGCAATGTCCGCTGGCTCGGCCCCCCGGACGAGCCGCTGCTCGACGTCATCGTCGACCCCGCCCCGATCGAGCGCCAGCGCCACTGGGGGTTGATGCTACGTATCGTCGACCTGCCGGAGGCGCTGTCGCAGAGGCCGGTCTACGGTGAAGGCCGCGTCACGCTGGCGGTCGATGACCGGGATTGCCCCTGGAACGCCGGGACCTGGGAGGTGTTTGCGGCCGGCAGCCACCTTGTCGCGGAGCGGACGGACCGCGAACCGATGCTGAGTCTCGATGCCCGCGCACTGGCTCAGCTATATAACGGCTACCGCAGCGCTACCACCCTCGCCCGCGCCGGGCGAATGCAGGTCCACCACGACCGCGCGCTCGCGATCGCCGACATCGTCTTCGCGATGCGCAACGAGCCGTTCTGCGCCGACGACTTTTAAACTGAAGCCAGCCAGCCCACCGCCAGCACGACGGCCGCCGGCGCTATGAGCTTGAATCCGCGCCGCGCGGCCCCCGCCGACGGTGACCGGCCATAGACCCTGGCGGCCAGGCCGGCCAGCACCGCGTAGGCCGCAACCGTCAGGCCCAGGTAGCGGCGGTCGTACTCGAGCCAGGGGAGAGTCCCGCAGACCAGCGCCGGCGAAGCGACAAGGCAGGCCGCGAGGAGCGCGAGCGACCGGCTTCGTCCGAGGCGGGCGACCAGGCCTCGCCCGCCCGCGGCCCTGTCGGCATCGACGTCCGGCAGGGCGTTGGCCACGTGCACGGCGATCACCAAAGGGGCGCCGATGACGTACAGCCAGAGGAACTCGCCCCGAAAAACATCGAGCGAGAGCCAGACGTAGGGCGGCAGAATAGCGAAGGCAACCACGTAGGGTAGCCAGCTCAGGCGGGTGTCCTTGATCCCCAGGTTGTAAGCCAGGCCGCAGGCCGTGCCGGCCGTGAGCAATGCCAGGGGCCCGGCGCCGCTGAGAGCGCCGGCGAAAAGCGAAGCGGCGAGGACGGCAAGGACCAGGGGCGGCAGAACACGGGGATCGACAACGCCGGCGGCGACCGGTTTGGCCGGCTGAAACCGAGAGTCGCGCCCCCGGTCCAGATAATCATTGCTCCAGCCGATAGACAGCTGGGAGAGGAGCATCGTTATGAGGACCAGTCCCAGGCGGGACCCGTCGAGGGCATCTCGGGCTGACACCGCGCCCAGAAGCGCCGTGAGGCAGATCACCATGGCGATCGGGAACGGATGCGACGCCTCGATCAGCCCGCGGGCGCGGTCCAGGAATCCGGGGCGCGCGCTATCCAGCCCGCGGGGCCGGGCGGCGCTCAGGCCGGTTCGTCCAGCGCGGCGGGCCACGGCTCCTGCTCCGGAGCAGCCGGCGCTGCCAGCCGGACCAGCGCGAGAACGGCGGCCGCCGCGAGGGCCGTGGCGAAGCCGTCACGGACCCCGATCCAGCTGCAATCGCGCAGGATGAGCAAGACCTCCCTATCGACGGCGCCGTGGACCGCGCCGGCGCCCAGTCGTGCCAGCAGCCACAACGCCAGCCCGGCAAGGAGCGCGGCGGCGCCACCGAACCCGATCGGGAGCAGAAATCGGCGCGCCAGCGGGCCGGCCGCCGTCGTCACGCACAGGGTCATGAACAAGAGCTCGACGGCGGCGCCGGCCAGGACGAGCGCCCGGAATGCGCGCCGCGCGTCTCGGCCCAGCAACTCGATAGTCCAGCGCGCCGGCTCGGTTACGGACAGTCCGCCGCCACCCTCGAACGCGCCGGCCCCGTCCTGGTACAGGGCCGCACCCATCGCTTCGATCAGGGCCGCCTTCAGGGCCGAGCCGCCGTCGTCCACTAGCGCCGCACCCGGTACAGATGCGCTCAAGGGCAAGCCCGGCACCTCCACCACCACCCGCGGCCGGTCTCGCACCGCCGACTGGATGTCGTCGATGTGGGCGGGCAGCCAGCGGTCCAGCTCGATCATCGCCGCGGCCAGCCGCCCCAGAAGCCGGGGACCGGCGGTCGGCCCGCTGGCCTGGAATGCCGTGACGGCGAGGATTACCACCGCCGTTCCGGCGGCAAGAAATAGCGAAGGCAGGACGCGGCGCCGCCTCACTCGAGCTTGGTCAGCAAGACACCGGCGAGGCGGTCGTGGAGGGCGCGGCGCCCGCTGTCGCCGGCGATCGTCGCCAGCGCGACGAACGGACCCACCAGGGACAGCAAGGTCACGGCGAGGCTGCCGAGGACGAGCGCCACGTTGCCGGACAGCGACAGCGTCACATAGGAGAGCAATGCCCACGAGCAGGCGAGCAGGGGATGGAAGAGCACGGGATGAAGCGCGACAAAGTACAGGAGCAGGCGTAACGGTCCGGGCCGCCCGCCGTCTTCCTTAACCACACGCAGGCCAACGACGTACTGCCCCACCGTTTGGCCCCGCCTCACGGCGACGATGAGGTTGAGCAGCAGCCAGGATGGTACGGCCGCGATCAGAATGGCGACGGAGGTCCAGATCGTCGCATCGGAGGGGTCAAGATTGCCAGAATCGGTCTGCAGATAGATCGTCAAGAAGGCCGCCGCCGCGAACAGCATCGTGAACGCGAACAGGACCACCGAGTCCAGCAAGAACGAGAACAGGCGGGCGCCAAATCCGGCCCTTCCGTCCACGCCGCCCGATACCACGGAGGCGCGGGAGGCGCCGAAGCGGGAGGCCGCGACACGTTCGGCCATGGTGCGAGTATAGCAGTCGGCATCCAGTGCTCAGCCTGAGGCCTCAGTCCTCAGGCCTCAGGCCTCAGTCCTCAGTCCTCAGCCGCCGGCGTTGAGCCCACAGCTGGCGTCGATGCACGCCTGGGCTCGCCGGCTGGCGGGAGCACATCTCGCCAGCTTGCGGGGCCTCGCGCCCGACTGTAGGGTGAATCTATGGATGAGCGGGCGGTGGTGGCGCCGCGCGGCAAAAGGCCTTCCCCCCGCCACTTCGCTTTCGCTTCCTGGGCCGCGATCGTCGGCCTGTCCTTCGTCGGGGCGATCGCGATCCACTCCGTGCTCGGCCTCGAGCCCGCGGCGAACCAGTTCGACCTTCCGGCCTGGGAGACGCGCTACTTCCCCGGCAAGTGGCTCTACGGCGCGGGACGGCTCTTTCGAGCCAGCCGCACGGTCGAGGACGAGAACGCCGGCCTCGCTCGCTTCCTCAGCCTCGACCGCGAGATCGAGGACATGGAGCGGCGGCTGGCGGACGCCCATTCCCGTGGCGCGCCGGCCGGCGAGCTCTCGGCCGCCCTGGCAGCGAAGCGGCGCGAGCGCGCCCGCCTCGAGAACGGGGTCGAGGCGACGATCGAGGGCCGCGTTACCGCCATAGCCGCGCGCGAGGGCGTGAAGCGCGGCCTGGGACCACTGCCCGACATGGTCTGGCCGCCCGTTGATTTCGAATTCACGGCGCCACCCCACTCACTGGCGATCTCGCCGCGAGACCACATCGAGCTCCGGGACAGCTCGCTGCTGCGTGACAACCTGACGATCGAGCAGGTCGAGGCGATCGAATCAGACCGCGAGCGCCGCGACAACGTCTCCGCCCTGGCGTTTCCCACCGGCGGCGTCGCGGCTTATCCGGCGCTCGTCGCCTTTCCCACCAGCTACCGGAGCGCGGTGGAGCTGGCCGCCCACGAGTGGACGCACAACTACCTCGCCTTTCGACCGCTGGGAGTGCGCTACTTCGTCAGTCAGGACCTGCGCACGATCAACGAGACGGTCGCTGACCTCGTCGGCTCCGAGATCGCCGCGGGAGTCCTGGAGAAATGGCCGCTGGGCGAACCCGCTGTCGGCCGACCAGAGAACTCCAGTCAAACGACGAGCGAGCGCGTCGATCTGGGGGGCGAACTGAGGAAGCTGCGCGGGGAGGTGGATGCGCTCCTGGCCGGGGGCAAGATCGATGAGGCCGAACGCCTGATGGAGGAGCGGCGCCAGTTCCTCGTGGCACACGGCTACTTCATCCGCAAGATCAACCAGGCCTACTTCGCCTTCACCAACCTTTACGCCGGCCGGGCCGGCAGCCCCGGAGCGACCAACCCGATCGGCCCCAAGATCGACGAGCTGCGCCGTCGCGCTGGGTCTCTGCGCGAGTTCCTTCGGATCGCCGGCGACGTCAAAAGCGTCGCCGACCTCGACAGGGCCCTGGCGGAGCTTGCCGGTCCCTGATCCGCTGCCAAGAACCTTCTCAGTTCGTTTTAGGCTTCTTCGGCTCACGCTGACTGGGGAGTCCGGAGTGTTCCTTACGGCCGGCCGACAGGCGTCCCCGGCGGCGTCGGTGTGACGGTCAGGCCGACGTTCACGGTCACCGTGGCCGTTATGAGACCGCGGGTGCGGTCCTGGACCACCAGGCGAACGGTGTACGCGCCGGCCTGGAGGGCCGTGGTGTTCCAGGTAGCGAGGTTGCCCGATTCGACGCGCGTCGTCGACTGAATGATCGTGGTCCAGTTTCCGGGCGCGATGCCGCTGCCGACCTCGAGGCGGTAACTCTGGAAGTCGGGGGAGCTTGCCCGTCCGGTGATTTGCACCGTTCCGGTCACGGTCTGGGCGGCGGTTGGCGAAAAGATGACGGCGGGAAGGTCGCTGGTGGGGCCTGTGCCGCCGCTACCCAGACTGACCTCGGTCGGCGCAAGGGGGAGCCCGAGCGCGTCGGCCCATTCCTGCGCGCGCTTCTTGTCATCCTCGGTCTTCAGCAGGTCGGGCGGCAGCACGAGCATCGTGCGTTCCTCGATGAACTGCGGCGGCGTGCTCGGACCGGCGAGGAGGCTGGTGCGCCCATCGATGCGCACCCGCCGCCACCAGTCGTCCTGCTGCTTGGGCAGGCTGTCCTTGACGAAGAGGTCCCTGGTCGTGCGACCGCAGAGCGGGCTCGGCAGCTTGCCCGAGGGCACGCACACAGTCTCCTCCACTATGCCTTCAGGCCGGCGGAACGGCGTGCCCGGCCGGCCGTTGTACCAGGCTTGCAGGGTGTCCTTCATCGCCCGAAAAGAGATCGAGGTGCTGAAGATGTTGACGACGGGCGAGTTGTCGGCGTTGCCGGCCCAGATGCCGACGACGATATCGGGCGTGTAGCCGAACGCCCAGGTCTCACCGATCTTGCCGGCGTTCGGGCCCTTGGGGTCGAACGGCTCGCTCGTGCCCGTCTTGGTTCCGGCCTGACGGCCCGGGATCGATATGCCGCCACAGCCGAAGGTCACGCACTGAGACTGAGGATCGCTGAGAATGTTGGTTACGAGATAGGTGTACTCCTCCTTGACGACGCGCTCTTCTCGGCGCTGAGCCTCGACGTCGAAACGCACGCGTCCCTGGGCGTCGGTGACCTTGAGGACCGATATCGGGTCGATCTTGCGCTCGTTGGCGCGGCGCGACTGGGGCGTGAGGGTGGTCTGGCCGCGCATGATGCCGCCGTTGGCAAAGACGGTGTAGCCAAACACCATCTCTTCCAGCGTTACACCAACGCCGCCGGTCGCGATCGCGGGACCATAACCGGCCCCGTTTGAGCAGCCGTCCTCACTCGTAACGCGGAAGGTATTCATGAAGCCGAGCCTGCGGGCCTCGGCGACGATCTTTTCCGCGCCGACCGCCGCGGCGGTCTTGACCGCGGGCACGTTGAGAGAGTTGCCGAGGGCGTTTCGGATCGTGATCGGGCCGGAGAAATTGTGGCTGGGATTCGAGGGCACGAACTCGGTGCCGTCTATCTCCTTGAAGGTCACGGGCGTGTCGAGAACGACGGTGCCCGGCCCCCAACCCAGCTCGAGGAAGGCGGTCAAGTAGGCAAAGGGCTTGAATGAGGAGCCCGGGGAGT
>CAYRCD010000003.1:0-85083 GCA_964422735.1 uncultured Dehalococcoidia bacterium | reverse complement strand
TTCAGCCTCTGCGCGACCTCGCTCACGCGGCGGCCGAGGGCACGCGCCTGGGCGCGGTCTTCATCGGTCACGGCGCCGTGGGCGGTGACGCCGTAGTACGACCCGGACCGGCGCATCGCGTCCGTCCAGGGAAGGCCGACCAGGACTATGCCGTGGGAGAGGATGAGGTGGCCGAGCTGGAGAAGCGTGGCCTCGATGCCGCCCGAGCGCGAGTAGCCGGCGGTGAAGCAGGCCCCGGCCTTTCCCGCCAGCTCTCCCGATTCCCAGAGGTCGCCGCTGTGGTCGAACCAGTCCTTCAGCCTGCCGGTCATGCCGCTCCAGTTGGGCGAGCCCAGCACGAGCGCGTCCATCTCGCGCAGGACAGCGGGCTCCGACTCGTGGATACGGTGGTAGAGGACCTCGGCGCCCTCCACCTCGCGCACCCCGTCGGCGATCGATTCCGCGAGCTGTTCCGTCAGACCGCCGCGGCTGTCGAAGAGGATGAGGACGCGGACCTGGTCTGGCATGGCGGGATGGTAGCACGGGATTCGCCGCCTGCCGTGCTACCATCCCCGCACGGGCATGCGCGGGTTGATCGGAGTCGGACCCCTGGCCTGGGAGCGGCTGGTCGCGAACTGGCGCCTGCTCTCCGTGCTCGCCCTGGGCATCCTCATGGCGGCGACGCTCATGGCCGCTACGCCCGTCTATACGCGGGTGATGAACGACCTCGGTCTGGACTTCTCCCTCAAACAGCAGCTGCGCAGCGCCAGCCGTAACACGATCATCCAGTTCGGCCTGCCGCTGGGCAGCGAAGAGGGCGCGCGAGAGCGGCTGGCGCTCACGCGATTGATGGCCGAGAAGCTCTCGTGGTTGACGGCAGAGGAGGCGCGCTTTGGTGCGCTCCCGGACCTGACGCTGGCGGGCGAAGGCGAGGCGCCCTCGACCGACCGCTTCCGAACCCTCCTCACTCTCGAGACGCAGACGGGCCTCGAGAACCACACTCGTCTGGTCGAGGGCCGCTATGCGCGGCCGACCGCCGATCCGGCCGCGATCGAGGTGGTAATGCCGGTCGAAGCGGCTACATTCCTCCGTCTAAAGCCCGGCGACCGAATCTCTGCTACCCACCAGTTCGACGACTGTAACCGGCCGCCACCGACGGACGACCCGGCGGAGCTGCGCGACCGGGCGCGCTTCCGCTGCGTGCCCCAGAGCTTCGTGACCCTGAGCGCTGGGATGACGGTCGTCGGCTTCGTCGAGCAATCCAACCCCGACGAGGCTTTTTGGAGCGCCGGACGCATAACTTTCGCGCGGCCCGCCGCCACCGACGAAGGCGGAGCCATCGTCCCGGTGCTGTTGCCGGAAGAGACCTTCCACCAGGCCCTCGCCCGCCGCTTCCCCGGCTTGCGGTCGGAGTTCCGCGTCACGAACCTCGTGGCCGTCGAACGCCTGAATTCGGCGAACCTCGACCGCGCCAGGTCCAATCTCAAGGAGCTGCGAGATGCGGTAAACAGCCGTCACGGCCTGGCCGATCTGCCGACCGAGGCGGCGCTGAATGATTTCAACCGGCGCGCCTCGTTCAACCAGGTACCCCTTCTCCTGCTCCTCCTCCAGGTGGTCGGCATTGCCCTCTATTACGTCGTGCTCGTGGCCTCGATGCTCGTTGACAAGCGCTCCGAAGAGATCGCCATGCTCAGGAGCCGCGGGGCGAGCGTGATGCAAGTCGTCGCCACCGGCGCGGTCGAAGCCTGCATTCTGGCGCTGGGCTCGGCCGCGGTGGCACCGTTCCTGGCCGCGGCCGCCATCGCCCTGCTCGGTAAGACCGGGACCTTCGAGCAGGTCTCGGGCGGCAAGACTCTGCCCTTCGTCGTCCTGCCTCAGGCCTTCGCCTTCGCCCTGGCGGGCGCGATGCTCGCCGTCTTCGCCGTACTAATCCCGACGTTCTTCGCCGCCCGGCGCGGGATCGTCCAGTATCTTCAGGGAGCGGCCCGCCCCGGGACCTCGCTCCTGCAGCGCTATTACATCGACGTGGGGCTCGCCGGGCTCGCGGCGCTGACGCTGTGGGAGCTAAACCAGCGCGGGAGCGTGTTCGACCCGCGCAGCGTCGGCGGCTGGTCTGCCGACCCGCTTCTGTTGCTGTCGCCATTAGTGCTGATCGCGGCGATCGGGGCGCTGATGTTCCGGGTCCTGCCCCTGGTCCTGGGCCTCATCAGCCGGCTGATGTCGCTCACCAGCGGGCCCGGCGTGACGCTCGGACTGTGGCAGCTCACGCGCAGCCCGTCGCGTTATACCCAGCTGGCTCTTCTCGTGGTCATGGCAGGCGCCGTCGGCACCTTCGCCGCGACCTATGGAGAGACGACGGACCGCAGCCAGGAGGACAGGGCCCTCTTCGAGGCCGGCGTCGATCTGCGGATAACCTCGCTCGCGAGGCTACAAGGGTCCACTCCCACCGAGATCGCCACCGCCCTGGAGAGCGTTGATGGTGTCGAGGAAGCCGCGGCGGCATACCGCGGATCGCTTACCCTGGGACCCCTGCCCGGCTTCGGCACGGCGGTGCCGGTCCTGGGTATCGACCCACGGAAGGCGGCGGACCTGGTCTGGTTCCGGGAGGATTTCGCGTCTGAGGATGAGACGGCGCTCCTGCGCCGGATCATCGGCTCCCCCACGGGAGGCACTGGCCTGCCGCTACCGGGAGAGCCGGTGGCGGTCTCAGTGTGGGTGGCGCCCAGCCAGCCCCGTGAGACCTCTACTCTGTGGCTACGGACGCTGGACGCGAATGGCGTATTCCACCTGCACGAACTGGGCGTGATCGACTTTGTGGGCTACCGCCAGCTCACGGCCCGCGTGGTCGGTACGCTCGACGACGTCAAATTCCCTGCTTCGATCATGGGCTTTGTCGTCACCCAACCGGTGGGCGTCACGGACAGCTCGCGGGGGAGCCTTTTTGTCGACGACATCGGCATCGTTGACGCCGACGGCCACGAGACCGTGCTCGAGGACTTCGAGGGTCCGTTCCGCTGGGACGCCCTGCGCACCGCAACCCGCACTCGTGACACCCTGACCCAGGTCAATCAGGGCCAGAGAAGAGGCAACGCCGGCGCCCAGTACACCTTCCGCATCGGCACGAGCGTGCCGTTTCGGGGCATGTACGTCAGTGACGCCAATGTGCCGCTGCCCGCTATCGCCAGCGAGCGCTTCCTCCAGCGAGTGGGCGGCCGCGTCGGTAGCGAGGTCGAGCTGGTGATCGGCAGCATGATCGTGCCCCTGAAGATCAGCGGCACCACGACGCTGTTCCCGATGATGCCTGACTCCAGCGAAGGCTTTCTAATCGTGAACCAGGAGCATCTTTATTTCTTTGCCGGCCTCACGAACCAAACGGTCGCGCGCGGGCCAAATGAGGCCTGGCTGAAGGCCAGCAGCGACGAGGGCACCCGCGGCGAGGCGATCAAGGCGCTCGGAGAGCGGTTCGGGATCGTCAACCGCTCGATCGTAGACCAGCAAAAGGTCCTCAAAGACGTAAGGTCGGACCCCGTCGTCCGCGCCGGCGGCAGCGGCATCCTCCTGGTTTCTCTGATCGCCGCCTTCCTGCTGCTGGGCCTGGGCTTCGGGCTTACGCTGTACGTCGGCGGCCAGATACGGACGGTCGAGGTGTCGGTGATGCGCGCCGTCGGGTTCTCCAGGGCGCAGCTGATCGCGATGGTTTGCCTCGAGTACCTCGTCGTGGCGGCCGTCGGTCTGGCGATCGGGACCGTCGCCGGCCTGCGAATTTCCGATACGATGCTCTCCTTCCTGAACGTCACGGCGCAAGGGGCACGCATCGTGCCGCCGTTCGCCCTGGCGACGCGATGGGACACGGTGGGGATTGCGTTTACGGTGATCGGCGTTGCGTTTATAGCGGGGATCGCCGCCCTCGCCATTTACTTCCTCAGACTGCCGGTCAGCCGCATTCTTCGTCTTACGCGCTGAGCGGCGGTCGACGCGTCACAGTCCCACGGGCAGGGAGCGCCGCCCCGCGCCTGCCGCCCGATTCTCAGGCGCGTTAGGGCCCACTCAGGAGAAGGACGGCGGCCGCCTCGTCCGTGCCCGGACTCCGGATGACCACCACGGTTGACCCCGGCGTAATGACGGCCGAGGAGGCGGACTCGATCCGACGCAGGCTGCGCTCGCCCGCAAAACGGATGCTCGCCGGACCGCTAGAGGTGGAGAGGCTGATGGAGTCCTTCGCTACGGCCGTCAGGCGGCCGGCAATCAGCACGCTTCCTTCGATGCCGCCGACGTCGTTGAATCCTGTGAAGCCGGCCCTGCTGAGCCCGCGCGGAAGCGCGGCTCCCTGATAGCTGGGCGCGGTAAGGTCGAAGGCGAGGACGGGCTGTTCACCGCCGTGCAGGGCTCGGCCGGCGAGGAAGGCCGCGACCGCGAGAGCGGCGGCCGCCGCGAGCCAGATGAAGGCCGCCGGCTTCACCTTCCCTCCCGCAGGAGTTCGGATGGGATGGCGACGATCGCGGTGAGCGCGTACAGCGTCTGAGCGTGGGCAACGCCTCCGGCATTGATCCAGTCGCCCGCGCGCAACGAGGCGAGGCCGGCGTCCCTCAGGACCTCTACCATCGTCGCGGGCGTCAGCCTGAGCGTCACCGAACCCTCTTCGGTGATAAGGACCAGCGACGTGTCGGTCCGGGACTGCACTGTCCCACGCACCGTTTCAACCGAGTCCGCGGGCGCCGGGGTGGCGGGCAACTGCAGGCGAGCGGAGCCTCGGGTGAGGTACCCGGCTGTGCCGGCAACAATCGCGAGTACGCCGACCGCGACGAGACGCAGGAGAGAGCTGCCGGGTTCGATCCTCAACCGCATGTGGCCGCTCGGGACAAGAGAAAACGCCCGGCGATGCGCCACCGGCCCGCGTGCTTCAGGCGCCTGCTAGTCACCCAGGATGGTCGCGTAGCCGAGGCCGATTATTTCCTCGACATAACGGGAGCGCCATTCGGGCTCCGGGATGTGGAAGTTGTGCTCGCGGAACCAACGGTGGTACGTGAGGTACTCATCCTCGAGCTTCGTGCGCCAGGCGGACTCTTCTTCGAAGATGTCGGGGTCGACCTCCTCGAGGCGGGCATCGACGCTCTCGGGCTCGATGTCGAGGTCCTCCTGCCAGTAGTCCGCGAGGTAGTCGAGGCACTCCTCGAGGTCCTTGCGACAGTCGTTGAGGAGCAGGCTCATCATCGCTTCCTGGTCGACAGGGCGGGCGCGTAGGCGCAGCTCTTTGGCGCAGCCCTGGCAGAGAAACACGACCTTGCGTGAGTCGCAGTCCTCTTTGTGCGTACAGGTCTGGCAACGGGGGGCATACTCGGCGGCCCAGGGGGCACGCGAGTAACCGGCAACCAGCTGGGGAGTCAGGATGCCGCACCGAGGGCAGTTGATCTGGTCGGTGAGAATGTCCTCGATGGTCTTGACCCAGTCGATCTGCATACAGAACCCCCCTCGGAAGCTGGGCTTACGATCTCATCATAGTCTGTGCCGGGATGGTGTCAAATTCGCGCTGTCAACCGGCGGCGGCGGTTCCATGGACGTGCAGATTCAGAGCGGCGGCGATTTCTTCACCGAGGGAGAGCATCGCGTCGATCCCGGTTTCTGTCTCGGCCGGGGGCGGCGAGGCGGCGCCCCGCAGGAGGCGGGCCACGTCGCGGTCGCGCCGGGCCAGGGGCAGGAAACGAAGAAGTGTCGCGACCTGCAGGCGCCGCTCCAGCGTCATGCGGGTGAGCACGAACAGGATCAGGTCGCGCTTTGAGCGGAAGTGGTGGTAGAAGCCGCCCTTGGAGACCCCGGCTTCCTCACAGATACGTTCGACCGAAACCTCGGGGCCGTGCTGGGCCAGGAGGTACTCACTCAAACGGATGAGACGCTGTTCGCCGTCGCTTGGTGGTCTGGTCACAAGGCTCCTCCGAGTGATGTTCGGCAGATTCTGTGAGATGGATCACACGTGGCAAGAGTATTTCACATTTCTAGCCTATGCGAACGTCTTGACAGAGGCACCTCGTTGGCGTTCAATAACCATGATACCGACTAGTCCGGAGACCCCGGCCACCGGTACCCTTCTCGCAGGGATGCGGGAAGAAACGGCTGACTAGCCTAGCGCAAGGAGGGCGATGATGGCCGTTCGAGGCGACGCCGACAACTAGTCGACGCCAAAGCCAAACGAAAAGGGCCTCCACGAGAGGTCCTTTTCGTTGCTGCCTAAGCGGCTCGCTTTACCTCCGCGCCGTGCAGGCGGTCGCGCTCGAGCGCCCATGCTTCGTAGATGTGGAGGAACGCCTGGACGACGAGGGGGTCGAACTGGCTTCCGCCGCAGCGGATGATCTCCTCCAACGCCACCTTCGAGGACAAGGCCCGGCGGTAGGGGCGGTCGGAGGTCATAGAGTCGAAGGTGTCCACGACCATGAAGATGCGAGAACCCAGCGGGACTTCTTCCGCTGTCAGGCCACGCGGGTAGCCCTGGCCATCCCAACGCTCGTGATGGGCGAGGACGATCTCGGCGGCGCCGCGCAGGAACTTCACCTCGCGCAACATGTTAAAGCCGATTTCAGGGTGGCGGCGCATCTCGACCCACTCTTCCGGCGAAAGCTTCCCCGGCTTCCAGAGGATGGCGTCCCGCACGCCGATCTTGCCGACGTCGTGGAGCAGGGCGCCTCTCTGCATGTCGACCCATTCCTGGCTGCCCGGCTTGACCCCCAGGGCCTCGGCGATCGTCAGCATGTAGCGCGCGACCCGGATGGAGTGGCCGTGCGTCTCCTGGTCGCGGGCGTCGAGAGCGCTGACCAGGGCCTCGAGCGTGCTGTCGTAGGTGAACCGCAGCTCCTCGCTCACCTTGCGGATCTCGACGTTCGCCGCCCCGAGAGCGGCGTTCTGTGCCTTGAGTAACTCCACGTTGTCTGCGGTCTTGTCGACGTACTGCTTCATCGTCACTCGCATCATCACCACGGGCGTGATGAAGGCGACTATGGCCGCTATCCCTAGACCCACGTAGGCCGTCGCGAGGGCGAGGCCAACGAACCCGAGCGCAACATACTGCGGGGCAAGCCACTTACGATTCTCCCACGTCTCCCCGAATGAGACGCCTTTGCGCAACCATAACGAGACGATGTTGAAGGCTGAGAACAGAACGAACGCCGTCGCCGTCGCTGCAACTCCCCCGGCAACAAGTGTCAGGTCGAGAGTGTTGGGTCCGACCGGAGCAAAGAGGCTGTAGGCTTCGGCCGCCGCCCAGTAGACCAGAGTGAAGCGCCCGGCGTTTCTGGCTCGGATGTAATCCCAGGGCGCCCGCCCGAGCCGCCCGGTCAAGCCCTCTAACGGTGCGACAATGACGACGCCGAGCGGGCCGAAAAGCACGATGTTCGCCATGGTAAAGACAAATCCTACCGAAATGTAACTCTCCCCGTAGATCGAAATCGGCATTCGTTCGGCGACGACGTTTAGTACGCCAAGGGCCAGCAGCACCCACCAATCGCCGTGGAAGCGCGGCGCGTAACGCAGAATAAGGAAGACCCCTACGGCGATCTCGCAGGAAACGAGAAGGCGCAGGAGAAAGGCACGCCGCCAGGCGTCGCTCCGCCACCCCGCGCTCGCGGGAAGGTCGGCACCGGTTTCGGTTCGGTTGGACTCATTCATGGTCCGGACGTCCGATGGCGAGGCCATTCCATGGCCCTCCGATACTGGCGATGATCTGATTATCGTCAGTCGCCCTCGGGACGATGAGCCCTCGGCGCCAGAAAGCGGAACATTAGGCGGCAATTTCCAGGTCTCGCTTCAACCGCGCCCGCAGGCTGGAGAGAACCCGCTTGTGGAGCTGGCAGACCCGCGACTCCGACAGCTCCATCAGCTTACCGATCTCGTGAAAAGCCATGCCGCGGCCATAGCGGAGCTGAAGGATTGCCCGGTCGCGGGCCGGCAGCGTGGCGAGGGCTTGATCGAGCAGCATCATCGATGCCTTACGGTCCGCGGCCGCGGCGGGATCGCCGAACTCATCGGGGTCGCTGGCCTCCCAGGGGCTCGCGCCTTCAGCCGCCTTTTCCTCCATCACCCGCTCGAGCGACACAAGCCGGGACGCCGTGTGGCCTTGAAGGTCGCGCAGCTCGGGGACGGCGATACCGAGCCTGAACGCGAGCTCCTTCTGAGTCGGCCACCGCCCCAGCTGCGAGGCCAGGTCCAGATTGGCCTTCTCGATCTCGCGCGCGCTCTTACGCAGGGACCGCGGCAGGACGTCCATGCGCCGGATGGCATCGAGAATGGAGCCCCTGATCCGCCGGATTGCGAAGCTCGCAAAGGTCGTGCCGCGGGTCGGGTCGTAGTTGTCGACGGCCTGAATCAGGCCTTCGACGCCGTAGGCTATCGCGTCTTCCCGGTCCATCACGCTGCTGCCGTTTTCGTCCGACATCTTGCCGACGACGAAGGACACAAGGGGCAGGTTCTTGACAATCATGTCTTCGCGCTTGGCGTCCATCGGGTTCCCCCAACTCGTCCCTCAGACGGTCAGAAGCGACGGCTTCCAGACGCGAAGAAGGGATGCGATTCCTGGCCTCCGGCCCCGGTTGCCGTCGCTCGGCGCGAACGGTCTCGCATCCCTGCTCTGCAGATGAGTTATTCTATTGCCGGCCTGAGAGGACCTAATGCTGGTCCTAATCTAGGAAAACGTCCCCCGGCCGGAATCGTTACAAAACCCCGCCCATAATCTGCCCCGCCCGCAGCGCCGAGAATTCTTTGCATGGCAGCAAGGAACACCCGCGAACGTCTACTGTCTTCCGCGCGGGAGGTGCTCCGCAGGAGGGGCTACTCCGAGGCGTCGGTGGAGGACATTGCCCACGCCGCGGGGCTGTCGAAGGGCGCCATCTACGGCCAGTTCCAGAGCAAGCGTGAGATCCTGTTGGCTCTGATGGACGCCTGGACGCATGAGGCAATCGCCGACCTGGAGGCGGGAAGGCGCCGCCCCTTCGAGGCGGTGCGCCGGTTCATTTATGGCTCGGGCGGACGCAGGATCTGGTCGTCGCTGGTGCTCGAGTTCTGGCGTCAGGCTCTCGACGACACCGTCGTGCGAGAGCACCTCCTGCGCTGCTATGGCCAGATCGAGACCGCCGTGGCGGCGGTCCTGCGCGCCTGGCGCTATCCTTCCGAGGCCGGTCCGGCCGCGGGGAGGGCGATTAGCCTGTATAACGGCTACGCGGCGATAAGCGCCTTCGCCGAGCGACGGCCTTCGCCACCTTCCGTGATCGTGCTCGAGCGGCTCCTGTTCCGCGAAGAAGAGCCGCCGGCTCAGCCCGCAGTGGCTTCCACCGCTTAGTCCACCTCACTTTTTCGCCCGCGTCCGCGTCCGCGAAGTCGCCCCTCGCTTGGGACCTCTGTTTCGCCGTTCGATGGCCGGGCGGCGGCGCGCGTTCTCCGAAATGCTGTAAGCTACGCCAATTCGCGCGGCCGCGGAGTCATCACGTCCAGGAGGGAGGCTTTGCTTACCCGCGACAAGATGAGGCCGGAACCCCTCTATCTCGGCCTCAACGGGTTCTACACCCTCTTCTTCAACATAGTCATCGCCGTCAACCAGGTTTACCTGGTCCAGGCCGTCGGTCTTGGGCCGCTCCAGCTGACCCTTGTCGGGGCGGCGCTGGAAGCAACGAACTTTGTGTTCGAGGTTCCCACGGGCGTGGTCGCCGACGTCGTCAGCCGGCGCCTCTCCATCGTAGTCGGAATCGCGCTGGTGGGTTTGGGATTCGTGTTCTCGGGCTCCATTGCCAGCTTCGAAACCGTCATCGCGGCGCAGATCGTGCTGGGTACCGGCCTTACGTTTATCAGCGGCGCCCAACAGGCCTGGATAACGGATGAGGTCGGACCGGACCGGGCTGGCCCGATCTTCCTCCGCACCGTCCAGGTCGAGCAGGTGGCGCGCCTGATCGGTATACCGATAGGCACCGGACTCGGCCTCCTCAACCTCCATCTGCCGCTGCTCGCCGGCGGCGGAGCGTTGATTGCCCTGGCTCTGGTCCTCTTCTTCGTTATGCCGGAAACGGGATTCCGCCCCAAGACGGAGCAGCAAAGGATCGCCTGGCACGATTTCGCCGGGACGTTTTCCGCGGGACGTCGCCTGGTGCGGGGCACTCCTCTGTTGATGACGGCGTTCGCGATCACTCTCCTCTACGGCGCCAACGGCGAGGCCTTCGACCGCTTGTTCACACCTCACTTCTTCCAGAACGTCGGATTTCCCAGCCTTCACGGCCTGCAGCCCGTCTTTTGGATCGGCTTTGTGCGAATGACGTCGGCGCTCCTGGGACTGTTCCTGGTCGGATGGGTGCGGCGCTTCATCGACACCACCAGTCACGCCAGCGTGACGCGGGCCTTGCTGATCGACCACGGCCTTCAGGTTGTGAGCGTCTTCGCGTTCGCCTTCGCCGGCGATTTCGTTACGGGGATGGTGCTGTTCTGGTCGGTCCAGCAGTTGAGCCGCATCTTCACGCCTCTGTACCTGTCCTGGATCAACCAGAACGTCGATTCAAGCGTCCGGGCAACGGTGATGTCGATGAGCAGCCAGGTGGGCGGCTTCGGCCAGTTTTTTGGCGGGCCCACTTTCGGCGCAATCGGCGAGTTCGTATCGCTTCGGGCCGCCCTGGCTCTCGCCGCTCTCGTGCTCTCACCGGCCATCCCCCTGTATATCCGTGCTTTCGGCCAGGGACGCACGCGGACTAATGGCGACGCCGGCGCCGGCGCCGAGCCTTGAGCACCAGGACAAGAGCCTTGGAAAACGTTCATCGATCTAAGCGCCTTCTGAGTTGACAAGCCCGATGACGATACCGTAACTTTTACGCTAGCGTTAGGCCCTGGAGGCCCCGGCGGTTCAACTCAAGACCTTGAAGTCAGCATTCTTCCCGCTTCTCCGTAATACCCTTGGCTCGCGCTACATCCGGGAGCCGGTCCTCATCGTCGCCTGCTACGTCCCCTACTTTCTGGCGCGCGCTCACGCGGTCCAGAACGCGCGTGGCGCCTTTGATAACGCCAGCCACATGATCCGGCTGGAGCAGAGCCTGGGCATTTTCGCGGAGCTTTCTCTGCAGAGCGCCGCCATCTCCTACAACCTGCTGGTGCATCTTTTCAACATCATCTATTTCTATGGGCACTGGCCCGTGATCTTCATCTGCGGCGCTTATCTGTTTGTCAGGAACCCTCGCGTCTACGCGATCACGCGCAATGCGTTCCTGATCTCGGGAGGCGTAGCGCTGATCCTCTACCTCATGTTCCCGGTGGCGCCGCCGCGGCTTAGCTTTCCCGGCTTCACCGATACGCTGGCGATGACGATTCCAGTCTCTTACGACAAGTCGCGTCTGGTGAACCCTTATGCGGCGCTGCCGAGCCTGCACGTCGGCTGGGACCTCCTTATAGCGCTGGGCCTGTTCTACGGAACGCGGCGCTGGTTCGTTCGCGGCCCTGTCCTGTTCCTGCCGCCGTCCATGCTGGTCGCGACGGTCGTAACCGGTAACCACTTCTTCATCGATGGCATTGCCGGGGCACTGCTGGCGTCGGCCGCCTTCGTTGCCGCGTACTGGCTCAATCGCTGGTGGCCAGCCTTGCATATGCGTACGCTCGCATTCGTGCGGCGCCCCATGACGCAGCCCGGCTGAGCCGCCCTTCGCCTGGCGCTCCCGGCGTGTGACCCAAGCTTCGCCTTGTCCTAAGATCGCCGGGATGGACAGCCGTTACCGCCGCCTGGTTTTCATCATGATCGACGGTGCCAGCTACGAGGTCATGCGCGACCTGATGGCGGCGGGCGACCTCCCGGCGCTGTCGATGCTTGCCGAGGAAGGCGGCGGTCTCAAGCAAGGAGTCACTTGCTTTCCCTCGACGACCGGCCCCGCTTACATTCCCTACCTCATGGGCCTCTTCCCGGGCACGGCCAACGTACCGGGTTATCGCTGGCTTTCACGTCAGCATTACGACGGAGGCGGCTCGCGCTGGACCCGGCCCGGGGTCGCGAGCTATAGCGGGATCGAGGGGGCGAACTTCGACGCCGACCTGCCACCGCGCCCCACGTGGTTCGACTACTTCGGCAGCCACCGCAACATCATCAACCTGCTGACCAAGGGTTGCGACCCCCGTGACAACGTCACGCGCCGCGTCAAACCGGTCGTCTACGCCATCGGCCACTACCTCCACAAGTGGCACCTTGCCGACCGCATCGCCGAAGAGGCACTGGTCGCGGCGGCGAGAGATGCGCCGGAGTTCATCGCCTGTGCCTTCAACGGCGTCGATGGTCATTCCCACGGTAGCCATCCGCGCGGCGCTCAGGTAATCGAGTCCTACCGGACCGTCGACAGGGCGGTGCGCCGCGCCCGTCGCGCCCTTAGAGATGTCGGAAAGGACGAGGAGACCTTGTGGGTTATCGGCAGCGACCACGGGCAGTCGGCGACCCACACCCACATCGACGTCGCCCGCAAGTTGGAGGAGGCCGGCTTTCCCTGCCTCTATTACCCCCGCCTCTGGCGGCAGAACGCACACTGCGCCGAGATGGTCTCGGGCAACGGCATGACCCAGATCTACTTCCGCAACGGCCACGACTGGCGTGAACGGATGCCATGGGAGGAGATGGAGGCCCGATCGGTCCCCGAGGTCCTGCTCGCGGTGGAGGGCATCGATTTCGTAGCGGGCCTGGCAGGCGATGGTGCGACGGTAGTCCAGGCGGCGGGGGGAACCGGCCGGATTACCTGGACAGACGGTCGCTGCACCTATGAGTTTCGTGGAGCCGACCCCCTGGGCTGCGGCGCCTTCTCCGGGTGCGATGCCGAAGCGGTGCTGCGGCTGACATTCGACTCGCCGCGGCCGGACGCCCCTCTGCAGATCGCTCAGCTGTTTCGGGCTGAGCGCAGCGGCGACCTGCTCGTGAGCGCTCGCGAGGGCTTCGATCTGCGTGCCCGCTGGGAGTTCCCGGAGCACAAATCGACCCATGGCGCCCTAATCGCTCCCCAGATGCACGTGCCGATCATCCTCAGCCATCCGATCGAGCCCGACCGGCTGCGCACCGTTGACGTGTTCCCGACCGTGCTGAGGCTCATGGGAAAAGAGCCGGCTGAGGGTATCGACGGCATCGCCCGAATCTAACGAGGCTACTCACCTACTACCTGTCTCCGTCTGGCGATTGACGGCTTCGGCCGGCGCTCGTATCGTAGGGGCGGCAAATCCCCGTCACCGTTCAAAACCACCACGAGAAGCTGGCATTTCAAGGAGGATGCGGAGCGGAGTAGAAGACCGACGTCGCCTGATACGGCCGCAGGCCCGAAATCCCATCCCGGCCGCGCGATACCTCCCCCGTCTCAGCGGGGACCGTCTAATTCAAGGAGACGCACTCGATGCAGCTACGAAATGTCGTCATAGTCGACGGTGTACGCTCCCCCTTTGGCCGCGGCGGCCGCGGAAAACTCGTCGCCACCAGGCTGGATGACGTCGGCGCCACAGTCATCCGAGCACTCCTGGAGCGAAACCCGAAAGTCAAGCCCTCGATGATCGAGGACGTTGGTATGGGCAACGTGGCCCAGTCGGGCGAATTCATCGGCCTGGGTCACGTGGCGCGATTGGCGGGCCTCCCGATGGAGGTTTCCGCCTTTACGACTAATCGCCAGTGCGGTTCCAGCATGGAGACCCTGCAGCGCGTCGCCCAGTCGATCATGGTCGGCGCGACCGACTGCGCTCTCGCCCTTGGCGTCGAGCGCATGGGCCGCACTCTGGGCGGCGGCGGCGGCCCGCGACCCAACAGCACGCGCGTGAACCAGCCGAAGCGGGTCGACGTCACCAAGGCGCAGCGGGACATGGCGCCGGACCACACCCAGAACTTCTCGGTCCCAATCCCGGACTATATCCTGGACTCCCCTTACGCCATCGGGATGACGCAGACGGCGCAGAATGTGGCCGAGATGTACAGTCTGACCCGAAAAGAGCTGGACGAATTCGCCGTCCGCAGCCACAAGAAGTACGGCGAAGCTCTGGCGAAGGGCGTTTACAAGGACGAGATCATTGCCCTCGAAGTCGAGGACCCGGTATACGACAACGAGGGGAACTGGGTGCCGGACTCGAAGGGCCCGATGATCACCCTCGAGTTCGACGAGTGCTACCGACCGGGCACCAACTTCGAGGCTCTTCAGAACCTGAAGCCGGTGCAGGGCGTGGTGAGCTACGCCGACAAGGAGATCATCATCACGGCCGGCAACTCCTGCCCGACCAACGACGGCTTCACGGCCGCGATCCTGATGAGCGAGGACCGCGCCCGGGAGCTGGGCATCGAGCCGCTGGCGCGGCTGGTGGGCTTCGGCGTCGCCGGCGTGAAGCCCCAGATCATGGGCATCGGCCCGATTCCCTCGACGAACAAGGCCCTGAAGCACGCCGGCATCACGGCGGCCGACATCGACCGGGTCGAGTTCAACGAGGCGTTTGCCGCGCAGGTAATCCCGACCCTGAACGACTTGGGTATCCCCGAGGACAGGGTGAACGTCAACGGCGGCTCGCTCGCCATCGGGCACCCCCTGGGCGCCACCGGCACTCGCCTGGTTATGACCGTGGCCAAGGAACTCCGCCGCAGCGGCGGCAGGTACGGCCTCGCCACCCAGTGCATCGGCGCCGGCATGGGCATCTCGACGATCGTCGAGGCTCTGTACTAATCAGGCGTCAATAGTCAGCCGCCAGCAATCAAGAGGGGGCCCGAAGAGGCCCCCTCTTCTTGTCCCGCGCTTGTGGGCAACGCGGCCGCACAGCTTAGACGGCTAAGACGTGGGGCCGGGCCGCGCTCCTGCTCGTGGTGGCGCTGGCGCAATGCCTGCTGACGATGGGCCGGTCTGACCGCTATTCGCGCATAGTCTGGTTACACCTCGACCAGGCGCTCGATCCGCGCTGAAACAGCGCTAGCATTCTCAGCGCCAGTCGCTTATAATCGCGATCCGAACATGAGTGCGCATTTTCATGCCGCCCGCTAAGGTCTTCACCGGCGCCCTCGTCGGGCTCGAGGGCGAGCTGGTGGAGGTCGAGGTCGACCTCCTGCCGGGCCTGCCCGCGTTCAACGTCGTGGGCCTGCCGGACACCGCCGTGCAGGAGGCACGCGAGCGGGTGCGCTCGGCGGTGCGGAATTCGGGATGCCTCTTTCCCCAGCGGCGGATCACGGCCAACCTGGCTCCTGCCGACATCCGCAAGCAAGGCCCGAGCTACGACCTCCCCATAGCCGTGGGAATCGTCCTCGCCTCCGAGCAGGTGCTCGTCGACGTATCGCAGTCGCTGTTCCTGGGCGAGCTGTCTCTCGACGGCACCCTCCGGCCGACGCACGGCGTCCTGCCCCTGGTGACGCTGGCGCGGGAGCGCGGACTGAGAGATGTGTACGTGCCGGCGCCGGATGCGGCTGAGGCCGCGCTCGTCGACGGCGTCAGCATCTACGCGGTCACGTCTTTCCACGCGCTCGTCGCCCACCTGCGCGGCGACGACCCCATCGAGCCGCACGTCCGCGGCCGCCACCCGCTCGACGACGGCGCCATAGGCTACGACGGCACCGACTTCGCCGACGTCCGCGGCCAGGAACACGTCAAGCGGGCTCTGGAGGTCGCGGCCTCCGGCGGCCATAACGTGCTCATGATCGGCCCCGCGGGCGCGGGCAAGACGCTGCTTGCCCGCGCCCTGCCCTCGATCCTGCCCGCGCTGACGCCGGACGAGGCGCTGACCGTGACCCGCATCTACAGTGTCGCCGGGCTTCTGCCGCGCGCCACTCCCCTGATAACCCGGCGTCCGTTCCGGTCGCCTCACCACACGATCTCGAACGCCGGCCTCGTCGGGGGAGGGCGCCAGCCGCGGCCGGGGGAGATCAGCCTGGCCCACCGCGGCGTGCTGTTTCTGGACGAGCTGCCCGAGTTCGGCCAGACGACGCTGGAGGTCCTGCGCCAGCCGCTGGAAGACCACGTAGTCACGATCAGCCGCGCTCAGGGCTCCGTAACTTTTCCGGCGAACTTCATGCTGGTGGCCGCGATGAACCCTTGTCCGTGCGGGAACTACGGCGACCCGCTGAAGCCGTGCGTTTGCTCTGAATCGATCGTTTCGCGCTATCAGCGCCGGATATCGGGACCATTGCTCGATCGCATCGACATCTTCGTCGAGGTGCCGCGGGTCGAGTACGAGAAGCTGGCGGCGATCGCGCCGGCCGAGCGCTCGGAGAAGGTCCGCGAGCGCGTCGATGGGGCGCGAACCCTGCAGAACCGGCGCTTCTCTGAGGCCAATTCAAACTGTAACGCCGACATGACGCCGGCGGAAGTGCGCGACTTCTGTCAGGTGAGCCTCGACGATCAGTCGCGCTCGCTCCTGAAGCTCGCCACAAACCAGCTCCAGTTGTCGGCGCGCGCCTTCCACCGCATCCTCAAGGTCGCAAGGACGATCGCCGACCTCGCGCGCAGAGACACGATCGCGTCGGCACACGTGGCGGAGGCGATCCAATACCGGCAGCGCTCGCGCTTTGCCTGAGGGCACACGCCGGGCTTCACGAGGCTGCTGGCTCCGTGTCGCGGCCCACCAGGCGTAAGAACGCATAGCCCAGGACCGCTGCAACGGCCGAGGCCGCGAACAGGCCGATCTTCGCATTTGCGATCTGGGCTTCGTCGGTGAACGCCTGGTTGGCGACCAGGATGCTCACGGTGAAGCCAACGCTGGCGATCAGGCCGACGCCGCCGATGTGGCGCCAGGTGGCGCCCGTGGGCAGGTCGCAAAGGCGAAGTCGGACGGCAAGGTAGGTGAAGAGGACGATGCCGGCGAGCTTGCCGGCCAACCGGGCCACGAGAATGCCCTGCGCCACCGGGCTGGAGCCGGCGTCCTCGACCACATCGGCCGACAGATCGATGCCGACGTTCGCCAGAGCGAAGACCGGAACGACCAGAAAGGCCACCCAGGGATGCAGCGTGCGTTCGAGACGTTCGAGAGGGGCCCCGCTGCCTTGCGTCAGGTCCTCGATCTGGCCGAGAACGTCCTCCTGAGCATCCTTGTCGCCGCCGTTAAATGCCTGACGAAACCCCTCGATCAGGCCGCGCGCGGTCGCCGGGAATGACCGCGGGTCGTACACGGAGGTCGCGGGGGTAAGAAGGCCGAGGGCCACGCCCGCCAGCGTCGGCGTCACCCCGGACTCGTGCAGAGCCACCCACAAGGCCGCTCCCAGACAGACGTAGGCGCTGATTGTCCTGAGCCCGGAGCGGTTGAGGCAAGCGATGGCCAGGAACAGCCCTAGCGCGCCGAGGAGCCAACCGGCCGCGACCTCGCCCGAGTAGAAGAGGGCGATGACCGCGATGGAGCCGATGTCGTCGACTATGGCGAACGCGAGGAGGAATACCTTGACGCCGATCGGCACGCGCCGGCCGAGCAGCGAGAGCATACCGAGGCTGAAGGCGATGTCTGTCGCCATCGGGATGCCCCAGCCGCGGGCCCCGGGTCCGCCGTGGTTGAAGGCGTAGAAGATCAGCGCCGGGGCCATCATCCCGCCGAGGGCCGCGATCACGGGAAGGCGGGCGCGACGGGCGGTCGTGAGCTCGCCGTGCACCAGCTCGCGTTTGATCTCGAGCCCGGCAAGGAAGAAGAAGGCCGTCATCAGGCCGTCGTTTACCCAGTGGACCAGGTCATCCGAGATGTCGACGAGGCCGACGTCGAGAGTGATGGTCGTCTTCCAGAGGTCGCTGTATGAGCCGGCCAGGGGTGAGTTCGCCCAGGCAATCGCGGCGAGGGAGGCGGCCAGCAAGGCGACGCCGCCGGCCGACTCGGTCTGGATGAAGAGTTGAGCCGCCCGGAGTGCGCGATGGGGCGCGAAAACGCGCGCGCGGCCGCGCAGGCGGCGAAGCAACGACCGGGCACCCGACCCGAGCCGCACGTCAGGCGCCGGGCTTGAGTTGCGCGACGTGCGACCGTGGTGTCATCTGCTCACACCACGCGCTCTACGGGCACACAACCGGGTTGTTGGCCGAAGACCACGGGCATAGAATAGCGGCAGGCCCCCGTAGCTCAGTTGGATAGAGCACCGGCCTCCGGAGCCGGGTGCGGGCGTTCGAGTCGCCCCGGGGGTACCATACCCTCTTCGAAGCGAAAAGACCGGCTAGTAGGGTTCGAGGTCGCCGCAGTTACTGGACAGGTCCAGGGAAACGTCCTCGGAGATCGGGAAGTCGCCCGCGGCCGTTGCCGGCGCCTCGGTGCGGACCGAGGAAGTTTCGGCGATAAGACGGCTTTCGCCGCCGCTGGCCAGGGCGATCGATGCTGCCGCGACGGCCGCAAGCGCGACCGCGGACGCGGCAGCCAAAATCCGGTTGCGGCGGCGGCGCGCGGGCGTGAGATTCAGTTGCATGTGCATTCGCATCCTTGCGTGTAGACCCAGATTGTACCAGAACGGTGCGAGGCGGGGCGGCAGAGAGCAGGACAGCAAGGGCTTCAGTCGGAGGATTCTGTGGCGGGTGAGATAACGATCGCCGAGCTGGTTCGCAACGGGACGATGAGCGCCGAGATCGCGGCCACGCTCTGGGCGGCCGTGGATCAACGCGCCTCATTCCTTACCGTGGCCTTGCCGCGCCTGGCCGGGAAGACGACGACGTCGAACGCCGTCCTCACGCTCAAGCCACCGGACGTGGGCCTCCACCATGTGGTTGGCGATCGAGACGAGATGGAACGGCTCAAGCGCGAGCGCCTCGGCGGCTATCTGGTTGTCGCCGAGTTCAGCCAGGCGCCCGTGCCCGGATACATCTGGGGAGAGCCGGTGCGGCGTGTGTTCGACGCCCTCAGCGCGGGTTATTCGCTTCAGGCGGCCTTGCACGCGCCTTCCGCGGAGGACGGGGTGCTGGAGGTTACCGCTGGAAACGGCGTCCCGGACGATCAGGCGTCGGCCCTGAAGCTAGTGATCTACATCGAGCTCTATGGCAACGACCCCTCCAGCTTCTGGCGCCGGGTCGTCCAGCTGTACGAAATCGAGCGCGTGGAAAACGGGCGCCCGGTGGGGCGCGACCTCTTCCGCTGGCGACGCGACGGCGACCGCTTCGAGCAGCTGGCGATGCCGGCTCGCTTTCGGACCGAGGCAAACGACCTTCGCCGCCGCGCGAGTGTAATCGCGGCCCTGGCCGAATCAGGGAAGACCACCCCCGCGGACGTGGCGGCAGCTATCGAGGCCTTCAGGGCAGGGAACTAAGCCCGTGAAGCGGGGCGGCGCCGGTCGCGGGCGGGTAACCGGCCGGCGCTACCCCGGGGCCGATGATCTCGGCCCAGGGAGATCAACGCGGTAGGTCCGCCGTCTGTTAGGCTCCGATCGCGTTTCCCGCTTCAGAACCTGATTGCTATACTCAGCTTGATGCCCGACCGCGGGCAATCTTGTTTCGCGAGAACGAATATCCGTGAGCAGGCAGCGGCGCCGCCGGCGACTTACCCAGCGTTACAGCGACCCTTCGCAGCTGCGGATGCCCGGCATCCTGCACTACCTCACCAACCCCAAAGTGTTCGCTGCCCTGGGCATAGTCTTCGCCCTGGCGATAGTCTTCAGTCTCCTCAACGGCTTTTTCCGGAGCAGCCGGTCGACTCCGGGCACGATCCACCAGGCCGGCGAGCTGGAAGACAAGCCTCCGACCGAAGTGCCTGCTGACGTCGCCGGGACCCCGCAACCGGCCACGGCGCTCACGCCGACGGTAAAGCGCTACGACTCCGCACCGTCCTTGACCATCGACCCTGGCCGCACGTACGTAGCGACGATCAAGACCTCGAAGGGCGACATTCAGATCCAGCTCGACCCGAAGGCCGCGCCGGAGGCGGTTAACAGCTTCCTCTTCCTGGCCAAGGAGGGCTATTACAACAACACGCCCTTCATGCAGCTGGTGACCAACCAGGACGGCTCCCGCTTCGTTGCCCAGGCCGGCGACCCAACGCGCACGGGCCTGGGCTCGCCCGGCTATTCGATCAAGAAGGAGTCGACATCGGCGCCGTTCAGCAGGGGGGCCGTCGGCATGGGCGGCAGCTCGCCGACCAGCAACGGCGGTCAGTTCTTTATCTCTTACGGCGACTATCCTGCGCTCAAGGACAAGTACACGATCTTCGGCAGCGTGCTCTCCGGGATGGACGTCGTCGACAAGATCAACCTGCTCGACCTTACGAAGAGGGACGCCGGCGCCTCGGGCGATACGATCATCTCCGTCGAGATCCGCGAGAGCTAGGCGGAGTTGGACTCGCGCGAAATCCGCCGGCTGTGGACCCGGTTCTTCGAGGACCGCGGGCACAAGCGCATACCGTCGGCTTCGCTGGTGCCCGCCGGCGACCCGACTCTGCTTTTCACCAGCGCCGGCATGGTGCCGTTCAAGCCCTACATGATGGGCCTCGCCCAGCCGCCGGCACCGCGCCTGCTCTCGATCCAGAAGTGCTTCCGAACCAGCGACATCGAGGAGGTTGGTAACGAGCGCAACCACACCTTCTTCGAGATGCTGGGCAACTTCAGCATCGGCGACTACTTTAAGCCCGAGGTCATCCCCTGGGCCTGGGAGCTGCTCACGTCGCCCCAGCCTGCCGGGCTGGGCCTCACGAAAGAGCGCATATGGGCCACCATCTACCAGGACGACGAGGAAGCGTTCGACCTCTGGCGCAAGGTCGGAATTCCGGCCTCACGGATCGCCCGCTTCGGGGAGAAGGAGAACTACTGGTTCGCCGGCCCCGTAGGTCCCTGCGGACCGAACTCGGAGATCAACTACGACTTCGGCGCCGACCTCGGCTGCCTGCGGCCGGATTGCCGCCCCAACTGCGAAAATCCCCTGCCGGCCGGTAGCGGGACCTGCGACCGGTTCCTCGAGCTGTGGAACCTGGTGTTCATGACGCTGTACCAGGCCGAGGACGGCAGCCGCACGCCCTTGCCGCAGAAGAACGTCGATACGGGCGCCGGGCTAGAGCGCTGGCCGGTGCCGCTGTTGTGGGAGGGCGGCGTCGATTGGCGAGGCCGACCGAAGCAGTGGAAGAGCCGCCCTACCAACTACGATACGGACCTCTTCCAGCCGCTCGTCGCCAAAGTCAGTGAGCTGGCCGGCCGGTCATATGAGGAGGCCGCGGGACCGGAGAAGCGCGCGATGCGGATCGTCGCGGAGCACGCCCGTGCCGCGACATTTCTTCTTGCCGAAGGCGTAACGCCGAGCAATGACGGCCGTGGCTACGTCCTGCGCCGTCTGATCCGCCGGGCAACGACCTTTGGCCAGGGCCTGAACCAGGGCAGGCAGTTTCTCGACGCAACGGCGGCCGCCGTGATCGACGGCATGGCGGCGGAGCACGAGCTTCTCGCCCAGCGTCGCGAGTTCGTGCTGCTTTCGCTAAGAGGGGAGGAAAGCCGCTTCTTCGAGACCCTGTGGCTGGGACGGGCCCAACTCGCTGAGTTCATGAAGGAGCAGCCTGATCGGCAGATCGAAGGCCGCCGCGTCTTCTATCTATGGGATACGCACGGCTTCCCACCGGAGCTGACGTTGGAGCTGCTGGGCCAGGAGGGTTTCTCCGTCGCGGACCCGGAAGGGTTCGAGCGCGAGCTCGAGGCCCAGCGTGAGCGATCACGTTCCGCTACCCACTTCGAGGGCGACGCGGCGCGCCTGCAGACCTACGCCCGCCTCGGCCTGGAGGCGACGCAATTCGTGGGTTACGACACCATCAAGAGCTTCAGCAGCGTCTCGGCGGTCCTCGTCGACGGCGAAGTGCTCCCGGCCGTCGACGCAGCCGCGAGCGACGGTAAGCGCGTCGAGGTCGTCCTCAGCCAGACGCCGTTCTACGCCGAGGGCGGCGGCCAGGTCGGCGACAGGGGCGAGATCTGCTGGCCCGGGGGCCTGCCTGCCGGGCAGGCAGGCTGCTTCTATGTCGAGGACACCCAGGCCGTGGGCGAGGGGGGCGTCATCGCCCACATCGGCCGAATGGTCAACGGTCGGCTCAGCGTCGGCGACCCGGTCGAGGCGATTGTCGACGAAGCCCTGCGGGCCGACACCATGCGCAACCACACAGCCACCCACCTGCTCCACGCGGCGTTGCGCCAGGTTCTCGGCCCCCACGTGCGCCAGGCCGGATCCCTAGTGGCGCCCGACCGCCTGCGCTTTGACTTCACGCACCTCGCGGCCGTGAAGCCGGAGGAGATAGAAGCGGTGGAACAGGTCGCCAACCGCGCCGTACGCCAGGACCTGCCCGTCCACGCCGACTTCGAGAGGTACGAGGACGCCCTGAAGGGTGGCGCCCTGGCGTTCTTTGGTGACAAGTATGCCGAGACGGTCAGGGTCGTCGGTATCTGCCATGCCGACGGCGATCATCCTGAGACCCTCGAACGCTGCTTTAGCAAGGAGCTGTGCGGCGGCACGCACTGCCACTCCTCGGGAGAGGTGGGCGCGATCGTCATCACTGGCGAGACCTCGATCGGCGCCGGCATGCGCCGCATTGAGGCAGTGACCGGACGCGCGGCTATAAGGCGCATTCGCCACCAGGAGGAGACGCTGGCGGGGCTCAGCGCGACGCTCCACGCTCCGCCGGAAGAGCTTTCCAGCCGCGTCGAGGCGCTGTACGAGGAGATGGAGTCCTTGCGCAAGCGTGTGCAGACGCTCGAACGTCAGAATGCCCGTGACGAGGCCGGCAGCGTCGCCGCGGGCGCGAAGCAGATGGGAGGCGTAGCCGTGGTCGTGGCCCGCGTGAACGCGCCCAATGCCGACTTTCTCCGCGACCTTGGCGACGGCCTCAAGGCCCGGCTGGGAAGCGCCGTCATTCTGCTCGGCGCCGATATCGGTGGCAGGCCGGCTTTCCTGGCCATGGCCACGCCCGACGTGGCGAAGCGGCTGCCTGCCGGCGATCTGGTCCGGGTCGCCTCGCAGACAGCGGGCGGTGGCGGTGGCGGCCGGCCCGAGCTGGCGCAAGGCGGCGGCACTGACGCCGCTAAGCTCGACCAGGCTCTGGAGGCCGCCCTGCGCTTGGCCCAAGAGAGGCTGTCGTAGCAGGGCCGGTTCTCGCGTCGGACGGGACGGTGGAAATCCAGGGAAGGCTCCCTCGAGGCCGCCTCCTAGGCCTCGACGTAGGCGACCGTCGCATCGGCGTCGCCATATCAGATCCCGAACAGCGCCTCGCGGTGTCGCGCCCCACGCTCGAGCGCGATGTCCACGGCCGCGAGATCGAGGTTATCGCCGGGATCGTGCGCGAGGACGAGGTAGCCGCCGTTGTCGTCGGCCTGCCCTTGAGCCTGAGCGGTGAACGCGGCGCCCAGGCGGAAAAGGTCTCGGCCTTCGCCACGGACCTCGAGAGGCGTCTCTTACTGCCGCTGTTCCTGTGGGACGAGCGCCTCTCCACCCAAGAGGCGGAGCGAGTGATGCGGGGAGACACGAGGCCGGGACGCCGGGACCGACGGCGGCGCGCGCCGGCCGACACCGACGCCGTGGCGGCGACTATCATCCTCCAGGCCTTCCTCGACAGCCTGCGATTCTGGGAACGTGGGACCTAGCTTCGCGCGGTCAGTGGTCGTTGGAGTGGCGCTGGCCGGCGTCATCGCTCTCACCGGCTGGATCGTCGGCGGTTCGCCGGCATCTGTCTCGATCGAAGGCGCACACGTGGCCGTGGCCGAGAGGGGCGAACCCGTCCTCATCGAGGTGATGTCCGGCGACACGGCCGCGGCTATCGCTACCAGGCTCGCGGACGCGGGCGTGATCGACGACGCCTCTTCGTTCCGGCTGCTGGCGAGAGTAACCGGGGCCGAACGCCGGCTGGAGGCGGGCGAGTACGAGTTTGCCCGCGGGACGAGCGTGCTCGATGCCCTGACCCGGATCAATGCCGGTCTGACCGCCGGGCGCCTCGTCGCGGTACCCGAGGGACTGAGGATGGAGGAGGTCGCCGCCCTCCTGGAGCGCCGTGGCATAGTGCCCGCGCGCGACTTCCTCGGGGCCGCTGCCACTTATCCAGGGCCAACGGCGCCCACGGCGCCTCTCTTGAGCTCGCGACCTCCGGGGCTGTCGCTCGAGGGCTTTCTGTTTCCCGCGACCTACAGCTTCAGCCGCAAGGCGACGCCGGCGGAGGTCGTCGACACCATGGTCAAGGCCCTGGATGAGCGCCTCACGCCTCAGCTGAGGGAAGAGGCCCGCCAGAAGGGCCTCAGCATCCACCAGGTGGTGACGCTGGCTTCCATCGTCGAGCGTGAGGTGGTCCGGCCGGAGGAGGCGCCCCTGATCGCCGGCGTATATCTGAATCGCCTGCGTCTGGACATGCCTCTTCAGGCGGACCCAACGGTGCAGTACGCGGTCGCCACGCCGGGAGCGGCGACGGCCGGTGGTGGCTTATGGAAGCGCGACCTCACGGCGCAGGACCTTCAGTCCGCGTCTCCTTACAATACCTACGCCAGAAAGGGCCTGCCGCCGGGGCCGATCGCCAGTCCCGGCATCGACGCCATCCTGGCCGTAATCCGGCCGGCCAGCACCGACTATCTGTTCTTCGTCGCGCGGCCCGACGGGAGCCACGTGTTCGCGACGACGTTCGAGGAGCACGAGCGCAACGTCGCGCGCTACCAGCGCTAGCGTCCCCACCATGACAAGCACAGTTGGCCTCATCGGCTACCCTCTGGCCCACTCGATCACGCCGAAGATCTACGCCGCCGCGTTCGAGGCCATGGGCCTTGATGCCCGCTGTGAGGCGTGGGTGACCCCCGCCGAGGCGCTCGTGGACACCATCGGCCGCCTCCGCGAGGAGGGCGTGTACGGTGCGAACGTCACCGTCCCCCACAAGGAAGCCGTGATCCCCCTCCTGGACGCCCTCGACGTCGGTGCGGCCAAGATCGGCGCTGTGAACTGCATCGTGCGGGCGGACGGCCGCCTCAAGGGCCACAACACCGACCTCTACGGCTTCATGCGCTCACTGGGCGAGGCCGGGTTCGAGCCGGCCGGGAAAGCGGCGGTATTGCTCGGCGCCGGCGGCGCCGCTCGCGCCGTGGCGGTCGGCCTCCTGGAGGCGGGCGCGGCCCATCTGACGCTTTCGGGCCGTTCCCTCGAGCGCGTCGTCGCTGCAGCAGCGACTCTGCCCGCGCGAGAGAGTACGCCGGTTCAGGCGCTGGCCTTCGACGACCCGCACTTCGCCGAGGCCTGCAGGCGGGCCGACCTGATCGTGAACTGCACTCCCGTGGGCACGCGCCACACGGCAGGCGAGCACAGCTCGCCGATCTCCCGCGATCTCATCCGGCCCGGCGCGTGCGTCTACGACCTGGTATACAACCCGCCCCAGACCCTTTTGCTGGCGGACGCGCGCAGCGTGCGGGCGACGCCCGTTTCGGGCCTCGCGATGCTGATTTATCAGGGAGCGGAGTCGATCCGGCTCTGGACGGGCAGGGAGCCGCCACTAGACATAATGCAAGGGGCGGCGCGCGAAGCACTCGGCCTGGACAGCCCACGAGCGTAAGCTTGTCGGTGTGATCCTCTATGGCATCATCGTCGTAATCATTGTTCTGACGCTGGTCTCGTACGCCGTCGTCCAGGAGACGCGCGCCCAGCTGCACTGGCGCTCTCTGGTGGCCAACGGCGATCTCGACGCCATCCGGGAGCTGGTGGAGACGGAGGTCGAGCGCTGGCACGGCGAGCGGGTACCGAAGGGGATCCCAGCCCTGCTGTGGCACGGGATCCAGACCGTGGAGCTGACGGACGTCAGCGCCAGCGGCGCTCGCGTGAACTGCAGCGCTGAGGGCGAGTATTCACTGGTCGACGGCCGGCGGATGGAGACGAGCAGCCCGCTGGCGGAGGCGATGAAGGTCACCCAGAAGTTGGCGGACATGCTGCTTTACGACATACCGAACATAAGGCTCGAGTTTGTCCAGATCGACGCGTACACGGCGTTCCGCGACGAGAACGGCCACGCTCAAGCGAGGTGTATCCTTAGCTCCATCGTGAGAAGGAGGGAAATCGAGAACCTGGACTGGGAAACAACGTCTGCGAATGAGTTCGTCGAGCTCGTGGGCGGGCGCTTCGTGGCCGACGCCTCAGGAGGCGTGTCCGAGGTCGAGCCCTTCGCCTGGGCCGGCGAAGCGGCCTGAAGCGCGCGTGAGATGGCGCACTTTCGTTTCCTGACGGCGGGCGAATCGCACGGCAAAGGACTGCTCGTGATCGTCGACGGCATGCCCGCCGGGCTTGCGCTGTCCGAGGAGTACATTGCCGGGCACCTCAGGCGCCGGCAGGGAGGCTACGGGCGCGGCAAGCGCCAGCAAATCGAGCAGGACTTCGCCGAGATCGTCAGCGGCGTCCGCCACGGCCTCACTATGGGCGGCCCCATCGGCCTGCGCATCGAGAACAAGGACTGGTACAACGCCGACTGGCAGAAACGGATGGCGATCGAGCCCGTCGAGGAGGAAATCGAGAGGCTGACGGCGCTGCGACCCGGCCACGCCGACCTCCCAGGCGCCGTGAAGTACGGCCTCGATGACGTGCGCCCCGTCCTCGAGCGCGCCTCGGCGCGCGAGACGGCGGCTCGGGTCGCCGCGGCTGCCATCGCCCGCCGCTTGCTGGAGGAGATCGGCGTCGAAGTCCACAGCCATACGGTCGCGATCGGCGAGATCGAGGCCTCCCTGGAAGGGTCGCCGGAGTGGGAAGCCGTCGAGGATTCGCCGGTGCGGTGCGCGGACCCGGCCGCCGCCGAGCGCATGATCTCTCGGATCGACGCCGCCCGTGAGGGATTCGACACGGTCGGCGGTGTATTCGAGGTCCGGGCGACGGGAGTGCCGATCGGTCTCGGCAGCTTCGTGCAGTGGGACCGCAAGCTCGACGGCCGGGTCGCACAGGCGGTCATGAGCATGCAGGCAGTGAAGGGCGTTGAGATCGGGGGCGGCTTCACCGCCGCACACCTCCCCGGTTCGCAGGTGCAAGACGTCATTCTTCCCCGCAGCGAATGGACCGACCGGCCCTGGGTGCACGCGTCGAACCGGGCCGGCGGACTCGAAGGCGGCGTGACCAACGGCGAGGAGGTCGTGGTGCGCGGCGCCTTGAAGCCGATCTCGACCCTGCCGCGGCCGCTTCCGACCGCGGACCTGATCACGGCGGAATCGACGCCCGCGTTCTACGAGCGGGCTGACGTCTGCGTCGTGCCGGCGGCGGGTGTCATCGGAGAGGCCATGGTCGCGATTGTCCTCGCCGACGCCGCTCTCGAGAAGTTCGGTGGCGACCACCTACGCGAGTTCCTGGCGAACTTCCACGCTTATCAGAAGACGATAGGGCCCAGGGGGGACTACCAGCAGGAGTGACCGCGCCGACCCGCATCTCGCTCATCGGGTTCTCCGGGACCGGGAAGTCAACCGTTGCCCGTCTCCTCGCCTGGCGGCTGGGCTGGGATGGCGCCGACACTGACGCCTCTATCGAACGGGTTGCCGGTCGCGCCATCGCCCGCATCTTCGCCGATGAGGGCGAAGCCGCCTTTCGCAAGCGCGAAGCCGCGGAGATCGGCCGCCTCTACGGTGGCGGGTCGGACGGATTCCTGGTAGTCGCGCTCGGCGGCGGCGCGACGCTCGCGGATGAGTGCCGACGCCAGGTGGTAGAGGGTGGGCTCGTCGTTTGTCTCGAAGCGACGCCGGAGACCGTGCTGGCAAGGATGCAAAGTGGCAGCCACGCCTCTGAACGCCCCCTTCTGGCCGGTGGCGACCCGCTGGGCCGGATAGGCCGACTGATGGCCCAAAGGGCTTCCCTGTACTCTTTGGCAGACCTCACCGTCCATACAGACGGCCGCACACCCGACGAGGTGGCCGAGGCCGTCCTGCGCTTTTTCCGGGAGGAGGGTGTGCGCGCGTTCAGCCGCCTAGGGCGGTTTGAGGACCTGAGCCGCAGGCCTCCCGGTCTGCCGCCGTTGGTGGACGCGCCCGGCGCGGCCGCCATCGTGCGCACGCCTTCGGGCGAGTACCCGGCGTACGTGGGCTGGGGCGAGCTCGAAAGGCTCGGCGGCCACGTGAAGCGCGCGACGGGCGCGCGTCGCGCCTTCGTTGTGAGCGACGACGCGGTCCTCCGCCACTGGGGCGAGACCGCGCTTGCGAGCCTGAGGGGCGCCGGTATGGACGCGGTCTCGATCGCGGTGCCGCCCGGGGACGCGAGCAAGAGCCTCGATGCCGCCGGCCGCCTCTACGACTGGCTCGCTGGGCATCGCGCCGAGCGTCGCGATGCACTAGTTGCCCTGGGCGGCGGCATGGCAGGCGACCTCACCGGCTTCGTGGCCGCGACTTACATGCGAGGCGTACCGCTGGTGCAGGTCCCGACCAGCCTCCTGGCCATGGTCGACGCTTCGATCGGCGGTAAGACCGCGGTAAACCATGCCGGGGCCAAGAACCTCGTGGGAGCGTTCTACCAGCCCAGGGCGGTGGTGGCCGACGTGGCAACCCTGAAGACGCTGCCCCGGCGAGAGTTGGTGGAGGGATTCGCGGAGGTGATCAAGCACGCGCTGGTCCGCGACCCGGAGCTCTTGAGGCTACTCGAGGAAAGACTCGGAGACATCCTCGCGCTGGAAAATGACATAACGACCGAGGTCATCGGGCGAAACATCCAGATCAAGGCCGCGGTCGTCAGCGAGGACGAGCGCGAGACCGGCGGCGTCCGCGAGATATTGAATTACGGGCACACTCTCGGCCACGCCCTGGAGGCGTCCGGCGACTACACGGCCCTGCTTCACGGCGAAGCGGTCTCCGTCGGCATGATGGCCGCCGTGGCAATAGGACGCCGCATGGGTATCACGCCCCCGGCCGTCGTCGATCGCCAGCGCCGCTTGATCGAAAGGGCGGGATTGCCGCTCCGGCCGCCGCCCGGAATCGAACGCGAGCGCATCCTGGCGGCGCTCAGCCTGGACAAGAAGGTGGTCGCGGGCAAGCAGCGCTGGGTTTTGCTCGAGGACGTAGGGCGCGCGGTCGTCCGGGATGACGTGCCGGGCGAAGTGGTCTTGGCGGTGGTGGATGAAGTTCTCGGATAACCCTTTTCTCACGACTGTCGGCTCTTACGAAAGAGGCGCGGCGGCTTTTGCGGAGTACTCGGGCGAGCGGTCACATCTGAAGCACCTTCATGACCGTTTCGCCGAGCTGGTCCGTCCCGGAGCGAGCGTACTCGACCTCGGCTGCGGGCCCGGCCATGACGCACGCGAGCTGGCGGATAGGGGCCTGATCGTCACCGGTTGCGACCCGACGAGAGGGCTGCTCTCACAAGCTCGGTCCCACGCGGCGATGCCCGGGAGACTGGTCCTGGGTGACGCACGCGACATCCCCTTCGGGTGGGCGACCTTCGATGGCATCTGGGCCTGCGCCAGCCTCCTCCACTTACCCAAGTCGCAGGTTGAGACGGCGCTGGCCGACGTGTTTCGCATCCTGAAGCCCGACGGCCTCTTCTTTACTTCCATGCAGGAGGGGCGGGCTGATGCCCTCGTGTCCGCCGGCCCCGGCTACGGCCTGCCGGGACAGCGGCATTACGCCGAGTACCGCGCGGAGGAGTGGCTGGGTTTGGTCGAGGCTGCGGGCTTCGATCTGATCGAGCAGCGCCTGAAGCGTACAACCGAACACGTGAACGCGGGCGCCACGGGCTGGATCGAAACGTTCGCGGTCAAAGGGCGGAGAGGCGGATGAACCCGGCCGACCCGGTACTGCAGACGAAGGAAGCATATGAGCGCGACGCCGAGGGGTGGGCCGGACGCGGGCACGATAAGTCATTGCTCGCGCGGCAGTATGAGAGGATTGCCGGGCTCGTGGGCGCGATTGGACCCGTCCTCGACCTTGGCTGTGGCCCCGGCTTCGACACGGCCGAGCTCAAGGCCAGGGGCCTCGCCGTCGTCGGACTGGACATAACGAGAGCAATGCTGAGCATTGCCGGCCGGCGGCTGGGTTCGGCTGCCCTGGTCCAGGGTGACTCCCGCTGCTTGCCCTTTTCCGGCGGCACATTCGCCGCCGTCTGGGCCAGCGCCAGCCTGCTCCATCTGCCGAAATCGCAGGCTTCACCGGCCCTTCGCGAGGTGCGCCGCGTCCTTCAGGACGGTGGCGTGTTCTACAGCGCCATGAAGGAGGGCGTACAGGACGGCCTGGACCAGCCCACTCCCCAAAGCACAGTGAAGTGGGCGCGCTATTTCGCCCACTATCGCGCCGCCGAGTGGGCCAGCCTTCTCGAGAACTGCGGCTTCTCGGTGACCAGCCAGGAGCGAGACGCTGACCGCCGTCCGGGCCTGCCGGACTGGATCACGACCTTCGCCACCGCGGCATGACGGATGCGCACGCTGCCCTCCGTGCCGTCGTCCGAGGAGAGGTCCAGGGTGTTGGCTTCCGTTTCTTCGTCCAACGCCAGGCGCTTCAACTTGGCTTGAGCGGCTGGGTGCGAAATCGGCCGGACGGCTCAGTGGAGGTTGCCGCCGAAGGCCCGCGGCCCAGTCTCGAGTCGCTCTTGCCCCAGCTTCAGCTCGGTCCACGCTTCGCGATCGTCGAGGAGGTCGAGGTCTCCTGGGCGAAGGAGCTAGCGGGTCTGGCGGGCTTCGAAATAAGGCCCTAGTCCCGCACGACGGGGCCCAGCATGATCGCATCGGCCTCTTCGCCGGGTTCGAGGGCGGCAACGTCTTCTGGACAGACGACGAGCGCGTTGGCCAGGGCCATCGAGGTCAGGATGCCGGAGCCCTGGGGACCAGTCAGCGAGGCGAAATGGCCGCCCTGGCGCTGCCGAACGATGGCGCGCGCCAGGAAGCGGCGGCCGTCGCTGTTCTCCACCCGCTCGTCCACAACGACACGCAGCACCGGCCTTTCCCAGTCGCTCTTGCCCATCATCTTGAAGACGGCCGGCCGCCCGAACAGCTCGAACGTCACCATCGAGCTGACCGGGTTGCCGGGCAGGCCGATGTGAGGCAGGCGGCGGCCGTCGGGCGCGGGGAACGTACCGAAAGCAAGCGGCTTCCCGGGCTTCATGCGCACGCTCCAGAAGCCGATCTCGCCCTCGCGCAGAAGCACGTCCTTAACAACGTCGTAATCGCCTCGCGACACGCCGGCGGACGTTATCAGGAGGTCGGCTCCGAGGCCTGCATGGATCTTGGCCGTGAGCTCTTCGACGGTGTCGCGAGCGATGCCCAGACGCAGCGGGGTTCCACCCGCTTCGGTCACCAGAGCGGCGACGCTGTGGGCGTTGCTGTCATAAATGTGGCCGTCTTCAAATGGCTGCCCGAGCGCGAGCACCTCGTCGCCGGTTGAGAGGATGGCCACGACCGGTCGGCGGTAGACTCGCACCGCGGGCCGCCCCAGGGAGGCGAGAACGCCGATCTGGGCCGCCCGCAGCTCGGTCCCGGCCCGCATCACAGTCGCGCCGCGGAGGATATCCTCGCCGGCGCGGCGGATATTCGCGCCCGCCAGGGCCGCCTTTAAGATTCCGACCTGGAGGCGAGCCTTGGCGACAGCGCCGAACTCGCGTCCGCGGGGCTCGTCGGTCTCCTCGAAGGGCACTACTGAGTCGGCGCCCTTGGGGATGGGCGCGCCCGTCATGATCCGGACGGCGGCGCCGGGCTCCAGGGCGCCCGGGAATATGTACCCGGCCGCTACCTCGCCGATTACGCGCAGCCGGACGGGCGACGCGAGGCTGGCTCCGTGTGTGTCCGAGGCGCGCACGGCGTAGCCATCCATCGCCGTGTTGTCAAAGGGAGGGATCATCAAGGGGGAGACGGCGTCCTCGGCCAGGACCTGGCCCAGGGCCTCGTCCAGGGGCTTTTCCTCGGCCGGCAGACGTTGGACGACGTCGAGGATGCGCTGCCGCGCCTCCTCGACGCTGATCATGCCGGCGGAGCTTTCAGCCATCAGCTCTTAGCGCTCACGATCGCCGACTGTCGGTCGCTGTTCAATGTTGGCGACCGGCCCGATGAGTGGCAGCGGCAGCAAACGTGAACTGGGCGCTCACGCCTGAGGACGAACGACTGACAGGGTTGATTGCGATCAGCTAATTCAACCGCACGGCCAGGCAGGTGGTGGTGCGCTGGACGCCTTCGATGCGCTGGATGCCGTCGGTGATGCAGTTCCCGAGCTTGTCCAGGTCCTCGGCCTCCATCTGGACGATAACGTCGTAGGGTCCCGTGACCGTATCCACGCCAGTGACCTTGGCGTCGGGATGGCGGAGCTTGAGGACGGCATCGCCAACGCTCTTCGAGCGGCCGACCTCGGCTTCGATCAAGACGTAACCTCGGACGGACATCTAATGGCGCCTCCTTCGGTTCAGCGCGGGGGGTGGCTTGATCATAGCGGTGGGCGGGGCGCTGTCAACTTGCCGAACGGCCTTTCCTGGTCCCCGCACACACATGGTTTGACCCCCCTTTCCGCCGGTTTCTATACTGCCCTCGGATCAAACGTCGAAGATTGAAGTAACTAGGAACAATTATCCTCGGACCGACATCACTTGCTCAGACGTAAGCGCTTCTGGTTCGGCCTGGCCATCAGCTTCGGCTTCCTCGGCTTCTTCCTCTATCGCACGAATTTCGGAGAGATCGGCGACGCTTTCGCCGGAGCCGACTATGTCCTCGCTGTCTCGGCCGTGCCGCTCTATTTCGTCGGGTTCTGGATCCGGACGATGCGCTGGCGCTACCTGATGCGGCCCGTTGGGGATGTCTCAACCCGGCGGCTGTACCCGGTGGTCCTCATCAGCCTTATGGCAAACAACATCCTCCCGGCGCGGGTCGGAGAGCTGGTGCGGGCTTATCTGGTCGGCGAACGCGAATCTGTGAGCAAGCCCGGCGCGTTGGGCACGATTGCGGTCGACCGCGTGTTCGACGGCCTGACCCTCGTGGCGATCCTGGCGGGGGTCACCGCCTTCTCCGGCAGCGACTCGACCGTGCGCCTCACCGGCATCGGCACGGCGGTGGTCTTCATGGGCGCGGCGTTTGTCCTCGTCGGCCTCGCCTTCTCTCCGGATCGTGCCCGCGGCTGGCTCCTGGCTTTTCTGAAATGGCTCCCGACCGGGATCGAACATCGCATCGAGGATCTCCTCGATAGCTTTCTCGTGGGCATCCGGGCCGTCCGGAGCCCCGCGTCTCTGCTGCTGGCGACGGTCCTTTCTGTGGCCTCGTGGTCGGTCGAGACTTCGATGTACTGGGTTGTGGGCGAGGCTTTTGGCCTGCACGCCGGCCTTCACGTGTACTTCCTGATCGCGGCCGCGGCTAATCTGGCGCTCTCCATCCTGGCCTCGCCCGGCGGCGTCGGACCCTTCGAGGTCACGACGCAGGCGATCCTGATCGACATCTTCCACGTCTCGGAGAGCACGGCGTCGGCTTACGCGATAGCCCTCCACGCCCTGCTCCTCGGCCCCGTGATCGTGGTCGGTTTCGTGCTCCTCTGGATCACCCAGTTCTCTTTGAGCGAGATCATCGGCCTGCCTCAGGCCAAAGTCGCGCCGCTCTCTGCGGGCGACTCGCAGCCGCGAGCGCCACCGGTGGCGAAATGAGGGTCGCGATCGTCGGCGCCGGCGCGGCCGGCCTTGCCGCAGCCTACGACCTGGCGCGCGCGGGCCACTCCGTCGACGTCTTCGAGGGCGCGCCCGGCGTCGGCGGGCTGGCGTCGGGCTTCAAGGCGCCCCACTGGGACTGGACGCTGGAGAAGTTCTATCATCACTGGTTCGCGACCGACAAGTCTATCCTGGGCCTGATCCGTGAGCTGGGTTGGGAAGCGGACGTCCTCTTTCCGCGTCCCTTCACCGTCGTCTACCACGAGGGGCGCTTCCAGCCCTTCGATTCTCCGCTCAACATCTTGCGTTTCGTCTTCGGCCATTTCTCGCCCGTCGATGCCCTGCGCTTCGCCGTTGCCGGCGCCTACCTGCGTTTGACGCCGCGCTGGAAGCCGCTGGAGCGGGTGACGGCCGACGCCTGGATGCGGCGCTGGTGCGGCGCCCGCGTCTACGAGGCGATGTGGAAGCCCTTGCTGGTCGGGAAGTTCGGCGAGGAGAACTTGAGTGTCGTCAACATGGCCTGGCTCTGGGCCCGCCTCCATGCCCGCACGACCCGCCTGGGCACGTTCCGAGGCGGCTTCCAGGCCTTCCTCGATCGCTTCGCTTCGGTCGTTGAAGAGAAGGGCGCCGGCATCCACCTGGACACGCCCGTGACCTCGATCCGAAAGGCGGGAGACCAGCTGATGGTCGAGACCGCCGCAAACGCTCGGGAGTTCGACGCGGTCATCTCCACGTCTTCGCCGTCGCTGATGGCGCGCCTTGCGCCGGAGCTGCCGCCCGGCTACCTGGGGAAGCTCTCGAGCTTGAGGTCGCTGGGCGCCGTTGTGCTCGTTCTCACGCTCGACCGGCAGCTTACACCTTTTTACTGGCATAACCTGCCCAAGGAGGCCGGCTTCCCCTTTCTGGCTCTGGTCGAGCACACAAACTTCATGAGCCCCGAGCACTATGGCGGCGACCACATCATCTACTGCGGCGACTACCTCGACCCGTCACACGAGTACTTTCAGCTCTCGAAGGAGGATCTCCTCGAGCGTTTTCTACCGTCCCTGACGCGCTTCAACCCGGCTTTCGACCGCTCCTGGCTGAAGGACAGCTGGCTGTGGAAGACGAACTACGCCCAGCCGGTGCCGCCGCTGAACCACTCGCGCAACATCCCCGACCTGAGAACGCCGGTGGCCGGGCTGTACTTCGCCTCGATGAGCCAGGTCTACCCCTGGGACCGGGGGACGAACTTCGCCGTCGAGCTGGGGCGGAGGGTGGCGCGGATGGTGATGGCGGACTTCGCTCAGGTCTAAGGCTCCCCTCTGGGGCTCGATGAGTCTGCTGGAGGGTATGATTCCCTGGTTAGGATTAGGAAGGACGCTCACGTGACCACAACGATCATCTACGGCGATCTGCCCTCGACTGTCGAGGGTGCTCGCACCGACGGCTCAGAGCTCTGGCTGGGAACCGCAGACCTGAAGTCGGCGACCGGCTGGGAGATCAAGCCGGAGGGCATCTGCCGCGACGACGTCTGCATTCCCCTGCCGGCCGGCAGGCACGCGGCATTCCTCAAAGACGAAGGCCAGCAGACCTGGTTCAACCTGGCCGAGTTCGCCCGCCACGTCGGCCAGCCGGTCGCTCATGATGACGGCGCCGGCGTCTGGTATTTCGGCGCGCCCGCCGACGAGCGACGGAACGCGCTTCTGGACCTCGAGGCCCCCGATTTCACGCTGCCCGACCTGGGCGGCGAGCTTCACTCGCTCTCTGCCCAGCGCGGCAAGAAGGTACTGTTATTGCTCTGGGCCTCGTGGTGAGGCTGCCGCTTCGACCTGCCGGTCTGGCAGGCGCTACGTGAGGAGCTCAAAGCCCGGAACTTCGAGGTCGTGACGGTGTCGATCGACACGAAAGGTCGCGAAGCTGCCGAGCAGTTCATCGCGGCCGCGAGCCCGACCCACCCGTCGTTACTGGACCCCCACCACGTCGTGCCCGAACTCTACAACACTCGTAACGTGCCGGCCGTCTTCTGGATCGACGAGTCCGCTCGCCTCGTCCGCGCCAACGACCCGATCTACATCCAGCGCCGTAACCGCGAGACCGGCGAGACCACGGTGAACGAGAAGTACCTCAACGCGGTGCGCGACTGGGTGCAGAAGGGTCCGGACAGCATCTACGTGACGCAGCCGGCCGAGACCCAAAAGCGAATGGGGGCGCCGGACGCGGAGAACGCCCAGGCCACGGCCCACTTCCGCCTGGGAGTCTATCTGCGCGAGCATGGCCAGGGCGAGGCGGCGGTCGCCCAGTTCAAGCGCGCGCACGCGATCAAGCCCGACAACTGGAACTTCAAGCGCCAGGCCTGGAACCTGGGCAGCATCGAGACGGACTACGGCACGACCTTCCAGCAAGAGATGCAGAAGGGCATCCCCTTCTACCCGCCCCTGGAGCTGCCGGACCCGGCCTGATACCCGCGGCGACTGCCCTGCCGTTCAGAAGGCGCTTTCCCGTGCTGGCGAATGGAGCGATCTCTGCGAGTGGGGCGAATTTGGAGATAGCTCTAGGCAACCTCGACCTGGGTCGTGTGGCGATACCCAAGCTCCAGAGATGCCCTGATCGCAATGTCCTTGGTCGGGGGGAGGACCTTCGCGATGAACTCGGCTGTTGGCCGGCCACCAACGGCGACTGCCGCCACTACCGCTCCCGTGCGATCGAAAACCGGACAGGCAATTCCTCCGGAGGTCGGCGTGTACTCGCGATCCTGAACCCCGTATCCTTGCTCCAGCGTGCGTCGAATGTCCGCGCGGATCTCATCCCCATCTGTCTTCGTCTGGTCGGTGAAGCGCGGGACGCCTTTCGCGATGGTTCGTTCTATCTCTTCCGCCGGCTGGTTCGCGAGCAGAATCTTGCCGGCTGCGCCGACTGACGCCGGGACCCTGTTCCCCAGAACTGTGGGAACGACCTTGTCTCCATAAGCCTGGACGGCATCGGTACAGACAACGTCGCCCCGATCGTAGAACGACAGGGTCACGATATGGCCGACCAGACGGGATAGGTCGATGAGGTGCGACAACACGACCTCGCGCACATGGAGCCGCCGGAGCGGCCGTAGCCCGAGCTCGATAACCCGAAACGAAGGGCTGTATTGTTTCGGAGAGTTGGACGCCGACAACCATCCTGCCTGAACAAGGTCCTCTAAGGTGCGATACAGGGTTGCTCGGCTAACTCCGGTGGCGTCTGCGGTTTGCTGAGCCGTCAGGGGTTCCGGTTGGCTGGACAGGTATTCGAGGATGTCCAGCGTACGCAGCAGTGGCGAAGTCCTACGCATCTGGTCCTTCTTGCCCACGGATTCGCATCATAGACCAATTCACGATAGGCACCCCTCACGATCTGCGCAAATAAGAGACAGCTGTCGCAAATATGAGATGGCCAAGGTTGACACTCGCCATGGTTGGAGAATAGAGTCCGCGCAACGGCCAACGTGCGGACCCACCAGGCCAGGGAGAGGCGGAGCGAGCCCCGCGAAGAGTCGTACCGTGCGCCGTGGACAGAAAACGGAGGGGAAGCAATGTCCGGGAGCAACTATTGGCACAACTTGCAGAGGCGCCTTACCAGACGCCGCTGGCTGCAAGGGGCCGCGGTGCTGGGCGCCGGCGCGGCAATGGTCGGCCTGTCCGGCTGCGGCGGCGGTAACGACGGCGGGCAGTCAACGAGTGGTACAAGGAGCGGCTCTGCACTCAGCGAGAAGGAGATCGACTTCAACGCAACCTTGCGCGTCGGAATATCCGCCGACACCCTGAACTTCGACCCGCAGAGTCTGGCCGGCACAGGCGCGGGCTCTGCCCTGAACCTCGTGCACTTCGTCAACCCCCTAACGACCGACAAGCAAACGGGAGAAGTCGTAGGCTACACAACTGACTGGAGCTGGACGGACAACAGCCGCGCCATCCTTCTCAAGCCTCGGCCGGGAGTCAAGTTCCACAACGGCGAGGTCCTGGATGCCGAGCAGCTCAAGTTCAATTTCGACCGCATGCTCCAGAAGGGGCCGACCCCTGGCTTCCAGGCGGGCAATTCCCGACTTCTGATGGCCGTGGCCGACGCAACTCTGGTCGATAGCACGACCCTCAAGGTCACCGCCAAGGTGCCGGACGTAAGTCTGCCGGACAAGCTAGGTGTCCCCCTTATGCCAAAGGGCTGGGTCCTGCAGGCCGGCGACCAAGAAGTGGCCCGGACGCCGGTCGGCGCCGGTCCCTTCAAATACGTCTCGCACGTTGCAGATTCAGAGTTGCGCAGCACCAGGTTCGAGGGCTTCTTTAACGGGCGGGATCAGACGGCCGGTCCTCGCCTGCCTTACGTCGCCAACCTGATCCAGAAGATCATCCCCGAAGACGGCGCTCGCATGGCGGCCCTGGAGGCGAAGGAGATCGACATCGCGATCAATTTGCCCTCGGACTTGGTCAAGGCATTCAAGGACAAGCGTGATTTCCAAACCAAGTATCTTCCGCCGGTCCAGCCGCTGACGATCCAGCCCAACACCTTCCTCAGCACCGATTCCGTCGCGGGCGGCGCGAACCCGTGGAAGGACGTGCGCGTCCGAACAGCCGCGAACCTCGCGATCGACGTCGACACGATGATCAAGACCATCCTCATGGGCGTCGAGCCCTATACTTTCGGGGTCGCTGAGTCGATGTTCGGGTTCCCGCAGGGGATTCAGCGCAAGTACACCTTCAACCCGGCGCGAGCGAAGCAGCTCCTGACCGAGGCCGGTTACCCGAACGGCCTTGACTCGATCATGTACTGCCCCATGGGACGCTGGCCGAACGCCGAAGCTGTAGCTCAGGCGTCCGTGAACTACCTCAGGGACGTGGGCATCCGGGTGAAACTCCAGCTCGAGCCTTACGCCGATTGGGTGAGCGGCCTGCGCCCCAAGCAACGCCCCGGCCTGCACTTCACGGGCTCCGGCATCGGCATCGACCCCGGCGTGACCATGAGTGGCTGGTATCACAGCAGCGGTACGGTCACGCAGTACTACGATCCGGAAATCGACAAGATGGTCGAGGCCTCGAACGCGGAGTTCGACGCAACCAAGCGCAAAACCCTGGTCGAGCAAATCGTGACGAAGACCTACAACGACGCGGGCTGGGTATTTCTCTACACGCAGGTCACGCCGGTCGTGCTGCGCTCGAAACTCGAGTGGGAGCCTTTCGGCACGCAGATTCAACTCCCGGAGTACTGGAATATCAAGGTGCCCAAAGCGTCCTAGGTGACAGAGCGCAACAGGCAAAGCGGGTTTGGCTGCACGTGCAGCCAGGCGCCCGCCGCCGTGGCGAAATCCGGGGCCGTCCTTATCGGTTCTGCCGGGGCGCCTTCGGGGCCGGAAGCTTCCGCTGAGATGAACAAAAGGGGAAACGCTGGATGCTTGGCGACGTGAACGTGCTCGAATTCGGCGAGTTTGTCGCGTCGCCCGCGGCGTCCATGCTCCTTGCGGACCTCGGCGCTCGAGTGATCAAAATTGAGCGGCCCGACGGTGATCCCATCCGGCACTGGCCTTCATATGAGACGTGGAACCGCAACAAGGAGATCTGCCGCCTGGACGTCAGGTCAGATCAGGGAGCCAGCGAGGCTCTGCGCCTCATTCGCGGCACAGACGTCGTCATCGAAGGGTGGAAGCCTGGCTTGCTGGAGCGGGCCGGAATCTGCCAGCAGGACCTCACGGCGAGCAACCCGCGCCTGATCTGGTGCTCGCTACCGCCATTTGCTCCCGAGCTCGGCGTAAAGGCTTCTCTCGGTTGGGAGCCGCTGATCGGCGCGATGACGGGGGCGCATGGGAACCGCAGAGGGCCTCGGACGCCGGCCTTCACGCCCCTGCCGTTCGCGAGCATGTTTGCCGGTCTCCTCGCCGCCACCAGCGTCACGGCCGCGCTCATTGCCCGAGAACGCACGGGGCGCGGCCAATCGATCCAGGTCCCGATTCACAGCGCCGCGTTTTTCCCCATGGGCTTCAACCTGCTGCGTGTAGGCGGCGCTGGGGTTCTGCGTGCCGGGCCGGGTGCAGCGCAGACTTCTTCCATCGTCCCTCTGGTGGCGCCGTATCGCTGTTCAGATGGCCGCTGGATTTTCTTCAATAACGCGACGCCGCGCATGCAGAGGGCGCTCATAGGGGGGCTCAACTTGCACTCCTGGGCCGAGGAGGGCCTGCTGAATCCCGAGCGCCGTCCGACGGACGCCAACATGACCCAGGCGCTACACGAGCGACTTAGCTCGCTGTTTGCGACCAAGACGGCGCTCGAATGGGAGACCAAACTATCCGATCTGGGCCTCTCTTGCACCATCTGCCGCACCGTAGAGGAATGGCTCCACCATCCACAGGCCAGAACGGCCGGGCAGGTCGTGGAACTGGCATCGCGTTTCGGTCCCATGCTCCAGCCGGGCAACCTTATCCAACTGCCCGATGGGCCACCTCTCCCAGCGCCAGAGCCCGCGGTCCGGCGTCAACAGGTCGCCTGGGGCGGAGAACTCGAGTGGGAACGGGCGGCTCCGAAGTCTTCAGATTCCGGCGCGGCAACGGGCGCACTCGAGGGCCTCAAGGTTGTCGATCTGACCATTTACATTGCCGGGCCCAGCTGCGGACGCACCCTGGCTGAGTTTGGAGCCGACGTGATCAAAGTCGATGCGCCGGCTATTGGCGTCACCGAGCAGTTCTGGCGGGACACCAGCCGAGGGAAACGCTCGATAGCGCTGGACGCCAAACATCCTAAGGGCCGGGAGATCCTACTCCGTTTATTGGACTCCGCCGACGTAGTTGTGGAGAACTTTCGCAAAGGGGTAGCGGACCGCCTCGGGATCAGCTACGAGCAGGTCGCCGCGAGGAATCCCGGCATCATCTACGCCAGCTTGAACTGCTACGGTTACTCCGGTCCGTTTGCGAGCCGACCTGGCTGGGAGCAACTGGGACAGGCCGTTAGCGGTATGCAGGTGAGAGCCGGAGGGCGGGACGGCGTGCCGGCCCTCGCGCGGTACGCGGTCACTGACTACGGGACCGGATTGTCATTGGCCCTGGGCGTGCTAGCCGCGTTGCACGAACGCCAGAAGACCGGCCAGGGACAGCACATTAGCGCCGCGTTGGCAGCCGTCGCCGGGTATCTGCAGTCGGTATACATGTTCGATTACCCGGGCTATGAGCGTCGTGAAATAGAGGGGCAGGAAGCGACGGGGCTATCGCCGCTATCGCGGCTCTACGAGTGTGGCGACGGGTGGATTTACCTTCACTGTCTCCCGTCGCAGTGGGATGATCTCGTTTCGGTCCTGGACCTGCGGGATCTTGATGCCGAGGCCAGCGCTCAAGCGAAGAGCGCGCCGAACTCGCCGCTAGCGGACCGGATAGCGGAACGGCTGAGGACCAAGCCCGCCGGCGTTTGGCTGGACGCGCTCCAGGAACGTGGCCTCGCGGCTGTCCGTGCCGCCAGTATGGAAGACCTGCAGACGGACCCGGCGGTGCGTAAGGCCGGCTTAATCGAGGTTTCGGATGTGGAGGGCGAGAGCATCGAGCACGTTGGCATTCCCCATCGGCTGTCAATGACCCCGGCCACCAGTCGATGGGAGGCGCCCGCGTTCGGGGCGGACACCGTGGCGATCCTCAAGGAGCTGGGCTACCAAGATGAGGACGTCGGCGAGCTCTTTCGGCAGAACGTCGTAATGACATGAGTTCCGGAGAGCAGCTGCTTGCTGTTTCAGCCCGTGACTCTTCCGACCCAGTTCCGAGATCATTGAGCGCGCACAAGGGCGCTGGGAGGGCGAATCCCGATGGCGAGGCTGGCGTCGATGTTCGTGTTCGGCCTCCTGCAGTGCCTGCTGGTCATTTCTGTGGTGGTCACGCTCGTGTTCGTCGTCAGCCGGCTGACGAGCGACCCGATCACCGTTGCCGTTCCGCTGACCGCGACCACTGAGGAGATCGAGCATCTCAAGGACGCGGCAGGCCTCAACGATCCCCTGGTCGAGCAGTACTGGCGTTTCGTAAAGGATGTCGTCCGACTCGATTTCGGCACGTCCTTCCGCACCAATCAGCCCGCACTCCACGAGGTGATGCTCCGTGTTCCGAAGACATTGGAGCTTGGAGCGACGGCCCTTCTCTTTTCCATCGTGGTCGGCGTGAGCGTCGGGGTTCTTGCCGCGGTGAAGCGTGGAACGCCCATCGACTACTTCAGCAGGTTGCTCGCGTTGATCGGCCAGGCGGTGCCAAGCTTCTGGCTCGGGCTCATGTTCATATATTTCTTCGCGGTTGAACTGAGCTGGCTGCCGACGGGTGGCATAGGGGGTTTGAATCACCTGGTCCTGCCCGCCCTCACACTGAGCATGGGGAGCATGGCGGCTATCTCTCGACTGACCCGCGGCGGCATGCTCGACGTCCTCCAGAGCGACTTCGTCCGGACGGCTCGGGCGAAAGGGCTTGCGGAACAGACCGTGATCTGGCGTCACGCCCTCCGCAACGCGCTGATGCCCGTGGTGACGGTCATGGGGCTCCAGGTAGGCCGCCTCATCGCGGGGGCGATCGTCGTCGAGACGGTGTTCGCCTGGCCGGGCCTTGGACGTTTGATGATCAGCTCGATCACCACCGGCGACTACCCGGTGGTGCAAACGGGAGTGATCCTCATCTCGGCGAGCATCGTCCTGGCAAACCTGATCGTGGACTTGAGTTACCAGATCATCGATCCGCGAATTCGCGACAGGGCGGCATGACCACTGAGCCGCAGGCGGCAACTCTCGACTTCGGAGGGGTCGCGCCCGGTCGGCGCCTCAGCATCCGACGCGTACGCGGCCTGCCGGTCCTCGGCATCACATCGGCCGTCTTCGCAATCTTTCTCGTGGTGGGAGTGTTCCCGTACACGATCGCTCCCTACGATCCCCAGAAGCAGGAGCTCACGCAGCGCTTGAGGCCACCCGTCTACGAAATCGGCAGCCTTAAGCCGCCCAAGATCATGCACCGTGGCGACTGGTCCCATCCGCTGGGAACCGACAACCTCGGGCGCGACGAGATGAGCCGCCTGATCGCGGGGACGCGTGTGTCGCTCCTGGTGGTGGTCACGGCCATTCCGACCGCGATGCTCCTGGGCACCACCCTGGGGCTGGTCGCCGGCTGGCAGAGCGGGGTGGTTGATCGGCTGGTGATGCGCATGGTGGACATCCAACTGGCGCTACCGGCCGTGTTGTTCGCTGTTCTCCTCGCGGCCGTACGCGGCCCGAGCCTGTCGAACGTCATCATCATCATCGTTGTCTCAACCTGGGCCGGCTTTGCCCGCCTGGTGCGCGGCGAAGTCCTGAGCCTGCGGGAGCGCGACTTCGTCGTCGCCGCTCGCGCGCTCGGGGGCACGGACCTCTGGATCATGTCGCGGCACCTGGTGCCCAACCTCGTGAACACCGTCGTAATCCTGGCGACACTCGACATTGCGGCCGTAATTCTGGCGGAGGCGGGCTTGAGTTTCCTGGGCGTGGGCGTTCCGATTACAACGCCGTCATGGGGCGGAATGGTCTCTCAAGGCCGGAGCTTCCTCGCGGTTGCCTGGTGGCTCGTGACGGTGCCCGGGCTGGCAATTTTGACCATCTCCCTTTGCGGTAACCTGCTCGGCGACTGGCTGCGGGACGCATTAGACCCCCGCCTGAAGAACGTGCGCTAGTGTTTGCGGCGTGACTGAAAGGGCAGCCGCCGCCCGTTGGGTGGTGCAGGCCGTTGGACTGCGCCCAGGGCTGGTTTACGGACTAGCCCCCCAGCCGTGCGAGCGCCCGCCGCGTGAGCACGCCGATGAGGTGGGCCCGGTACTCGTCCGAGGCGTGGATGTCCGAGAGCAGGTCGCGGCCGTCGTAAGCCGCCGCCGCCGCCCGCTCGTTGGCGGCCGGACCGCCCTCGCGCAGCGCCGATTCGGCCCCGGAGGCTCGGAAGGCGACCGGGGCCGCGCCCGTAACGCCGACACGCGGTTCGGGGCCGAGCGCGACGGCGACGCCGACGATGGCATAGTGCGAGGCCGGGTTGGGCAGCTTCTCGTAAGCGCTGCGTGGGTTTGCGGGCACGCGAATCTCGGTCAACACCTCGTCCGGCCGGACCGCAGACTCGAGCAGCCCGACAAAGAAGTCGTTCGCGAACACAGTCCGCTCGCCCGAGGCGGAGCGGAGGACCATGGTCGCGCCGAGGGCGAGCATGACGGCGGGAAGGTCTGCGGCGGGGTCGGCGTGGGCCAGCGAGCCACCGATGGTGCCTCGAGCGCGGACCTGGCGATCGCCGATCTGGTGCGCCGCCTCGCTGAGCGCGGGAGCCCGCGCCCGGACCTCGGCCGAGCGCTCGACCTCGGCGTGGGTGGTCATCGCGCCGATGCGCAGCCCGCCGTTGCTGCGGCTGATGCCGCCGAGTCCGGGGATGCGCGCCAGGTCGATGAGCAGCGCCGGTTGGGCGAGCCTGAGCTTCATCAGGGGGATGAGGCTGTGGCCGCCGGCAAGGAGCTTGGCCTCATCGCCACGCCGCGCCAGCGCCTCTACGGCGGCGTCGAGCGAGGTAGGTGCGAAATAGTCGAAGGCCGCCGGGATCACTTTGGGCCTCCTTCTGAACTGGAGCGCCCAGCGCCGCCCCTGGTGATGCGCCAGATTTTCTCCGGGCGCAGCATCATGTCGACGTGGTCGACGCCGAAGGGCGCCAGCGCGTCGACGACGGCGTTCACGACGGCGGGCGTCGCGCCGATCGTCCCGGCCTCGCCGATGCCCTTCGCGCCCATTGGGTTCACGTTGGTGGTCGTAACGGTCCGGTCCAACTCGAAATTCGGAAGCTGGTCGGCTTTAGGCAGGTTGTAGTCCATCAAGCTTCCCGTCAGGAGCTGCCCGTCCTCGGAGTAGACAGCCTCCTCCATTAATGCCTGGGCCACACCCTGGGCTATTCCGCCGTGGAGCTGGCCGTCGACCAGGAGGGGGTTGATGATGGTGCCGCAGTCATCGACGGCGACGTAGCGTTGAAGGTCGATCTTGCCCGTCTCGGCGTCGACCTCGACGACGGCGATGTGCGCCCCGAACGGGAAAGTGAAGTTCCCTGGCTCGAAGTAGCTGGTGAACTCGAGGCCCGGTTCCGTGTCCGGCGGCAGGTTTGGGGCGTTCCAGGCCGCGGCCGCGATTTCCGGCAGGCTCAGGCCCTTGTCCGGATGGCCGCGCACGAAAGCACGCCCGTATTCGTACTCGATGTCGTCAGGCAGCGCCTCCAGGATGTGGCCGGCGAAGCGTTTCGCTTTCGCGATTACCTTGTCCACCGACATCACGAGGGCGGCGCCGCCGACAGCCGTCGCGCGACTGCCAAAGGTGCCTATCCCGAACGGCACCAGGGCCGTGTCACCGTGAATCACCGTTACGTCCTCGAATGGCACCCCGAGACCATCAGCCACGATCTGGGCGAAGGAAGTCTCCTGGCCCTGCCCGTGGGGCGAGACTCCGGTTGTGGCCGTCACTTTACCCGTGCGCTCGATCCTGACCGTGCCGGACTCCCAGCCACCCGCCGGCAAGGCCGAGGACGGCCCGATGCCGCAGATTTCGACCCAGGTTGAGAGGCCTATGCCCAGATAGCGGCCCTGCGAGCGCAGTTCCTGTTGACGGCGGCGCAGGCCGGGGTAATCCGCGTTCTTGAGCGCGAGGTCGAGCGTACCCTCGTAGTCGCCGCTGTCGTAGAGGAGACCGCCACTGGTCGCGTAGGGGAACTCATCTTTGCCGATAAAGTTCTTGCGCCGGACTTCGACCGGGTCCATGCCCAGCTTCTTCGCCAGCATGTCCATGCCGCGTTCGATGAAGTACGTCGCCTCGGGGCGGCCCGCCCCCCGGTAGGCGTCAGTAGGCGTCTTGTTGGTGAAGACCTCGAGGATCTCCCCCGAGAGCGCTGGCACCTTGTACGCACCCGGGAGCATGAACGCCGTTAGGGTCGGGATCGCCGCGGTCAGCAGATGCTGGTAAGCGCCGATGTCGGCGACGATGTGCATGCGCTGGCCCAGGAGCCTGCCGTCGCTGCGTGCGGCCAGCTCGACCGTGGCATGAATGTCGCGGCCGTGGATCGTGGCCTGGAAAGCCTCGGAGCGCTCCTCGATCCACTTCACGGGCCGGCCAAGCTGGATTGAGGCCAGGCAGGCGAGTATCTCCTCCGGGTACACGTTTAGCTTGGAGCCGAAGCCGCCGCCCACTTCGGGTGCGATCACCCTGATCTTGTGCTCGGGGATGCGTACGGCGCCCGAGAGCAAGGTCTTGAGAAGATGCGGTATTTGGGTAGAAGACCAGACCGTCAGCGTCTCCGGGCCGGGCTCATAATGCGCGACCACGCCGCGTGGTTCGATCGCGTTGGGGATCAGGCGCTGGTTCACCATCCACTGGCGCACGATCACGTCGGCGCCGGCGAAAGCGGCGTCGGTCGCCGCGGCGTCGCCGATCGGTATCGGCGTCGCCAAGTTGGTGCCGAACTCGGGATGGACCAGCGGCGAGCCGGCCTCGAGGGCCTTGCGCGCGTCGATCACGACCGGCAGCTCCTCGTAGTCGCTGTCGATCATCTCGGCCGCGTCTTTGGCCAGATAGCGATCATCCGCGACCACGGCGGCGATGCCCTCGCCTACGTAGCGGACGACGCCGCCGGCAAGGGGGAAGCGCTCCGGTTGGTGCATGCCGGGGATGACTCCCGCGACCGGCACGGGTCCGCCCCAGGCCCGCGCCTCGCTTCCCGTCATGACCAGGCGCACGCCCGGCGCCGACCTCGCTCCGGCGACGTCGACGCGGCTCAGGCGCGCGTGGGCGTAGGTGCTGCGCACGACCGACATGTGGAGCATGCCCGCGAGCTTGATGTCGTCGACGTATGTTCCCCGGCCCGTGATCAGGCGCGGGTCTTCCCGCCGGCGCACCGGCTGGCCGATCAGCTTTGGCGGCCTCTGCATGGTGGTCATCGCGAGCCTCCATGCATCTGAGCCGCCGCCGATTGGACTGCTTTGACGATGTTCTGGTAGCCGGTGCAACGACAGAGGTTGCCGCGCAGGGACTCGCGCACCTCGGCCTCGCTGGGGTCTTTGTTCTCCTGCAGGAAGCCAAGGGCGGACATGATCATGCCGGGGGTGCAGTAGCCGCACTGGAGGCCGTGGTCGTTCCAGAACGCCTCCTGAAGGGGGTGGAGCGTGCCGTCCTGCTTCAGGCCCTCGATCGTGACTATCTCGGCGCCGTCGGCCTGGACGCCAAACATCGTGCAGGACTTTACTGCCTGGCCATTGAGGAGGACGGTGCAGGCACCACACTGGCTGGTGTCGCAACCGACGTGCGTGCCGGTCAGGCTCAGGTTCTCGCGCAGGAGGTGAACGAGGAGAAGGCGAGGCTCGACCTCGACCTCGTGGCGGGCGCCGTTCACGGTCAGTGCGACTTTCTGGTTAGCCATGTGACCTCCTTCAGGGCACGGCCGACTGCGTCAGCTTGCGCTCCAGGTTCTTGAAAAAGCGCTCGGTCATCGATTTGGCGGCACTGGGGATCAGCCTCTGGCCGACCGCGGCCAGGGGCCCGAAGACGCGCGCGTCGCCGGCGTAAGCCAGCCGCGTCCCCCCGTCGGCTGGTTCGAGACTGAGGCTGCCCTCGCCCTTGATCTGGGCGTGGCCGCTGCGCGCCTCAACGCTGACGTGCAGGGACACAGGTTCGCGTTCCTCGGAGAGGCGGACGTAACCGTCATAAGTTCCCTTGATGACCGCAATCCCCACCCTTGCCACGCCGGTGAAGGTGTCGGGTGCCGTCTGCTCCAGACTCTCGCAGTCGGGCAGCGTCTCGCGCAGTACCTCGACGTCATGCAGCGCCCACCAGATGCGGTCGGGCGAGGCGGCGAGAACATAGGCGCCGGCGATGTTCATGCGGTCTCGCTGGTGAGTGCTGAGGGAGCGGGGCGCCGAATTTTAGCACAGTCGGGGGTCTGAGGTGCGGCTTTACCCTACCCCGACCCTCTCGTATATTGACGCCGGCATGACCAGCTTCTACGGCGCCGCGCGCGTGAACGAGGCTACCCTCGAGGTTCGTCACCTGCTCGAAGGCCTCGCCCCCGGCGAGGGCGACCTCCTCGAGGCCCTCCACCGCATCCAGCACCACTACGGCTACGTGCCCAGTGAGGCGATTCCGGCCCTGGCGCAGCAGCTGCGCCTGCCCGAAGCGCGCGTCTACGGGTCGATCACCTTCTACTCCGAGTTCCGCACCACGCCGCCGCCGGAGACGCTCATTTCCTGGTGCTCTGGTCCGGCCTGCTACATAAAGGGAGGCGAGAACCTCCGCCTGGTGCTGGAGAAGATGCTCGGCTGCGGCATGGGTGAGAACACGGCCGACAACCGCCTCGGTTTACACCTGGGCCAGTGCAACGGCACCTGCGACCACGCGCCGCAGGTCTGGGTGGACGGCAGAGTCGTGGGCCCCCTCGACGCAGCAGAGATAGTCGACCTTGTGCGGGCGCTGAAGGAGGTCAAGAAGGCGTAGCCGTGTAGCTGCAGGTCTTTGACCTGCGTTCGCGCGCCCAGCAGGTCTTAAGACCTGCAGCTACGTGAGAAGAGCATGCCCACTTACCAGGACCTGGTGGCCCAGGCCGAAGCGGCGAAGCGCCGCCTGGAGGCGCGGGACAGGCCGCGGGTGGCCGTCTGCGTCGACACCTCCAGCATCGCCAGCGGAGCGCTCGAGACCCTGCGCGCGGTCCGCGAAGAGGTGGCAAGGCGCAACCTCGACATCAACGTCGACCAGGTCGGCGGCAACGGTCTCTCCTTCGCCGACCCGGTCCTCCAGGTCGCGAAGCCCGGCGGCTCCGCCGTCCTCTACCAGCGCGTCACTGCCGACCAGGTGCCCGCCTTCGTCGAATCCGTGCTCGTCCGTGACGGCGCCGGGCTAGAGTGGGCGCTCGGCGCCCTCGACGGCGCCGGCGTCGACGGCGTGGCCGCCATGAGCGACCACGGCTGGTGGTCGATCCAGGTCCGCCGCCTCATGCAGGACATGGGCGAGGCCGACCCCGAGAACATCGACGAATTCGTCGCCCGCGGGGCCTACGCCGGCCTCGACCGCGCTCTGACCATGACCCAGGAAGACGTGATCAAGGAGGTGCTCGACTCCCGCCTCCGCGGCCGCAGCGGCTCGGACTTCCCCACCGGCCGCAAGTGGGACTTCCTGCGCACGTCGACCACGACGCCGAAGGCGGTCGTGTGCAACGCCGATGAGGGTGACTCCGGCGCCTGGGTCAACCGCATGACGATGGAGAACGACCCCCACGCGTTAATCGAGGGCATGGTGATCTGCGGTTGGGCCACGGGCGCCAGCCGCGGCTACATCTATATCCGCGAGGAGTACCCCCTGTCTTTCGATCGCGTGGTCAAAGCGGTCGAGCAAGCGCGGGAGAGGGGCATACTCGGGGAAAAGGTTCTGGGTCGCGACTTCGCGTTTGAGATGAAGGTGATCCGTGGCGCCGGCAGCTACGTCTGCGGCGAAGAGTCGGGCCTGATCGCCTCGATCGAGGACGCGCGCGGCATGCCCAAGATCAGGCCGCCTTACCCCGCGGCGTCAGGAGTGTTCGGCCAAGGCTCGAACGTCAACAACGTCGAGACCTACCACTCGGCGGCCTGGCTCTTGCGCAACAGCGTTGAGAAGTACCTGGAGATCGACACCGGCCGCAACGCCGGCACGATGATGTTCACGCTCTCGGGACATGTCCTCCGGGTCGGCTGCTTCGAGCTGCCGATGAACCTCACCCTGCGCGAGGCCTACGAGGTCTGCGGTGGCGGCCCGCCAGAAGGACGGACGTTCAAGGCCGTCCAGCCCGGAGGACCCCTGACCGGGATCATGCCCGAGTTCGCGCTCGACCTTAAGCTCGAGCCCGAGGAGTTCAAGGCCAACAAGATGGCCTCGATGGGCGGTGGTGGCGAGGTCTTCCTGGACGACTCGGCCTGCATCGTCGACCTCTGCGCCCAGTTCTCCTGGTTCCTCGAGGACGAGTCCTGCGGCCGCTGCACGACCTGTCATGGCGGCACTCAGCGCATGGTCGAGATCATCCGCCGCATCCAGCGCGGTGGTGGGCGTGAGAGCGACATCGGCAAGCTCCGCCTCCTCGCCGACACGCTCCGCTTCTCGAACTGCATCCACGGCCAGGCTGCGCCGGCGATCATCGTCCAGACGATCGACTGGTTCCGCGAGGATCTAGAGGAGCACATCTTCGAGCGCCGCTGCCGTGCCCGCGTCTGCAAGGGCCTGGTTCGCTACGAGATATCGGCGCAGGAGGGTGACCTGGCGAAGGCGGCGGACTACTGCCCGACGGGCGCAATCAAGCTGGAGGACGGCGCTTACGCGATCGAGGACGCGCTCTGCATCCGTTGTGACGCCTGCCGCGTGATCGCGCCCGAGGCCGTGCGCGTGGTCGATGCCTTGGGGCCGGAGGCGGCGATCCCGCGTCCGGGCGAGGCGATCGAGGTTTCGGCGGCGCGCTAAGGATCCACGGCTAACAAGCAACCCAGGAGCGGATAGTACGGCCCGAGTGCAGCCATCCGCTTATCCGTTGTGTCATCCGCTGTCCGCGGCCCCGGCGCCTCGACTCGCGGATGTTTGCGGCGTTGCAGCCTCCCGCTGCCCAGGCATAGACTAGGGCAAATGTTCGCCCCGGCTTTGCCACGTTCTACATTCGCGTGATGGACGACGCCACCCCGATCCGGCGCCAGTACCTCGACGTCAAGCGCCGTTATCCGAACGCGATCGTCTTCTTCCGCCTGGGCGACTTCTACGAGACCTTCGACGACGACGCGAAGCTCGTGGCGAGGGAGCTCGACATAACTCTGACGTCGAAGCCGATGGGCAAGGACCTGCGCGTACCCCTCGCCGGGGTGCCGCATCACTCCCTGGAAGCGCACCTGCGCCGGCTGGTGTCGCGCGGCTTCAAGGTCGCGATCTGCGAGCAGCTCGAGGACCCTCGTAAGGCAAAAGGCATCGTCGACCGCGACGTCGTCCGCGTCGTCACGCCGGGGACGGTGGTGGAGGAGGCCCTGCTCGAGGCGAGCGCGAACAACTACCTGGTCGCGGTCGCGCCTGCCTTCGGCCCGGCCCTTCGGCCCCGGTCTTCTGTCCTGCGCCAAGCTCAGGACGAACGGGAGTTGCACGGCCTCGCCTACGTCGACGTGACGACGGGCGAGTTCGCCTGCGCCTGCGTGAACGACGCGGACCTCGCGGCGGAGTTCGCGCGCCTGCAACCGGCCGAGGTGCTTGTGCCCGAGGGACGAGATTTGCCGGCGCCTTTCACTGGACCCCTGACGCCGCTCGACGCCCGCCTGTTCCAGGCCGACGAGGCCGATCGCATCCTGCGCCGCCACTTCAACGTTGCCTCCGTCGAGGCCTTCGGTCTGCGCGGACTCAGCCCCGCGATCAGCGCCGCCGGCGCCGCCCTGGCTTACCTGGAGGAGAACCAGAAAGCCGCGGCCGAGAACGTCCGCGACCTTCGCGTCTTCAACCCGGCGGGCTTCATGACCATCGACCCGGCCGCGCGCCGCCACCTCGAGCTGATCGAGACGGCGCGCGAGGGGCGGCGTCAGGGTTCGCTCCTGGGAGCGATCGACCAGACGCGCACGCCGATGGGCAACCGCCTGCTGGCGCGCTGGCTGGGCCAGCCCCTGCTCGATCCGGCGGCGATCGAGGCACGGCTGGACCGGGTCCAGCACTTTTTCGACGACGGCGTCGCCAGGGCCAGGACACGCGACCTCCTCGCCGGCCTGCCCGATGCCGAGCGCATCGCCGGCCGCGCCGTCGCCGGCCGCGCCTCGCCGCGCGACCTCGCCGCCTTACGGCGCGGCCTCGAGGCCTACCCCTCGCTCCTGGCCGCCGCCGGCCTCGGCTGTGAAGACGGCCCGGACGCGTTCTCTCGAGAGGCCGCAGCGGAAGCCGCGGCGCTGGTCTCAGCCGCGATCGCGGACAACCCCGCGCCGGCGGTGGGCGAGGGCGGGGTCATCCGCGCGGGCTTCTCGGCAGAACTGGATGAGGCGCGAGGCCTGACCGGTGACGCCCGCGCGGCAATCGCCGCGCTCGAAGCCGAGGAGCGCGAGCGCAGCGGCATACGCTCGCTGCGCGTCGCCTATAACCGCGTCTTTGGCTACTACCTCGAGGTCAGCAAGTCGAACCTGGCGCTGGTCCCCGACGATTATCAGCGCAAGCAGACCCTGGTTGGCGCCGAGCGCTACGTCACGCCGCGCCTTAAGGAGCTGGAGGAGAAGATCGCCGCGGCCCGCGAGGTGATCGGCGACCTCGAGGCCTCGCTGTTTCGGGGCGTCTGCGCCGGCATCGCGACCCTGGCTCCTCGCCTGCACACCGCGGCCTCGACGATCGCCGAGATCGACGTCTTCAGCGCCCTGGCGGAGACGGCCGCGCGCCAGGGCTACGTCCGCGCCCAGGTGGACGAAGGCGACGCGATCGTGGTTCGGGACGGCCGCCACCCCGTGGTCGAGCGTAGCCTCGGCCCCGGCCGCTTCGTGCCCAACGACGCCGATCTGGACACCGGCGACGCCCAGGTCGTCGTCCTCACGGGCCCGAACATGGCCGGCAAGTCGACCTACCTGCGCCAGGTCGCGCTCATAGTCCTCCTGGCCCAGATCGGGAGCTTCGTGCCGGCCGCCTCGGCGCGCATCGGCGTCGTCGACCGCATCTTCACGCGCATCGGAGCCCAGGACGACGTCGGCCGCGGCGAGTCGACCTTCATGGTCGAGATGCTGGAGACGGCGGCGATCCTGCGCAACGCGACGCGCCGCTCCCTGGTGCTCTTCGATGAGGTCGGCCGCGGCACCAGCACGTATGATGGCCTCGCGATCGCTCGCGCGGTGGTCGAGTACCTGCACGTGAGCCCCGAGCGAGCCGCCAAAACCCTGTTCGCGACCCACTACCACGAGATGACCCGCCTGGCCGCGAGCCTGCCCCGCGTCCGCAACTTCAGCGTCGCCGTCACCGAGCAGGATGGCCACGTGGTCTTCCTCCACCGCATCGTGCCCGGCGGCGCCGACCGCAGCTACGGCATCCACGTCGCCGAGCTGGCCGGCATGCCCGTGCCGGTGATCGACCGAGCGCGTGAGGTGCTGGCAACCCTGGAGGCGGCGGGGCGCGACGGCTCCGGCAGCCGAAGGCCGGCCGAGCCCGCGGCCCAGCTGTCGCTGATCGCTACTCCCTCGGAGGTCGAGCAGGAGCTGCGGGCGCTTGACCTCGACGCGCTCACGCCCCTTCAGGCGCTGAACAAGCTGTATGAATTGAGGGCGAGGGCGAGGGCGAAGAGCCAGGACTGAGTCTGGGGGATTCCAGGTTGGGCGTGACGCCCCCGAGCCGGCCGTAGAGACGCGGTTCGTATTCTGGCGGACGTTCAAACCTGCGCGGGACGGCCTCTGCCGAGGACGCCGGGGACCGGAGCTAAAGCCGCGTCTCTACGCCGTCGCCAGGCCGGTCACACCCCGGTCGAGACGCCGATGAGCTTGCCCAGGAAGAAGGTCACCGTGGCGGCGACGGCGCCGATCAGGAGCTGGCGGCCGCCGCTGATCATGACGCTTCGTCCGGTGAAGATCGAAAGCGCGGCGCCGACCGCGAACAGCGCCAGGCCGCTGACCCCGATGCTCAGGGCAACCAGCGGCCAGCTGGCGCCGAAGAAGAAGGGGATCACCGGCAGGGAGGCGCCGACCGCGAAAGAGAAGAACGACCCCACGGAGGCGCCGACCGGTGACCCCAGCTCCCGGGGATCGAGTCCCAGCTCTTCGCGCACCAGCGTGTCGAGGGCGACGCCGGGGTCCTCGAGCAGGCGCCGGGCCAGCTCCTCCGCGTGCTCTTTATCGAAGCCTTTGGCCCGGTAGATAAGCACCAGCTCCTCGAGCTCTTCGTCCGGGGTAACCGCGAGCTCGGCGGCCTCGAGCTCGATCTGGCGCTCGAAAAGCTCCTTCTGGGCCCGCATCGAGACGTACTCGCCCGCGGCCATCGAGGACGCTCCCGCCAGGAGGCCGGCGAGGCCGGCGAGGAGGACGAACTTGGCGTCGGCGCGGGCGCCGGCGAAGCCCATCACCAGGCTCAGGTTCGAGACCAGGCCGTCGCTGATCCCGAAGACGGAAGCGCGCAGGGTGCCGCCGCCACCGGAGCGGTGCCAGCGCTCGGTCCGCCCGCCTCCCTGCGCCAGTTCGCCGAGCACGCGCGCGTGCGAGCGCTCGTCAGAGGCCAGGGCGGCGGTGGCCTTGTCCTGGGCGGCGTACTCGGCTGTGCCCACGATCTCGAAGCTGTGCATGATCGGATAGACCACGCGCGGGCCGAAAAGCCGGGCCAGTTGCTTCAGCACCCTGGTCTGGGCGCTGAGCCTGTGCTGTGGCAGAGGAATGCCTAGCTCGCGCAGCCCCCGCTCCATCACCCCGGCGTGATGGACCTCGGAGTCGGCCATCTCCAGCAAGATTGCGGCGCGGCTTTCGTTTACCTCGCGCGCGGCAAGAAATCTGTACAGATGGGCGGCGTCCATCTCGTGCCGCCAGTTCTCGAGTACGAGCTCGGGCTTCGGCGGCGGTGGTTCGGTGGTCTGCGAGGGCATGTCCCGATCCTAGTTTTCTGCGGCGCCAGCGTCCACCGCCGCGGCGGCGGCCGGCGCGCGGCGGCGCAGGGCGGCCGAGATCATGCCGGCACCACGGTCGAAGCCGCCGGTGCCAACACCGACGCCCAGGGCGATCACGCCGCCGCCGGCGTACGTGTTCCACCGCACCGCCTCATGCAGGACGATCGCGCCGAGGGCCACGCCGACCACGGGGATGACGTAGGTGACGAGCGAGGCGCGCACGCTGCCGACGTTCTCGATCAGCCAGTAGTAGAAGACGTAGGCGACGCCGGTGCCGAGGACGCCGAGGGCGAGCATGGAGCCCCAAGCGGAGGCCGAGCCCTCCAGGGTCGGCGGCTGGAAGATGGCGGCGATCGCGGCCAGGGCGACGGCGGCGACGGTCACGCTGGCGGCGCTCAGTGACAGCGAGTCGTTGCGGCGAACCAGTATGCGCACCAAAACGGCGCTGGCGCCGTAGGAGGCGGACGCGGCGACGACCGCGAGCTGGGCTGCCGTGCTCGCTTCGCCGAGCCTGAACACGTCGCTGCCGGTCAGGATTGCGGCACCGGCGAGGCCGAGGCCGACGCCGGCGACGGTCCGCGGACTCAGGCGCTCGTCGGCCAGGAAGACCGCGGCGAAAAGCGTGGTGAACACCGGCATTGTGGCGTTGAGCACCGCGGCCGGCCCGCTGTCGATCTCGGTCTCCGCCCAGGTGATTGCCAGGAAGGGAAGCACGGTCCCCAGCATCGAGAGCGCGACGATGGGTGGGAGGTTGCTGCGCCTCAAGGCGAAGGGACGCCTCTGCGCAAGCACGATGACGTTGAGGATAATGGCGCCGCTGAGGCCGCGAACGAGCACGATCTGGACCGGCGCCAGGCCGTCGTTGATCGCGACGCGGATGAAGAGGAAAGACGCGCCCCAAACGCAGCCGACGGTGAGGAGCGCGGCCGTGGCGCGCGGGCTCACTGGCGGCTCAACCCGGCCGCGCCGAGGTAGAAGCGGCGGACGTCGAGCGCGAAGCGCATGCGGATGCGGCCGGCGCCATCCCAATTTGGCGTGGCGCCATCGGGCAGGGGCTCGGCCGTGGCCTGGATCAGGTGGCGTACGGCGTCGGGACTGAGGTTCGGCGTGCGAGAGACGATCAGCGCGGCCAGGGCCGAAACCAGCGGCGCGGCGAAAGATGTCCCGCTGGCCAGGGCGTAAGGCTGGTCACCCTGGACGCAGAGCCAGGCGGTAGCGCAGAACTGCTTCGGTACGGTGCTGATGATGTTGAGGCCGGGCGCGGCCACAGCGACCTCGGGCCCCCAATCGCTAAAGGGGGAGCGCGCGTTCTGGTCGGTGGGGATCCCGCTGGAGCCGACGGCGATCACCTGGGGCAGCCGCGCCGGGAAGGTGACTCTGCCCGATCCCTCGTTGCCGCTGGCGGCGACGACGATCATCCCGTACTTCTCGCTGGCCTGGCGGATGGCGTTGCCCAGAGTGATGGACTCGCCGTCGGCGCCGAAGCTGACGTTCGCGACTCGCGCCCCGGCGCGGGCGGCGTAGAGGATGCCCTGGGCGGCGTCCGCCGCCGTGCCGCCGCCGAGACAATCGAGGATCTTCACGGGCAGGATCGTCACTCCCGGGGCGGCGCCGATCACGCCGATGCCGTTATGGCCGCGGGCCGCGATGATGCCGCTGACGAAGGTGCCGTGACCGTTGTCGTCGTTGATCGAACCGGCGGCGGCCTGTCTGCAAGCCGGGTCGGCGCTCTGGGGCGTGACGAAGCCACAGCCGTGGACGTCGTCGACGCAGCCGTTGTTGTCGTCGTCCACGCCGTTGTCGGGGACCTCGAACGGATTGGACCATACCTTGCCGACCAGGTCCTCGTGGCCGAGCTCGATGCCCGAGTCCAAGACGGCGACCAGCACCGCGTCCTGGCCCTCCTCGACGTCCCAGGCTGAGGGCGCCTGGACCTGATCGAGGTAGGCTCCCTGGCCGCTGAAGAACGGGTCGTTCGGGACCGCCGTGGCGCGGAGCAGCAGGTTCGGTTCGGCGTACTCGACCCAGGGCAGGGCTTGCAGCCGGGCAACGGCCGCGGGCAGGGGCTCGTCCGCCGGCAACGATAGCCGGACGACGCCCAGCGCCGGCAGACGGCCGATCAGGCGGCCGCCGAGGCGTGACTCGATCATGGCGTCCGTCAAGGCGTAGGCCTGGGGTCGGAGCCCGACCAGTAGCTCGGCGGCGGCGGCCGGGGCGGCGTAGTCCGGGCCGCTAAGCGCGCCGCCGGTCGTGGGTCGCCCGCGCACGAGGCCGATCGCCAGGAGCAGAAGAATTGATAGCGGTAGGACGCGGAGCATCGCTCAAGGAAAGCCGCCCGCGGCGGGCTGGTCTGGATGAAACCCCTGGACATAACTCCAGGGGCGAGAGTCAAGGATAGCTTCCGACCGCCATCGCGAACAACTGTGAAAGGGCTAAAATGGTTTGACCATGGCGATCCGTGTCCTGCCGCCGGAAATCGCCAGCCGGATCGCCGCCGGCGAGGTGATCGAGCGGCCCGCGTCGGCCGTGAAGGAGCTGGTCGAGAACGCCCTCGACGCCGGCGCGGCCCGGATCAGCGTCGAGGCCAACGGCGGCGGCCTGACACTGATCCGCGTCGTCGACGACGGCCGGGGCATCCCCGCGGACGAGATCGAGATCGCCTTTTGCCGTCACGCAACCAGCAAGCTGTCCGCCGACGCCGACCTCAACGCGGTCGCGACCCTGGGCTTTCGGGGCGAGGCGCTGCCCAGCATCGCCGCCGTGGCCGATGTCGAGTTCGTCTCACGTCCGGCGGACACGCCTCATGGGGCTTACCTTCGCCTGCGCGGGGGCGAGACCGTTGAGCGGCGGGCCGAGGGAGCCCCTGCCGGCACGACACTTGCCGCATTCGGTCTTTTCCGGCGCCAGCCCGCGCGGCTGAAGTTCCTGCGTTCGCCTTCGGCCGAGGCCGGCCAGATCGTGGCGGTCGTGACCCACTACGCCCTTGCCTATCCCGAGGTCCGCTTCAGCCTGGTCCTCGACGGGCGCGAGAGCTTCGCGACCAGCGGCAGCGGCGACCGCCGCGAGGCCGCCGCCGGCATCTACGGCCACGCCGTAGCCGCGTCGATGCTGGCTGTGGAGGATACGAGCGAGGGCCACAGGCTCGAAGCCCTGGCCGCTCCGCCCTCGGTCTCGCGGGCGAACCGCTCCTACATCACCGTTTTCGTCAACCGCCGCTGGGTGCGCAGCCGCTCGCTGACCTTTGCCGTGGAGGAGGCCTACCGCGGGCTCCTGCCCGGTGGCCGTTTCCCCATCGCGCTGGTCGACATCCGCGTGCCTCCCGAGGAGGTCGACGTCAACGTCCATCCCGCGAAGGCCGAGGTCCGCCTGCGCAACGAGCGCGAGGTGTTCGCGCTCGTCCAGAGGCCCCTGCGCCGGGCCCTTGCCGGCCTCGCGCCCCACGCCGGTCTCGGCGCCTGGTCGGGTCGCGACGCCTACGCGGTCGAGCAAGCGCCGGAAGACGAGAACGACAGGTCGCCGCCGGGGCTGACCCTGGTCTCGCTTCCGCTGCAAGCGCGCCTGCCGCCACGCGACCCGGCGCCGGAGGCGACGCAGTCGCCGCTGCTCGCCCGTCTCCCCCTCCTGCGGCCGCTGGGCCAAGCGGGGACGACATACATCATCGCCGAGGGACCAGCGGGACTGTACCTGATCGACCAGCACGCGGCGCACGAGCGGGTGATCTTCGAGCGCCTTCGGGCGGAGCGCGCCGCGACGGCGTCACCACGCCAGGGCCTCCTCGGCGCCGTCGCTCTCGACCTCACGCCCGCCCAGGCGGCGCTGGTCGCCGGCCTGCGCGACGCCCTCGGCCGCCACGGCTTTGAGGTCGAGGCCTTCGGGCCCGGAGGCAGGGGCGGACGCGGGTCGGAGGGTTACCTGCTGAGGGGAGCGCCGCCTCAACTGCGGGCCGACGATCCGGGCCGCGCCTTCATTGAGCTGCTCGACCTTCTGACGCGGGAGGACGGTCCTGCCGACCCGGGCGACCGCGTCGCGGCTTCGCTGGCCTGCCATGCCGCGGTCCGCGCCGGCCAGACGCTGTCGTTCGAGGAAATGCGCGACCTCGTGCGACAGCTCGAAGAGTGCGAGCTGCCGCAGACCTGTCCCCACGGCCGGCCCACGGCGGTGCACCTGAGCGCCGAGGAGCTGGCGCGGAGGTTCGGGCGGCGCTAACGCCGCAGCGTCGCTATTAGACGGCGAGGGTTGAGCAGGAGGTCGAGCGCTGCCCCGATATTTGGGGCAAGGACATCGGCCTCGCGCAGCGCGGCGAGCGCCAGTCCCTCGGGACCGAGCACCGCGATCCCAAGAGCCGCCCGGCGCAGCATTAGACGGTCGTTTTCGCCATTGCCGATGGCTACAACCCGCTCGGCGACAAGATTGTCGACGTAGTCCCTTTTCTGCTCTGCCTCGGGCGCGTTGGTCCGCATGATCACGGCTTTCAGGCCGAGCTCGGAGTCGATCTCCGTCTGGCGGCCGTGCGTGTCGGCGGTCAGGAGATGAAGAGCGAGCAGCTCCCGAAGCTTTGCAAGCCGCTCGGCGACGCCGGGCAGGAGCAGGCCGTCGACCGCCAGTGTGCCATTGACGTCGAGCACCAGATGGTCGAGGCGAAGCGACCGGGAGCCGGGGATGTCGATTTGAATCATCGGCGGACAGCGCCCAGGATGAGGCTAGCGCACGACCAGGACCGAGCAGGAAGAGTGGCGCGCCACTTTGTCGGCCGTAGTCCCGAGAAAAGGCGCCCCAAACCCCCGAGTGGCCGTTGTGACCCACCTCGATCACTTCAGGAGCCCAATCGCGCGGCTCACGGCTCGGCTTCGGGCTTTAGCAAGATGTACACGTAAACCCCCGTGGCGATCACCGCCCCAATGATCGGTCCGACCCAGTAAACCCAGTGGTCCGTCCAGGTCCCGTTCACGAGCGCAGGGCCAAAGGCCCGGGAGGGGTTCATCGCGGCCCCGGTCGCGGCTCCGCCGGCGAAGATGTCCATCGTGATGATCAGTCCGATAACCAAGGGGGCGATCGCCTTCGGACCCCGAGGGTCGACGGCCGTGCCGTAGACCGCGTACATCAAGAAAAAGGTCATCACGATCTCGAACAGCAAGCCCCTGCCGGTGCTGATCCCTTCACCGAGTAAAGGTGTACCAAGCTTGACGGCGTCGCGGGCGGCCTCCGGGAAGACGATGGTAAGCAGTACGGCGCCAACGGTTGCGCCGGCGAGCTGCGCGACGATGTAGGCGGCGCCCTTTACCGGCGCCAGCTTCTGACCCAGCACCAGGCCGACGGTAAGGGCAGGGTTATAGACGCCGCCCGAGATGTGACCGGCGCTGGCGACCATGAGGCCGATGGCGAGGCCGTGGGCCAAAGCGATCGCCACCAGGTCCTTGCCTCCGGTGGCGATGATGGCGCCGGCGCCCATGAACACGAGCGCCAGCGGCCCGATTGCCTCGACGAGAAGCGGCCGCACCCATTCTGTCATTGGTTCAGTTTTTGCTTGACTGGCCACGAGCGAGTCCTTCCCTTCACTTCGTCAGGGGTCTTGATCTGGCGCCGGGCTTCTGGCTCCGGCGGCCCCAATTTAGCATGATCCCCGAACCGTCAATGCCGGTGAGTATATACGTGCGGGAGGGCTGGCCGGCCCTCATTTGCCGCTGGTGAGATTCTCGATCAGCCACTCGCGCACCAGCCGGCGGACTTCTGGGGCGCTCTGGCGCAGGCTGTGGCGGGCCCCCTCGAGCAGGACCAGCTTCTTGGGCTCGCCGGCGATGGCGTAGACGTAACGCGAGCAGTCCGGCGGTAGACGGATGTCGTCGAGGCCGTGGATCAGGAGGAGGGGGCGGGGCGCAATAAGGGGCGCTCCCTGTGCCCCCGCAGTCTGCGTACTCAGGGTAACGACGGCGGCGATTGCGGGGTCGGCCGCCGCGACCGTTATCATCACGGCGCCGCCGAAGCTGTGGCCGGCGAGGGCGATCCACTTCACGCCGCGGCGGCGCAGCTCGGCCACCGCCGCGTTCACGTCCGAAGCCCCCGCCGAGACGACGCCCGGTCCGGTAGGACTGCTGTCGCGAAAGTCGACGCGGAGGACGCCGATGGCCCGCGGGGCGAGGTCTTCCGCCAGTGCCGGAAAAAGACGGTCGGCGGGGCCGTCGAAACCACCGTCAAAGCCGCCGACGCAGACGACTGCGGCGCCGTTCTGCGCCGGCGCGTGGTACAGCGCCCGGACTGGGCCACGCGGGCTGGGGATCTCCAGCGGCTCTGCTTCGATCAAGACGCTTCCGGCCCTCAGGGGCGGCAAGTCCGGGTCTGACCGGCTCAGGATGCCATGTTAGACCGCTTGCCCATCGCTTGAAATGAAAGCTGGCCCGGTCACGGCGAGACCACGAGCACGCGGTCGTGTCCCGCGAGATCTTTCCTGACCGCGGCCGAGAGACCTGGGAAGCTGCTTCGAGCAAGCTCCAGCACGGCGTCCGCCTGACCGGCGCCGAACTCGAGGCAGACGCAGCCGTTGGGGCGCAGGAACCGCGGCGCCTCTTCGAGGAAGCGCCGGATGACGTCGAGGCCGTCAGGGCCGCCGTCGAGGGCGGCGCGGGGCTCGTGATCACGGATCTCGGGCGGCAGTTCGGCCCAGTCCGCGGTCGTCACGTAGGGGAGGTTGGCCACCAGCAAGTCGGCGTACTCGGGCAGCGGTGACAGCAGGTCGCCGCGCAGGAAGAGGATGCGCTCCTCGACGCCGTGCCGCGCGGCATTGCGCTCGGCAACAGCCAGGGCCTCGGCTGAGACGTCGATCCCGTAGACATCGGAGCGAGCGACGTTGAGGGCCAGGGTGATGGCCACGGCGCCGGAGCCGGTCCCGATGTCGGCGATCACGGGGCCGCGGCGAATGCGCGAGCGCGGCCTCGCGAGCTCGATGGCGGCGTCGACCAGAATCTCGGTCTCCGGCCTGGGGATGAGGACGGCGGGCGTCACCTCGAGAGCGAGCCCGAAGAACTCGCGCCGGCCGATGATGTAAGCCGGCGGTTCGTGGTCGAGGCGCCGTTGGAGCACCGCTTCGAACCGGCAGGCTTGCTCCTCGTTCAGGGGCTCGCGCAGGACCTGGAGGAGGGCTTCGCGGGCGATGCCCAGGACGAAGCGGAGCAGCACCTCGGCCTCGAGTGCGGCGTCTTCGACTCCGGCCCCGGCCAGTCTATGCGCGCCAGAGCTGAGGGCTTCCGCAACGCTCAAACGAGCGACTCTTCCAGGCGCCGGGCCTGCTCGTAAGAGGACACAGCGTCGAGCATCTCGTCGATCTTGCCGTCCATGAACCCGGGCAGGTCGTGGCGGGTGAGGCCCACGCGGTGGTCGGTGACCCGGTCCTGGGGGAAGTTATAGGTACGGATCTTCTCCGCCCGCTCCCCGGTCCCCACCTGCGCGCGCCGGTTGCTGCTGATCTCGGCGGCCTGCGCTTCCTCCTTCAGCGCCAGGAGGCGCGAGCGCAGGATGACCATCGCCTTCACCTTGTTCTTGAGCTGCGAGCGCTCGTCCTGGCACTGGACGACGATGCCCGTAGGCACGTGCGTGATCCGCACCGCGGTTGCGACCTTGTTCACGTTCTGACCGCCGGCGCCGCCGGAATGGTAGATGTCGATGCGGAGGTCCTTGTCGTCGATGTCGATCTCGACTTCTTCGGCCTCGGGCAGCACGGCCACGGTCGCCGTGCTGGTGTGGATGCGGCCGCTGGCCTCGGTGACGGGGACGCGCTGTACGCGGTGGGCTCCACTCTCGTACTTCAGCCGGGAATAGGCGCCCTTGCCGCGGATCTCGAACACGATCTCCTTGAAGCCGCCTTTGTCGCTGTCGCTGGTCGACAGCACTTCGACGGACCAGCGCTTGGCCTCGGCGTAGCGTGAGTACATACGATAGAGGTCGGCGGCGAACAGCGACGCCTCCTCGCCGCCGGTGCCGGCCCGGACTTCGACGATGACGTCGCGCTCGTCCCGCGGGTCGGCCGGGATAAGCGCGCGTTTGAGGTCAACCTCCAGCCGCTCCCTTTCGGGTTCGAGGCGCTCCAGCTCGTCGCGGGCCAGGCGCGCCATCTCGGGATCGGAGCCCTCGTGGAGGAGCGACCGCGCTTCGTCGATTTCCTCCTCGGCGCCGCGCAAGGCCCGGCAAAGAGAGACCACACGCTCGAGCGAGGCGCGTTCCCTGGCGAGGGTCTGCAGCTTTTGGTAGTCGGAGACAAGGGCGGGATCGGCCATCTCGGCTTCGATGGCTTCGAAGCGCCCTTCGATCGCGCGGAGTTTGTCCTGCATCACCAGCCTGACAGACCGAGACCCCCGGACGGGGGCCTCGCGGAGTCTTGGGCTTAATGATAGCACAAGTGAGCGGATTCACCACGGCCGGCGGAGCGCACCATGGGTTACGACGGGAGCTCGTTAGGAGAGGACGAGACGACGGGGAATTTGCTGACCATTCCTGGGCGGTAATCCTCCAGCCGCGGAGACATTGCCGGTGTCAAGGCTTCAGAGCGATGCTCGTACGCCCGATAACCGTTAAGGGGATTCAGCCCTGGATGCGCTGTCGCCCGACGGTCTTGCGGGCCGCGTGTGTCTTCTCTTTGGAGGAGGAGAGCGAAAATGAGTGAGGCAAGCTTAGGTCAGGGCGAGAACGCGGGCATGGACGCCGGCTCCCATGAGCCCGGAGGGTTCGCTTCCGTCGCGGACCGCCTCGCCGCGAACATTGCTTCCAGCGCGACGCACGCCAGCGCGGCCGGCCAGGACCTCGTTTCGTTGATCCAGACGCTGCTAGATGCCGGCAAGGAGCTGGAGAAGTCGCTGGCCATGCAGCGCGAGCTGGGCTCCGTCGCCCTCCGGGCCGTCGAAGACGCCCGCGCCGCCGCCGCGCTCGCCGCGGGCGCCGCGGCGGAGTCGAAGGAGGCTGAGGCCGCTTCCCGCGGCTTCCTCGAGCGGACGGAGAAGGAGTACGGGACCGTCTCCTGGCTGGTCCAGAACCTGCAACAGCGCATCGCCGCGCTGTCCGCGCTGGCCTCCCCAATGCCCGGAGCGTCGCTCCCGGACACGGATGCGGAGGAAGACGACGACGCGGACCTACGCGCGGCCTCCTGACGGGTGCCAAATGAGACCGGGGAGCGAAGGCGCGACGTGACTCCAGGAAGAGCTCTCTCGGCTCCTCTGAGGAGGATCGCAAGGCTATTCCGGCATGGGAAAAGCTCCGACCAGACGGCGGCTGACGCGACCGGGCGTGCGGCTCGTGCGGGCGGAGCAAGCGCTGGGGCGCGGGCCCCCGCCGACGCGGCGACCCTTACTCTCGACGACGTCGTGACGCGGCTCAGCGAGGACCTGGAAGAGACGCTGAGCCTGATCCGCAACATGAAGACCGACCAGGACCCCACTGACCAATCTCGGTAGCCATGACCGAGGCCCTCTTTCGGCCCAGAGTGGCTGGCCGTGACGCGTCGATCCGCCGGCCGCGCCGCTCACTCACCCCGCATGCTAATCCGCCGAGCTGCCTCAGCCGCGGGCATTTGCTCCTGGCTCTGGCGCTCGAGGTCGCGGAGGGTCACCGTGCCGGCCGCCAGCTCTTCACGGCCGAGGATGAGGGCGTGGTGCGCGCCGAGGGCGTTGGCCTGGCGCATCTGGGCCTTGAGGCTGCGGCCGCCGCCCACCACTGTGCTGATGCCGGCGCCGCGGAGGTCACGCGCCAGGCGCAGCGCCTGCCCCTCGCCTTCGGCGGCGGCCACGGCGATGAAAGCCGCCAGGCGCTCGGGAGGGCCGGGACCCTGTTCCTGGCGCTTGAGATTGATGATCAGGCGCTCGATGCCGGTGCCGAAGCCGACACCCGGCGTCGGCTGTCCGCCCAGCTCCTCGATCAGGCCGTCGTAGCGGCCGCCGGCGCCGATCGCGCTCTGGGCTCCCTCCTCCTCGGGCTGGAACTCGAACACCGTGCGGGTGTAGTAATCGAGGCCCCGCACCAGGGTCGGCTGCAGGACGAAGGGGATTGCCAGCTCGTCGAGGTAGCGACGGAGCGACGCGAAATGCTGCGCGCAGGCGTCGCAGAGATGGTCGCCGATCGCCGGCGCCTCGGCCTTGAAGGGCTGACAGGGCGCATTCTTGCAATCGAGGAGGCGCAATGGGTTGGCGTCATAGCGCCGGCGGCAGTCGCCACACATGCGGTCGAGCTTGCCGGCGTAGTAGGCGCGGAGCTTCTCGATGTAGGCGGGCCGACAGACGCCGTCGCCGATGCTGTTGAGCTGAAGCGTGTGGCCATGGAGGCCGAGCGCGGCGTAGAAGGTCGCGAGCAGGTCGATCACCTCGGCGTCGAGATAGGAGCCAGAGTCGCCGATCGCCTCCACGCCGAACTGGTGGTGCAGGCGGTAGCGGCCGGCCTGAGGACGGTCGTAGCGGAAGACTGGGGCGAGGTAGAAGAGGCGCACCGGCTGCGGCCAGGAGCCCATGCCGTGCTCGATGTACGCGCGGCAGACGCCGGCTGTGCCTTCGGGCCGCAGGGCCAGCTCGTCGCCGCCGCGGTCGCGGAACAAGTAGATCTCCCTGTCGGCGATGTCCGTGCCCACGGCGGCCGCCCGCAGGAAGACGCCCACGTCCTCAAAGATCGGCGTGTCGATCGGCCGGTAGCCGTAGAGCCGCGCGACGCGGGTCGCCGTCTCGCGCAGCCAGGTCCAATAAGGCTGGTCTTCGGGCAGCACGTCGTGCACGCCGCTCGGCCCTCGAAAGCGCTTCTTTTCGGGCATCGTCGTTCGAGGATAAGGCATAATGGAGCGCGTGATCGAGATGATCCGCAGCCGTCTGGCCGCATACGCCGCCCGCGAGGTGGCGCGCGAAGACCGTCCGGCCGCGGCGGTACTCATCCCTCTCTACAACTACCGCGGCGAGCTGCACGTCGTCCTGACCAAACGCACCGACCGTGTGGAGCACCACAAGGGCGAGATCTCGTTCCCGGGCGGCGCTCGCGACCCCGAAGACACCGACCTCGTTTTCACGGCTCTGCGTGAGAGCCACGAGGAGATCGGGCTCCTGCCGGAGCACGTCGATGTCCTGGGGCGCATCGACGACTTCGTCACGGTGAGTGGATTCCACGTTACGCCCTACGTTGGCGCCCTTGACGCCAGCGTCTCGCCTTATCTCTGGCGCCCGCAGGCGGCCGAGGTCGCTGAGGTCCTGGAAGTGCCGCTGAGCCATCTGCTCGACCCCCTCAACCTGGTCATGCAGGAGCGCGTGCTCAACGGCCGCGCATCTCTGATGGAGGCGTACCGTTTCGGCGAGCACCTGATCTGGGGCGCGACCTCGCGAATGCTGGCCAACTTCATGCGAGTAGCAGTCCCGGAGGGGTTGGAATAGTGGCGAGCGCCGTCTGCCCCCGCCGCGGCGGGCGTGGGTGAAAGATGAAGCTCTATCTCGTCCGCCACGGCGAGTCGGTCGGAAACCATGAGAACCGCCTCCAGGGGCAAAACGACTACGACTTGACGCAGTTGGGACTGGCCGAGGCCCGGCTCACCGCCGAGCGTCTGCAGGCCGAGGGGGTGACTCACGTCTACGGCAGTCCTTTGCGACGCGCGTTCACGACGGCGGCGGTCATCGGCGAGCGCATCGGCAGCGAACCGGTGCCGCTGGCGGGCTTACGCGAGTACGACTTCGGCGAGTTCGCGGGCGCCACCTACGCCGAGCTGCGCCAGCGGTTTGGCGGGCCCGCGGTCGGGCCCGATGGCCGGCCGGCGGAGCGCGTCTATCCCGGCGAGGAAGGGCGCGACGTCTTCCTCAAGCGCGTCAGTCAAGCCTTCTGGTCGATCGTAGACGGCCATGCGCGGGGGACCGTGGCCGTCGTCTCCCACGGCGGACCGATCGCGCTGCTTTGCCAGACCGTGCTAGGACTCCCGTACCGGCGGCCGATGCCGTTCGCGATCGCGAACTGCTCCGTGAGCGTCTTTCAAGTCAGCGACGGAGAGGCCGCTCCCGGGCGTCCCCGCGCCGTGCTAATCGCCCTCAACGACACGTGCCATCTTCGAGGTCTGCGCGCGGGAGATGGTTCGGCCAGGCTCACCATGTAGTGATGGGCGGCGTCACGATCGAGGACATCAGGCGCGCCGCCGGGCCGGTGTACGGCGTTGCCCACCGCACACCCCTGCTTCAGTCCCGCGCCCTGAGCGAGCGTTTCGGCGCCCCCCTCCTGGTCAAGGCCGAGTGTCTGCAGCACACCGGCTCCTTCAAGGTGCGCGGCGCCGCCAACCGGCTGGCCGCGCTGACGCCGGCCGAGCGCTCTCGTGGGGTCGTGGCGGCGAGCGCGGGCAATCACGCCCAGGGTGTCGCCGTGGCCGCGGGCGCCCTCGGGGTCAGCGCGACGGTGGTCATGCCCGAGGGCGCGGCGCTGGCCAAGGTGCAGGCGACGCTGGGCTACGGCGCCCACGTCGTTTTCCACGGCGCCGACTTCGGCGAGGCCGAGGTCAGGGCGCGGGCTATCGCCCGGGAGGAGGGGAGGGTTCTCGTCCCGGCTTTCGACGACCCGGCCGTAATCGCGGGCCAGGGGACGCTGGGGCTGGAGATCGCCGAAGAGTGTGCCGGGGCCCGTCTCGTGCTGGTGCCGGTCGGCGGTGGCGGCCTCATCGCCGGCGTGGCCCTGGCGCTGAAGGCCTCGTTGCCGGACGTCGAGGTGATCGGTGTGCAGACCGCCGCGGCGCCGGCGGCAGCGCGATCGTTCCGGAGCGGCGAGCGGACGCGGGTACACCCGGCTCCGACAATCGCGGACGGCGTGGCCGTGCCCGAACCCGGTGAGGTGACGCTTCCCCTGATCCGGCGCTACGTGGATGACATCGTGACCGTCGGCGAGGAGAGCATCGCGCAGGCGATCGCGCTGCTCCTGGAGCGGACGAAGCTCGTGGTCGAGGGCGCCGGCGCCCTGGGCATCGCCGCGCTGATCGAGGGCAAGGTCGGGACACGCGGGCGCACTACGGTGGCGGTGCTCTCGGGCGGCAACATCGACATCAACGTCCTGGCGACGATCGTCCAGCACGGGCTCCTCGAGGCCGGCCGCTACCTGACGCTCACGGCCGGCCTCGAGGACCGCCCGGGCATGCTTGCGCGGCTCCTGGCGCTGATCGCCGCCACCGGAGCCAACGTGCTCGAGGTCAATCACATCCGGCAGGGCATCCATATCCCTGTCCGCGGGGTCGAGGTGCGGCTGCTGCTCGAGACTCGCGACGCCGCCCACATCGAGGAGCTGTCGGCGCGGCTGCGCGCGGAGGGCTACGTGGAGCGCGACGCGGGCCCGACGGAGCGGTCGTTCCGGCCGCTGAGTTGGGGAGCGTGAGGACGGAGAGCAAAGAGCAAAGAGCAAAGGCGGGTCGCGTCCGCCGTGGGAGAATTTTGGTGATTTTTCGGCATTTTCTGGCATCTTCTTGAGGGCTCGCAGATTCGAAATCGGCGTTCGTTTTGTAATTTCGGTGTTTTGAAAAAATCGGCAACGGATGGACAGCGGATGGAGAACGGATAAGCGGATTCTGGTGGTGGTTGCCTCCGGTACCCGGTGTTCCTTGCAGCCGGGCGGTGTGCGGAGTTGTGTGCGGTCGAAGGTGGCGGGTTTGATGACGGCGGCGGCGGCGAAGGTCTGCGCGGGTCTCGTCACGATGCGATGGTACGGGTTTGGGGGCGGAGCTCAGAGGGGGAGGTGGCGGGGGGCTGCGTTGATGGCCCAGACGTTGATTTGGCGGGGCATGGCATAACCCCTCGGTAGTGGCGGCAATACGCGATTAGTCGTATAAAACACACAGGAACGTCACGTACATCTTCAGATATGCGAATCAGCGAAGCCCAGACACGATGGACATTGATCGATCCCCAGCTCCGGAAGGCTGGCTGGCGTCTCGACGACCGTACTCAGGTGCTTTTCGAAGTGCCTGTCCACGCTTACGACCCGACTCCGTGGAACGGGTTCACCGACTACAGCCTCTACGACGCCACCGGCCGAGTGATCGCCATCGTCGAAGCGAAGAAGACGGCCAGGGACCCGCGCGAAGGCGAAGAACAGCTCCGGCTTTACCTGGAGGAGGTTGGGCGCTCACAAGACCTGCCGCCGTTCGGCTTTATGGCCAACGGCCTCCGAACCTATTTCTGGGAGCCCGGCGTGGCTCACCCGCGCGAAGTGGCGGGCTTCTTCTCGTCCGACGACCTGGCGCGCTTGGATTTCTTCCGCCAGAATCGCCAGCCGCTCTCCGACGCCGCGATCAACACGGCCATCGTCAACCGCGACTACCAGTATGAGGCGATAAGGCGCGTCACAGAAGCTTTCGAGGCAGGCCGGCGCCGGGCGCTGCTGGTGATGGCGACCGGGACAGGCAAGACCAGGACGACGATGGCCTTGATCGACCTGATGCTCCGCAGCCATTGGGCGGAGAAGGTCCTCTTTGTCGCCGACCGGGACCCGCTCGTGGAGCAGGCACTCACGGACGGCTTCAAGGCGTTCCTGCCGGCGGAACCGCGCGTCCGCATCACGACCGGCAACATCGACAAGACTCAGCGGCTCTACGTCGCTACCCTCCAGACCATGTCTCGCTGCTTCGAGCGATTCACGCCGGGTTTCTTCGACCTCGTCGTCTTCGACGAGGCCCATCGCTCGATCTTCAACCGATTCAACGAGGTCATCGAGTACTTTGACGGCAGGATTATCGGCCTGACCGCGACGCCCGCCGACTTCATCGACCGCAACACCTTCCTCACGTTCCAGTGTGAGGACCGCAAGCCGACCTTCCTCTACACCTACGAGCAGGCTCAGAAGGACAGGCACCTCGTTCCATTCCAGCTCCTCCAGTCCAACACCTTCTTCCAGCGCGAAGGGATTAAGGGCGCCGCCCTCAGCGAAGAGGACCGCGACACCCTGATCGAGCAGGGTATCGACCCGGACGCGCTCGACTACGAAGGCACTGACCTGGAGGACAAGGTTTCCAACAAGGACACGATCCGCAAGCAGTGGGAACTGATCTGGGAGGAGTGCATCAAGGATCGCGGCGGCAACCTCCCCGGCAAGACGATCATCTTTGCTTTGACCAGGGCCCATGCCGAGCGCATTCGGGAAGTGTTCGAGGAGATGTTCCCCGAACACGAAAGGGTGGGACTCCTCCAGGTCATCCACCACAGCATCGAGCGCGTCCACGATGGCGCCTATGGCGACGGTCTGATCTCGAAGTTCAAGAAGAGCGACAAGCCGCGCATTGCCGTCTCGGTGGACATGCTGGACACCGGCGTCGACGTTCCCGAGTGCGTCAATCTTGTGTTCATGAAGCCGGTCCAGTCCCGGATCAAGCTCCACCAGATGCTCGGGCGAGGCACGCGCAACCAGGAAACCTGCAAGTATTACGACCGCCTTCCCAACGGGGAGAAGACGGAGTTCCTGATCATCGATTTCTGGCAAAACGACTTCGGCATGAAGGCCGACGAGCGCGCCCAGAGCGAGACGCCGCTCCTGGTCCGAGTCTTCAACAGCCGTCTAAGCATCCTGGCCGCCACGCTTAACAATCGCGACGGCGAGGGCCATCAGGAGGCGATCCTGGCCGCCCGCGCGATGCTCGCGCGTGTTCCTCAGGATGCGTATCCCGTGCGCAAGCTATGGTCGGGCGTCTTCGGCGCCTGGGAGGACGATTTCTGGCGCCGCCTGACCCAGGACAAGATCAGCTTCCTGCGCCTGAACGCCGGCCCGCTGCTGCGTTACGTACCATACGTTGACGTTGCCGCCGAGAGCTTCAGCAACAAGGTCGAGCGCCTGAACCTCGAAATCCTCCAAGGAAGGCCGTCGCCCGAGCTGCTGGAGTCGATAGCCGAAGACGTTGCCGCGCTGCCGGACTTTGTCCACGAATCCCAGCGGCTTAAGGACTCCGTAAAGCTCGCCACCTCGCTGGACCTCCCGCAGGCGACGCCGAAGCAGCTCGGGCGCCTGATTCACGACCTCGCGCCCCAGATGAAGAACAAACGCCAGGAAGAGACGCCTTTCCTGCGCATCGACCTTCCCGACTTCATTGCCGGCAAGGGTTACGTCCTGATCGGCCCTTCGGGGGAGCCGATGTACGTCGAGAATTACCGGCGCCTCGTCGAGGAGCGCATTCTCCTGATCGCCGAGGCGCATCCGGCTCTTATCGCCATCCGCGACGGACGCGAGCCAACGCGCGAGCAGCTAATCGACCTGGAGCGGGTCCTCCAGGCCGAGCTGACGGGGCCGGATATTGGCCTTTCGGCGAAGACCGCCCGCCAGGCGTACCAGGTCAGCCTGGACAACGCCAGCGGGTTCCTGGGCTTCGTCGGGCGCATCCTGGACCTTGGCGGCCTTCCCGACTACCGCACCGTCGTAACCCACGCCTTCGAGGAGCACATGGCTGGTCACAGCTACACGGGCGACCAGATCCGATTCCTTCGCGCGGTCGAGGACATTTTCCTGGAGAAGCGCCGACTCCAAGAAGCCGACCTTTACGACGAGCGCTTCCGCAACTTCGGCCGAAATGCCGTTGACCGGCTCTTCACGGAGTCGGAGAAGGCCGCGATAATCGCTCTCGGCGAGAACCTGGCGGCCTGAATGCTCACCGACCCTAAACTGCGGTCCAGCGTCGATCAGCTCTGGGATAAGCTCTGGTCGGGCGGGCTATCCAACCCACTGGACGCCATCGAGCAGCTCTCATACCTGCTGTTCCTGAAACAACTCGACGAGCGCGAGGAAGACGCGGAGCGCGCCGCGCGCCAACGCGGCGTCACCTACACGCCGCTGTTTCCCCTGACCGAGGAAGGCCGGAGGCTGCGGTGGTCGCACTGGACCCGGCTCCCCGCGGAGGAGGCGCTAGCGCAGGTCAAAGAGAAGGTGTTCCCGTACATCAAGGGTCTTGGCTCCCGCACCGGGTCCTTCGGCGAGCACATGGCCAACGCCGAGTTCAAGATCAACAAACCCAGCCTGCTGGTCGAGGCCTGCAACGCCATCGAGGCCATGGACGTCTCCGGCCAGAACCAGGACGTGCAGGGCGACTTATACGAGTACCTGCTCAGCCGGCTGAACACGGCCGGCACCAACGGCCAGTTCCGCACGCCGCGCCACATCATCCGCATGATGGTGAAGATGCTGGACCCAAAGCCTCGTGATCGCGTCTGTGACCCCGCTGCCGGGACATGCGGCTTCCTCGTCAACGCCTGGCAGCATCTGCTCGAGACTCACACCGACCCGCGGGACCTCTCCTACGACGACGAAGGCTGGCCGCACGGCCTCGTGGGCAGCCGCTTAAGCCGGGAGGAGTACGACTTCGCCCAGAACCGCGGCTTCACGGGCTACGACAGCGACTCCGGCATGACGATGCTGCGCATCGGCAGCATGAACCTGATGCTGCACGGGCTGGAGGCGCCCCGCTTCCACTACACCGACACCCTGTCGAAAGCATTCACCGAGGAACGGCTTTACGACGTGGTGATGGCGAATCCGCCTTTCAAGGGCGCGATAGACACTTCCGACGTGAACGCGACCCTACCCGCCAAAGTGCGCAAGACCGAGATCCTGTTCGTTCACCTGTTCTTGCGCCTGCTAGAGAACGGCGGACGCGCCGCCGTGATCGTTCCCGACGGCGTGCTCTTCGGCTCCTCCAATGCCCACGTCGAAATCCGCAAGAAGCTGATCGAGGAGAACCGCCTGGACGGCGTTGTCTCCATGCCACCCGGCGTCTTCCGGCCCTACGCCGGCGTCTCGACGGCCGTCCTGCTGTTCACGAAAGGCGCCGCCACCGAGCGGATCTGGTTCTACGACATGGAGCACGATGGCTTCTCGCTGGACGACAAGCGCCAGCGCGTGGCCGAGAACGACATACCCGACCTCCTCGCCTGCTGGCAGAGCCGCTTCGACGAAGGCTTCGCGGAGAAGCGCGCCGCGCGTCTTGCGCGCCTTCAAGGCCAGATCGCACCCTTGAAGGCCGAGCGCCACGAACACTACGCCGCGATCCACCGGCTGAAGTTCGAGGAAGCCATCACGGAAGACGCTGGCGAAGCCCGAGAAGCACGCGAGCAGGCCGAGGCGGAGCTGGCCGAGCTTCAGTCGCGCATCGCCCCGCTCCAGGACGAGATCAACCAGCTGACACGGCAATTCTGGGTGACGAAGGCTCAGGTCGCGGCCAACAAGTACGACCTGTCTGCCAGCCGTTATCGGCGGGTCGAGCGTGACGAGGAGTACTTCGACGAACCAACAACAACCTTGGCGCGTCTCTCCCAATTGGAAGTCGCGGGCTCGGAGGCAGCGGTCGCTCTGGAAAAGGCGCTCGCGTGAGAAGTGCCTTCGCGAGCGCCGCTCTGGCCGACGTTTGCACAGTCGTCATGGGCCAGAGTCCACCATCCGCGTATTACAACTCGTCCGGCGAAGGCCTTCCCTTCTACCAGGGCAAAGCTGACTTCGGGGACAAGTACCCACAAAGTCGCATCTACTGCTCACAACCGGCCCGAATTGCCGAACCGGAGGACATCCTGATCTCGGTCAGGGCCCCGGTGGGTCCGACAAACGTAGCGCGCGAACGGAGTTGCATTGGCCGCGGCATTGGCGCGCTGAGACCACGCGATGAGTTGTCCGCCAGCTTCCTCTGGTTCTATCTGCGCTACCGAGAGCCGGACATAGCGTTGCTCGGTAACGGATCGACGTTCAAGGCAATAGGCCGCGACGATCTCGAAAGCCTACGCGTACCCTTCCCGCCCCTTCCCGAACAGCAGCGCATAGCCCGCATCCTCGAGCAGGCCGACCGCCTGCGCCGGCTCCGCCGCTATGCCCTCGCCCTCAGCGACACTTTCCTCCCCGCCGCCTTCCGCCAGATGTTCGGGGATCCTCAGGGCAGGGGCGGCAATTGGGAGCGAGCCGAGATAGGCGACCTAGGGTTGGTGACCACGGGGAACACGCCTTCGCGCGCGAATCCCGAGTTCTACGGCGCGGACGTGGAGTGGATCAAGACAGACAATCTCGTCGTGGGACTTCTTCACCCGACCAAGGCTGCTGAGGCGCTGTCCCAGAAGGGCACGGCCGTCGGACGAACGGTCAACAGTGGCGCCGTCCTAATGACTTGCATTGCCGGAAGTAGAGCTTCGATAGGCACCGTCGCCCTAGCGGATCGGAAGGTCGCCTTCAATCAGCAGATCAACGCGATTTCGCCTAAGGCCGGAATCGATGGCCTGTTCCTGTATGGCCTAATGGTCACCGCCAAACCCCTCCTCGAACGGTCAACCACATCTGCGATGCAGCACATGATTACTAAGAGCCGGCTGGAAGAGATCGCGCTCATAAAACCACCTCAGAGCCTACAGCAGCGCTTCGCTGCCCTCGTCGAGCGCCACGAACGCCTGCGCGCCACCCAGCGCGAGGCCCTGCGCCAGGCGGACCACCTCTTCCAGTCGCTGCTGCAGCGCGCCTTCACCGGCGGGGTTTAGGGCCGCCCGGGATGGTTCCGAGAGTGCCAGACGGTCTCTAAGGGCGTCCCACGAGTTCACTCGCGCGCTATAATCGGCTTGCGAGCACAGCTAGTGACGCCAAACCCCAGCGCCGATACTGACCCAGGAAGGCATCAGACATGACGGCCGAGAAGAAGGCTTCCATCCCCGGACGCCGGATTCTATCCGCGAAAGAGGCGGCGCCCATCAAACGCGACCTTCGCAAGGCCGAAGCCGAGTACCGGTTGCTCGACCGCGAATGGGAAAAGCTGCTCCGTGACCATGAAGGTCAGTGGGTGGCCGTGAACGGACAGGAATTTCTCTTCGCAGAGACCCTTGAGTCACTAATTGAAGATGCCAGGGCCAAGAACTGGCCACTTGGGACAATTGCAGTCGATCAGTTGGTAGCCCGTCGGCCTGCGGTTCTGCTCTAACACTGCATGGCAGTCCGCGGGTTCTTCAGCGAAACCCGCCTCGTCTTCGGCAATCCTCCTTCGATCACCGCTGTTCCCTACGTCAGAACCTTCGTCGCGCTGCCGCAATTCGGCACATTCGCCGAAGTGACCTTTTTGGTCGACACGGGGGCCGACATGACCGTCGTCAATCCTCAGGACGGATTACGGCTCGTACCGCCAGACGGGTGGGCTCGATTAACCAATCCGGTTCGCCCCGGCGGCGCCGGTGCCGGCCTCGATCACTTCCCCACGCAGGCGAACGTCTACTTCGTCCACGACGACGGTCGGGTTGAAGTGATCGCCTCAACCGTATACGTGGCGTCAGTTGGCCCGGCAAACGTGCAAATTGAGTCGCTCCTGGGCCGGGACATCCTCGCGAACTTCGTCATGACCTTCGATCAGACTGGTTGCAACCTTACGCTGGGTTAGCCTGCGGCGGGTCCAGAGGCGCCGTTTTCGGACCTGCGCCTAACGGCGCTGTGGCTGGCCGACGCCGAGGATCTCGTCGACTTCCTTCATCTCGTCGGGGGCGAGGCGGTATTCGCCGGCGCGGGCGTTCTGCTCGACCTGCTCGGGCTTGGTGGCGCCGGCGATGACGCTGCCCACGTGGGGGAGGCTGGCGAGCCAGCCGATGGCGAGGTCGAGCATGCTGTGGCCGCTGTTCTGGGCGAGGCCCTCGAGCTTCATGAGGGTGTCGTAGTTCTTCTCGTTGAGGATGCGCGAGGCCATGGGGCCCATGCCGGCCAGACGGGTGCCCTCGGGCGCCGGTTCGCCGGGGCGGTACTTGCCGGTGAGGAAGCCGCTGGCGAGGGGGAAGTAGGGCAGGATGCTGAGGCCGTACTTCTTGCAGGCGGGCACGAGCTCGCGCTCGATGTTGCGCTCGAGGAGGTTGTACTGATTCTGGGCGGTGATGAACGGGGTGAGGTGCTCGGTCCTCGCCACCCAGGCCGCGTCGACGACCTGCCAGCCGGCGTAGTTGCTGTTGCCGATGTAGCGGACCTTGCCCGACTTCACGATGTCGTCGAGGGCGCGCATCGTCTCCTCGGTGGGGGTGTCGCCGTCGGGGACGTGGACCTGGTAGAGGTCGATAAAGTCGGTGTCGAGGCGACGGAGGCAGTCGTCGACCGCGTCCATGAGGTACTTGCGCGAGGCGCCGCGCCAGTAGGGGCCCTCGCCCATGGGGCTCGCCGACTTGGTGGCGATGACGATGTTGCGGCGGTGGGGCTTCAGCGCCGGGGCGAGGTACTCCTCGGACTTGCCGCGGCCGCCGTAGACGTCGGCGGTGTCGAAGAAGGTGATGCCAACGTCGATGCACTTGTCGACGACGGCCTTCGTGCCCTCGGCGTCGAGGCGGCCGCCGAAGTTGTTGCAGCCGAGGCCGACGAGCGAGACCTTCAAGCCCGAGTTACCGAGATTCCTGTGCTCCACTTTCTTGCCCTTTCTTGATAGTCCTCAGTCCTCAGTCCTCAGTCCTCAGGAGTTAGGAACTGGAGACCGATGACTGATTCACGGAGGACTGACAACTGGACCGCTGATTACTGGCGCCGGGCGACGCCAATGATCTCGTCGACGGCCTTCAGGTCCTCCGCGTCGAGCTTCCAGTCGCCGGCCTTGACGTTCTCCTCGACCTGCTCCGGCCTGGTCGCGCCGGCGATCACGCTGGCGACGTGAGGTTGGCTGGCCAGCCAGCCGACGGCGAGGTCGACCATCGTGTGGCCGCGCTCCTTGGCAAAGTCCTCGAGCTTGATCAGGGTGCCGAAGTTGCGCTCGTTGAGGACGCGCGAGGCCATGGCGCCCATGGCCGCCAGGCGCGTGCCCTCCGGCGGCGGTTCGCCCGGGCGGTACTTGCCGGTGAGGAAGCCGGAGGCCAGGGGCGAAAAGGGGATGATGCTCAGGCCAAACTTGTTGCAGGAAGGCACAAGCTCGCGTTCGATGCCGCGCTCGAGCAGGTTGTACTGGTTCTGGGCGCTGACGTAGGGCTGGAGGTGCTCGGCTTTCGCCACCCAGGCCGCTTCGGCGACCTGCCAGCCGGCGTAGTTGCTGTTGCCGATATAGCGGACTTTGCCCGAGCGCACCATGTCGTCGAGCGCCCGCAGCGTCTCCTCGATGGGGGTGGAGGGGTCGGGGCGGTGCATCTGGTAGAGGTCGATGTAGTCGGTGTCGAGGCGACGCAGGCAGTCCTCGACCGCATCCATCAGGTGCTTGCGGTTGGCGCCCTGGTGGTAGGGGCCCTCACCCATCTGACCGACTGACTTGGTGCCGATGACGACGTTGCGACGATGGGGCTTTAGCGCCGGCGCGAGGTACTCCTCCGACAGCGCGGGGCCGTAGGTGTCGGCGGTGTCGAAGAAGGTGATGCCCATGTCGATCGCTCGGTCGACGACGGCCTTCGTGCCGGCGGCGTCGACGCGGCGGCCGAAGTTGTTGCAGCCGAGCCCGACGGCCGAGACCTTCAGGCCGGAGCTACCGAGATTCCTGTACTCCACTGGATGTGAGCCTCTCTAGGTTCTTTGCGCTACGCGGGGAGGGGGACGCTGGGGATTATACAGTGCTCCGGATAGAACTACGGGGCGAGGAGCTCGACATCCGGAAAGTACGACCGATAAAAACCCTGGTCACGCGTGACCAGGCGGTCGGCCTGGTTCGCCGCGTGGGCGGCGATCAGGAAGTCGGCGAGCACGTGCTGGCGCGTCCGTATCGGTCGTAGGCAGCGAGAGCATGCTACGGCCTGCGCGGCCCCGCAGGCCGAGCAGATCAAGCTCGTCCCCCGCCGGACCGAGAATTCTCTCCAGGCTATCCCGGCGCGCGCAAGAGTCGAACGATTTGAGGGCTCAAAGACGATTCCCGTGTCCTGGAAGAGCTGCTCGGCGGGGTCGGGAGAGCCGTATACGCTGACGATTTCGCTGAACACGACCTCGCAGACGATCAGTGCACCTGACTGTCGGGCGGAGCCCAGCGCAGCCTTCGACCGCTCCTCGAACGCGGGGTCCGGCCACAAGATATCGACGAGCACGTTCGTGTCTATCGCCGTAATCACGATCGGGGCTGCGCGTCGTCTTCGAACGGGCCGCGAATCGCCTCGATGAACTCGTCGGTCGACTTCCAGGGGAAGTCCTTTATGCTCCCCACCCACTTCTCGAAGGGATTCTCGCCCGCTTGCTTCTTTACGCGAATGCCTTCCTTGTCTTTGATGAATTCGAGCACGTCTCCCGGCCGCAGGCCGAGCTCACGACGGATGTCGGCCGGAATGGTGATCTGGCACTTGCTGGTTACTTTTGCTTTTCCCATGTAAGTGCTCCGTGGAAGGCGACGCGGTAAGGCTTGAGAGGCCTTACTACTCAGCATTGTACTCGCCCTCGCAAGGGCAGCGCTGGGAGTTAGACGGCTTCGCGGCGGCCAGACTCGATAGCGCGGTTGACGGTGAACACTCCACGCACGCCTTCCATCTTCGCCAGCAGCCGCGAGAGCTGCTCGACGCCGGTGGTCTCGAGGGTGATCGAAAGCGTCGTGGTGCGGTCGCCGTGCTCCTGGGTGCGGACGCTGCTCATGTTTACCTTTTCGTCGGCGGCGATCGTGCTGATGTCGCGCAGGAGGCCGGGGCGGTCGAGCGCGTCGATGCGGACGGCGACCGGGAAGAGCTGCGTGGTGCGGCCCCATTCGACGCCGATCAGGCGCTCCTGCTCGTCGGTGTTGACGACGTTGTGGCAATCGGCGCGGTGGACGGTGACGCCGCGGGCGCGGGTGACGTAGCCGATGATCCGGTCACCGGGGACGGGGTGACAGCAGCGCGCAATCTGGGTGAGAAGGTCGCCGGTGCCGAGGACGCGGATGTCGGAGCCGTAGATCGGCGCCTTGGGGGTGAGCATCGGTCCGGTCTCGACCTCGGGCTCGTCTTTGCGCAGGTAGAGGGCGGTGCGCCCGGTGATCTGGTTGATGCTCACGCCGCCGTAGCCGACGGCCGCGAAGAAGTCGTCGGCGGCGTCGAACCGGAACCACTTCAGAAGCTCCGATAGCAGGTCGGCGGTGGCGACACCGAGGCGGCGCAGCTCGCGCTCGACGATCTCCTTGCCGCGCAGGACGTTCTCGTCGCGCTCCTGGCGTTTGAGCCATTGGCGGATCTTGGCGCGGGCGTTGCCGGTCTTGACATAACCCAGGTTGGGGTTGAGCCAGTCCCGCGAGGGGCCGCGCGATGTGCGGCTGGTGATGATTTCGACGACATCGCCGTTCTGGAGCTTGTGGGTCAGGGGCACGAGCCGCCCGTTGACGCGGGCGCCGACGCAGTGGAAGCCGATATCGGTGTGGATGCGGAAGGCGAAGTCGATCGGCGTCGAACCGGCGGGCAGGTCCTTGATCTCGCCCTTGGGCGAGAAGACGAAGACCTGGTCGAGGAAGATTTCGGACTTGACGTAATCGACGAACTCCTCCGCCTCCGCGGTCTCCCGCTGCCAGTCGAGAAGCTGCCGCAGCCAGGCGATGCGCTCCTCGAACTGGCGGTCGCCGCGTCCGCCTTCTTTGTAGCGCCAGTGGGCGGCGACGCCGTACTCGGCCGTCCGGTGCATGTCGTAAGTCCGGATCTGGACTTCGAGCGGCCGGGCGCCGGGGCCCATCACCGTGGTGTGCAGCGACTGGTAAACGCCCTCGCGCGGGTTGGCGATGTAATCGTCGAAAAGGCCGGGCAGGGGCCGCCAGAGGCCGTGGACGACTCCGAGGGCGTGATAGCAGTCCGTGACCGTCTCGACCAGCACGCGGATGGCGAGAAGGTCGTAGATGTCGTTGAACGACTTCCCCATCTCGGCGTATTTCTGCATTTTCACGTGGATGCTGAAGATGTTCTTGGCGCGGCCCGAGAGCTCGGCCTCGACGCCCTGGCGTTGGAGCTCGTACCGGAGGAGCTTTTCGACCTGCGCCACGTAGCTCTCGCGGCTCTCTTTGCTCGCGTCGAGGAGCCCGACGATGGGCGCATACTTCTCCGGCTCCAGGTACTTGAACGCCAGGTCTTCGAGCTCGTGGGCGATCTGCCCCAGGCCCAGGCGATTGGCGAGGGGGGCGTAGATCTCCGCGGTCTCACGGGCGATGCGCAACTGCTTCGCGACGGGCAAGGCAAACAGCGTTCGCATGTTATGAAGGCGGTCGGCCAGCCTGACGACGACGACGCGGAGGTCCTCGGCCATGGCCAGGAACATCTTGCGCAGGTTCCCGGCCTGGACTTCCTCGTCCCAGAGGACGGCATCGGGCCGGACGAGGCTCAACTGGCTGAGCTTGGTGACACCGTCGACGATCTTGGCCACGTCGTCGCCGAAACGCAGGGCGATCTCTTCGTTCTTGATGCCGCAGTCCTCGACCACGTCATGGAGGAGGGCGGCGGCGATTGAGGTGCCGTCCATGCTCAGCTCGGCGACCGTCATGGCGGCGTCGACCGGATGGACGATGTAGGGATCGCCCGACTCGCGCAGCTGGCCGTCGTGACACTGGCGCGCGAACTCGTAGGCGTCGCGGATCAGCTTCGCCCGGTCGGGCGAGATTCCGTCGCCCGCGCGAACGAGAATATCTTCAGCGGTGGGGACCGGGGCGGAGACCATTTAAAAGCCCTGCGTAACTCTAGCATACGGTTAGGGGCGCCGCGCCGTATGTGAAGCATTGGATGCGCGGGACTCGGTTGGGAGAAGCAACCAGCGCGCGCACCGCCGCGGACCGCGTTTACCGTCCTCCGAGACGGCGCTAACATTAGCCGCGGACCCCGCGACCAACAGTGAAGGAGTGCCGACATGAAGGCTGCCGTGATGTTCGCCGTGAAGGAACCCCTCGTCATCGAGGAAATTCAGGTCGACGAGCCGCGTGCGGGCGAGGCTCTGATCAAGACGGCCGCGAGTGGAGTCTGTCACTCCGATCTCCACTTCATGGAGGGGTTGTGGCCCACACGCACGCCGGTGGTCCTCGGCCATGAATCGGCGGGCGTCGTCGAAACGGTCGGCGCCGGCGTCACGAACGTCAAGCCAGGAGACCGCGTCGTGCTGTCCTTCGTCGCCTCCTGCGGACAGTGCGACCGCTGCATTCAGGGCCGGCCCGTCCTGTGCCAGAGGACGATGCAGATGGGCCGCCAGGACCGCCTGAAGATGGGCGACCAGGTTGTAAACCAGTTCGCGGGGATGTCGGCCTTCGCCGAATACCAGCTGGTCAGCGCCTCGATTTGCATCCACGTCCCCGACGACGTGCCCCTGGAAGTCGCGTCCCTGGTGGGTTGCAGCGTGATGACCGGCGTCGGCGCCGTGACGAATACGGCCAAGATCGAAGCCGGCTCGACGGTGGCGGTCATCGGCTGTGGCGGCGTCGGCCTGAACGTCATCCAGGGTGCGCGCCTGGCCGGCGCGAGCCGGATCATCGCCGTGGACCTCATGGAGAGCAAGCTGGCGGCCGCGAAGGAATTCGGCGCCACCGACGTCGTTGACGGCTCGGTCCCGGACCGCGACACCGTGCGCACCGTCCAGGAGATGACCGGCGGCGGCGTGGACTACGCTTTCGAGGCCATCGGCCTCACGAAGACCGCGGAGCAGGCGTTCGCCATGGCCAAGCGCGGCGGGACAGCCGTGGTCGTCGGCATGCTGCCGGTGAGCAGCATGATGCAGATACCGGGCGCGGCCTTCCTGGGCGAGAAGCGCATCATCGGCAGCTACTACGGCAGCGCCCGTCAGGCCTTTGACATGCCCTGGCTGATGCAGCTTTACCGCCAGAAGCGCCTGAAGATCGACGAGCTGATCACGCGCCGCTACCCGCTTGCCCAGATCAACGAGGCCTACGCGGCTCTGAAGAACGGCGAGGTGAACCGCAGCGTGCTGACGTTCAACTAGTCGGGCAGGGCGGAAAGCCCGCCCGCGACATCGCGCACACGTGGCGGGCTGGGCCGAAGGCCCGACGCCCCGAGAGCCCGTGGACGGCATTGCCTGTAACGCGCGGGCCGCGCACGGCGTTTGAGTGGCAGGAAGGATCCCTCAACGGACAAGGACGGTCCGCCATCTTCCATGTAGTACTGCTCACCATCGTCATTGGGGTCTCGGTCCTGTGCTGGGCCCTGGTCAACAGCTCTCCGCGCGTGCTGTCGATGCTCCTGCCTGCGGGCCTGACCTTCGCTCTCGGGGCAAGTCTGTTTGTGCTGGGGCTGTTCGCCGCGTTCGTGGCCGCGTACGCCCTGCGGCAGCCGGCCGCGGTCATTGGTTCCTTCGTGCAGAGCTACGTCGGGCTGTGGCTGGTGTTTGCCGCGTCGGCCGGACTGCGTGGCAGCGCCGCCTACGACGAGGTCACTCGTAGAGTCGGCCTGATGATGGCCCTGCTCGTGGCCGTCATCGTCGCCGTCCTCTACGTTCCCGACGCACGGGTCGTCTCGCTTATGAACGTCGGGTTGCTCGCGGCGGGATGGTATTTGACCGCCGACCGGCGCCATTCCCGGGGACGCTGAGACCGGCCGAGCGCTTAGCGCTGCGGTTGACATCGCCGTCAAGCCCGTGATACATGCTAGGTGGCTCAGGGGTCTATTCAGCCTGCCCCGGGGAAGTCAGCGACGCAGCCAGGCCTCCAGGCGTGTCCGGATCCGCCGCCGGACAGAAGGGGAACGAGCACTGGCCTCAGAGACCAAGCCCCTGATCGACGACGACCTGCCCCCCGACCTCTCTATCGAAGCCCTGGCGATCGATGGCTATGATGACGCGGCCAGCCGTGACATCTTCGCCAAGGCCCGCGCCTTCCAGCTCTCGAAGCAGGCGAAGGCCCTGGGCATGTACCCGTTCTACATGGCGCTGGACTCGAATGAGGGGCCAGAGGCGATCGTCGACGGCAAGCGGGTGATCATGCTCGGGTCGAACAACTACCTGGGCCTCACCCGCCATCCGCGGGTCGTGCGGGCGGCGCGAGACGCCGTCGAAAAGTACGGCACCTCGATGACGGGTTCGCGCCTCCTCAACGGGACGACGAAGCTCCACGAGCAGCTCGAAGAGAGCATCGCCGCCTTCCTCGGCAGGGAAGGGGCACTTACGTTCACCACCGGCTACCAGGCCAATCTCGGCGCGATCTCATCTCTGGTCAACCGCCGCGCTGCCGTGGTGATCGACAAAGCCGACCACGCCAGCATCTATGATGGCTGTGCCCTGTCGGAAGGCGAGATGTTCCGCTTTCGGCACAACGAGGCCGACCACCTCGACCAACTCCTGGCGCGCGTGACTCAAGAGAAAGCAGCCCTGGTCGTGGTCGACGGCGTGTTCAGCATGGGTGGCGACATCGCGCGGCTTCCTGAGATCGCCGCGGCGTGTCACCGGCACCAGGCGCGCCTCCTGGTCGACGACGCCCACGGGATCGGCGTGCTCGGCGAAGGCGGCCGGGGCACGGCGAGCCATTTCGGTATTGAGGACGAGGTCGATCTGGTCGTGGGGACGTTTTCAAAGTCCCTGGCCTCGATCGGCGGGTTTGTGGCCGGTCCGGCCGACGTGCTCGAGTGGATGAGGCATTTCGCGCGCCCGGTGCTCTTCAGCGCCAGCATGCCGCCCTCGAGTGTCGCGGCGGCGGCGATGGCCATCGAGGTCCTCCAGGACGAGCCCGAGCTGGTCACGCGGGTCAACTCGCACGGCAGGCGGCTACGCGACGGTCTCCGCGGCGTGGGGTTCGACATCGGCGCGTCGGAGACGCCGATCGTCCCGATCCTGATCGGCGACGAGGTACGCATGGTGGGCTTCTGGCGCGAGTTGCTAGCCAGGGGCGTGTACACCAACGCCTCGATCTTCCCGGCGGTACCGCGCGGCGCCGGCATTCTCCGCACCAGCTGCATGGCCACGCACAGCGAGGCCCAAATCGATACCGCGGTGGAGATCATGGGCACGGTGGGGCGCCAGTACGGCGTGACCGCCTAACCTCGTTCGCCAAACCACCACCTGCTTCCGTAGTATTCGGGCATGCCCGTTGAGGTCCTGCCGGTCGCGACGCGGGGCGACCGCGATCGCTTCCTGCGACTGCCGTGGCGCCTGTACAGGAACGATCCGGCCTGGGTGCCGAACCTCCTTCTCCTCCAACGCGAGGCGATCGACCCAAAGAAGAACCCGTTCTTCGAGCACGGCGAGGCGCACCTTTTCCTCGCCCTGCGCGACGGCCGCCTCGCCGGCCGGATCAGCGCCCAGATCGACCGCAATCACAACGAGTTCCACGGCGAGAAGACGGGCTTTTTCGGCTTTTTCGACGCTGAAGACGATGGAGACGTAGCGTCAGCGCTTTTCGGGGCTGCGGAAGCGTGGCTGCGCGGCCGGGGCATGGAGCGGATCCGCGGCCCGTTTAATCTGAGCGTAAACGAAGACTATACCGGCCTCCTGGTTGAAGGGTTCGAGCACGCTCCCATGGTCGGAATGACTCACGCCCTGCCCTACTATGCCCGGCTGGTCGAGAGCTGCGGCCTCACGAAAGCCATGGATCTGTATGCTTACCGCTGGGACATAACGGAACCGCCGGCCCGGATGATGGCGGCCGTCGAGCGGGCCCGAAGCGTGCCAGGACTGGAGGTGCGCAACGTCGCCCTGAGCCACCTAAAGCGGGACGTCAACATCCTGCTCGACATTTTCAACGACGCCTGGAAAGACAACTGGGGCTACGTGCCCGTGACTCCGAAAGAAGCCCTGAAGATGGCGAGCGACCTGCGTCTCGTGGTTGACCCCAACATCGGACTGATCGCCGAAATTAACGGCGAGCCGGCCGGGATGATACTTGGCATCCCTAACCTCTTCGAGGCGATCCGCGACTTTCGCGGCTTCCTCAACCCCTGGAACGCCGTTCGCCTTGTCTGGCGGCTGAAGGTCCGCAAGGTGGAGACTGCACGTGTGCTGCTCTTCGGCGTGAAGAGGAAGTATGGGACGCGAAAGCTCGTGGGTCTGCCGTATCTCCTCCTGTACGACCTGTACCGCGGCAGCCACAAGGGCCGCTACAAATGGGGCGAGATGTCCTGGGTGCTGGAGACCAACGGTCCTCTGAATGCGATGATGCCTTACTGGGGCGCTTACGTTTACAAGCGCTATCGCCTTTATGAGAAGGCTCTCTAAGTGAAGGTCCTGCTCACCGGAGCAAGCGGTTTCCTGGGCTCGCATATCGCCGAGGGTATGGCCGCGGAGGGGCACGAGCTGCGTCTCCTCCTGCGCCAGACAAGCAGGCGTGGTTTCCTCGACGGCGTGACCTACGAGCAGGTTGTGGGGGATGTCCGCAATGCCGCCAGCCTGTTCGAGGCGATGCGGGGTGTTGATGCAGTCGTGCACGCGGCCGGCCTGACCTCGGCTTTGACCGAAGAGGAGTATCGGGCGGTTAACGAAGCAGGGACCGCGGCCGCGGTCGAAGCCGCCCTGCGGGCGGGCGTCAGCCGGTTCGTGTACGTCTCCAGCCTGGCCGCTCAGGGTCCCAGTGCGGACGGGTCGTCCAAGGAGCCGAATGAAGCCGAGCCCAGACCCCTGACGCCTTACGGCCGCTCGAAGCTGGCCGGCGAAGCGCACGTCCTCCAGGGCGGCGCCGCCATGAGCGTCTCGGTAATTCGCCCGCCGGTCATTTACGGACCGCGCGACGGCGGCCTGCTTCCCTTTTTCCGGCTCGTGAACTTGAGGATCATGCCGTTGTACGGCTCAGGCGCGAACCGCATCTCCTGGGTCCACGTTCACGACGCGGCGTCCGCGATCGTACAAACCGCGCTTGCCAGGGAACCTTCGGGAAGCATCTACACGATTTCTGACGGGGGCGCCTACTCCTGGAACGACCTGGTGGACATCCTAGCTGGCGCGCTGGGACGCCGACCGCTTCGCCTGAAGGTTCCCGCCCCGCTTTATGCCGGTGCGGGCATGGCGGCCGACCTGGCCGCGCGGGCCATGCGGCGGCCGTTTCCTCTCAACGGAGACAGGGTGCGCGACTTCGCCCAGGCCGCCTGGATCTGTGGTCACGAGACGATCACGCGCGAACTCGGTTGGACGCCCGCTTACGACGCGCTCAAGGGCATCTCCCAGACCGTGGCCTGGTACCGGGAGAACGGGTGGTTGTAGAGCCTTGGCAGCCTGTCTATGAAATCGGTAGGCGAGGCTTTCTAGCCTCGCCGGCGTGCGTGCGCAGATTCGATGCCCGGGCTTTCCAGCCCCGGCATCGGGATAAATGGAGAGCCCCTTAGCGGATGACCTCGGCCATCCGGTCGATAAGCGGTTCGACGACCTCACGGCCGGCTG
>CAYRCD010000002.1:0-86337 GCA_964422735.1 uncultured Dehalococcoidia bacterium | reverse complement strand
TCACGATGAAGAACGGGAAGGCGGCCACAAGCGGCAGCTGCCCCGTCTGCGGTACGAAGATGTACCGGATCGGCAAAGGCTAAAGACCCAGACCCGTTAACACGATTCGCGACCGGCCGCCTTGCGCGGCCGGTTCTGTTTCCAGCCGACGTCGCTGAGGGCTTTCAGCCCTCAGATCGAACCCCGACTGGCTTCTGTCCCCTCCCTCCCCCCGGTCCGAAACCCGCCCATAAGATAATTTATCTTCACCTTGACATCGGCCGGACCACCACATATCTTAGCCAAGAAAGCTTTACCAATGGCTACGGTGCGGTTGTTCGATATCTTGGCCGAACGCGGCCAGAAACAGCGCTGGCTCTTGCAGGAGATGGCTAAGCGCGGCTACCGCCTCAGCGAGGGCTTTCTTTCCCAGGTTAAAGCCGGTACCAAGGCCCCGACCAGCCGGTTTCTCGACCTCGCGGGCGAAATACTCGGCCTCCCCGCGGACCAGCTGTACGAGCGTGAACCCGGCACGCCGGCCGGCCGCGGGCCGGCGCCGCCCGGTCGGAGCGGTGCGGAGCGGGCGCCGGGCGGGCGCCCCCGGTCTAGCAAAGGAGCACGGTCAATGGGCGAAAAGATCAACGTTGCGATCGTCGGTGTCGGTAATTGCGCATCTTCCCTCGTACAGGGCGTCCAGTTCTACGAGGAAGCGGCCCCGGACCACGACATCCCCGGGCTGATGCACGTCAACCTCGGCGGCTACCACATCCGCGACGTGAAATTCGTCGCCGCCTTCGACGTCGACGTCAACAAGGTCGGCAAGGACCTCGCCGAGGCCATCTTCGCGCCACCCAACAACACCTTTAAATTCTCCGACGTGCCAACGACGGGTGTGCGCGTCAGCCGCGGCATGACCCATGACGGGCTTGGCAAGTACCTCTCGGAGATCATCACCAAGGCGCCGCCGCCAACGGACGACATAGTCCGCATTCTCAAAGAGACGAACACCCACGTCCTGATCAACTACCTCCCGGTCGGCAGTGAGGAAGCGACGAAGTGGTACGTGGAGCGAGCGATGGACGCCGGCTGCGCCATTATCAACTGCATGCCCGTCTTCATCGCCTCGGATAAGACCGACTACTGGCCCAAACGCCTGCGTGAAGCCGGCATCCCCATAATCGGCGACGACATCAAGTCCCAGGTCGGCTCCACCATCGTCCACCGCGTCCTCACTCACCTGTTCCGCGACCGCGGCGTGCGCCTCGACCGCACCTACCAGCTCAACTTCGGTGGCAACACCGACTTCCTCAACATGCTCGAACGCGAGCGCCTGATTTCGAAGAAGATCTCGAAGACGCAGTCGGTGACCTCGCAGATCGACTACGAGATGCCGGCCGATGACATCCACATTGGGCCCAGCGACTACGTGCCCTGGCTCGGCGACCGCAAGTGGGCCTACATCCGTATGGAGGGCACGACCTTCGGCAACGTCCCGCTCAACGTCGAGCTCAAGATGGAGGTGTGGGACAGCCCGAACTCGGCCGGTGTCGTAATCGACGCCATCCGCTGCGCCAAGATCGCCCTCGACCGCGGTCTCGCCGGGCCGATTATCGAGCCCTCTTCCTACTTCATGAAGTCCCCGCCCCAGCAGTTCACCGACGAAGAAGCGCGCGCCCGCCTCGAAGCATATATCGCCGGCAAGTAAAAGCCGCCGAGGCGGCATCAATGCGACAATGAGCGCAGTATGAGAAGGCTGCGCTGGAAGGTCGCGTACTGGTCGTCGCGGTTGGGCATGCTGTTGCCCCGCCGCCTCATCCCGACCAGGTTCGCTTACGCCTGCGCCTTGCCCATCGCCGACCTCTGCTACCACCTCTTCGCTTCTGACCGGCAAACCCTGATCGCCAACCTCACGCGCGTTCTTGGCGACCCGGCCGCGGCTAGAAAAGCGGCGCGCCGCGCCTATCGCAACTACGGCCGCTACATCATCGACCTGTTCCAGCTGCCGGTCCTGGATCGAGCCGCGCTGCGGCGGCGCGTCGAGTTCGATGACTGGCAGGTCCTTAATGACTCTGGGAAGAGCAAGGGGACCATCTTCGTCACCCTTCATCTCGGCCAGTGGGAGATGGGCGCGGCCGCCCTTGCCGCCTATGGCTACCCGATCTCCGTGATCGCCCAGACCCTGGAGCACGGGGCCATGAACGATCTGGTTCAGGGCTTTCGCCGCGAGATGGGCATGCGCACGATCCCGGGCGAGAAAGCGCGGGCCGAGGTCTTTCGCTGCCTCGCGCGTAACGGCATGCTGGGCATGCTGATCGACGTGGTCGAGCCGGGCGAGGGCGTGAAGGTCGATTTCTTCGGGGCGCCAGCGGAGATGTCCGGAGCGCCGGCTCGAATCGCGCTTCGCACCGGCGCGCGAGTCGTGTCTGCCGTGCTCGCCCGCGATCCCCTTGACCCTACTCGCCTGCGGCCCGTGATCGACGCGGAGCTGGGCTTCACACCGTCAGGAGACGACGAGGCCGACGTCGCTGCGCTTACCCAGTCGATCGCGCGGTCGTTGGAATCGCTGGTTCGCCGCTTTCCCGACCAGTGGTTCGCGTTCCACGCCCTTTGGCCGCGCCCCTCGAAAGCAGGGGTCCCTTGGGGCGAAGGCCGGCGCAAGCTCCTCGCCCTCGAGTTCGTCGTGCGCCTGTTCGGGCGCCTGCCCAGGGCCCTCACCTACGCGGTTGCGGCGATCGCCGGCGACCTCGCCTATTGGCTCCGCACGGGTGCCCGCCGCGACGTCGAGGACAACATGCGCCACGTGCTTGGCCCTTCCGCCCGGGACGCGGACGTCGCCCGTTCGGCGCGCGAGGTGTTTCGCAATGTCTGCCGCTATTACGCCGACCTCATCCGCCTGCCGCGGGTCTCCGCGAAGCGCCTGCTCGAACGCGAGGTCACGGTCCATGGCATAGATAACCTCCGGCGAGCGGCGGCCGGGGGACGCGGCGTCGTGATCGCGAGCGGCCACTTCGGCAATCCCGAGTTAACCCTCCAGATCTCCTACGAGATCGGTATCAACCTTCTGGCCCTTTCCGAGCCACTCAACCCGCCCGAATTCTCCCAGCTCGTCCATGGCCTGCGCTCTGCCAACGGCATTCCCTACGAAGAGATCGGCTTCCGCGCAATCGCCCACGCGCTCGACCATTTGCGCGCCGGCGGCAGCCTCGGCATCGCCTGCGACCGGGACATCCAGGGGACCGGAGCCGTCTTATCCTTCTTCGGGGAGAAAACGAGGATGCCCCTCGGCGCTGTCGAGCTGGCGGCGCGGACCGGAGCCGCGCTCGTCCCCGTCTTCTGCCCGCGGCAGGGGAAATCCTATGATGTCGTCTTCGAGCCCGCTCTCACGATGGTGATCACTGGCTCGCCGAAGCAGGACGCGCTCGTTAACGCCCGCGCTCTCCTCGACCGAGTGGAAGACTGGATACGCCGCGACCCGGGTCAGTGGATGGTCCTCGAGCGCATCTGGAAGCCGTTGCCGGCGCCATCCAACCGGCGCGACCAGGCCGCGCTCCAACACCCGATTCCCGAAGCGACCGCGACCTATGGGCAAGGCTGACCTCCACATCCACACCAGCGAGGGCGATGGCCTCGACCCGATCGCCGCCATTCTCGATTTCGTCCAGAACGCGACCGACCTTGACCTTATCGCGATCACCGAGCACGACGACCTTTCAGTCGCCCTCCGCGCGCGAGAGGTCTGGTCGAGGCGCTCTTACCGCTTCGGCCTCGTCACCGGCCTGGAGGTGACGACCCTCGAGGGCCACGTGCTCGCGCTCTACGTCGAGACGCCCGTGCCCAGCCTGCGCCGGGTCGAGGAAACGATAGCGGCCGTACACGCCCAGGGTGGGATCTGCGTCGTGCCCCACCCCCTGAGCTGGTTGACGCGCAGCATTGGTCCCGGGACCTTCCGCCGCCTGGCGCGCGCGCACCAGCCGTCGTTCGACGCGATCGAGCTGGCGACGGCGGCGCCCACGTCTCGCCGCTTCCTGCCGAAGGCGCGGCGCCTGAACGATGAGAGCTTGAGGCTACCCGCCGTCGGCGCCTCCGACGCCCACTTCGCGCGCGCCGTCGGCAGCGCCTGGACCCGGTTTGAGGGCGCAAGCGCGCTCGACCTCCGGTGCGCGCTCGCCGCCGGACAGGTCCAGGGTGAGTCGGGCGCCTATCCCAACCTGCGCGAGACGGGGCTGCTGCGCACGCTTGCCCTGCCCCTCAGTGGACTGCGGGCGACGCCCAAGAAGCTCGGCTGGCGCCGCACGGCCTGGAGCTTCGTCAGCCGCTATGCCTTTAGACCAGGTCGGGGCCGGTTGCCGAGCTCGGCACATGCCCTTCGTCGCGGCCCAGGACAACTATCGTGAAGATCGCCCTCGTCTCGCCCTACGACCTGGCCGTGCCCGGCGGTGTGAACTCCCACATCCACCACTTGAGCGAGGCCTTCGTGGAGCTGGGGCACGAAGCCCGCATTATCGGCCCTTCGTCCGACGTGGGCCGCCTGGGCGAAAACATGATCGCCATCGGCCGTCCACTCTCGATCGCCGCCGGCGGGTCGATCGCTCGCATGACGATGGCCCCGCGGCTGGCCGGCCCGGTGCGCAGGGTACTGCGCGAGGAGAACTTCGACGTCGTTCACGTCCACGAGCCGCTGGTATCGTTCCTGCCTATCCAATTCTTGCGCTTCTCCGACGCCGTGAACGTGGGCACGTTTCACGCCGCTCGGGACAGCGGCGCTCGCCTCTACACCTATACGCGCCGCCTCCTCAAAGGTTGCTTCCGGCGCCTCGACGGCAAGATCGCCGTCTCGCTCGCGGCCCTCCGCCTGGTGCAACCTCACTTTCCTGGCTACTACAACATCATCCCCAACGGCGTCGACGTGGAGCATTTCTCCGCCCGCTTTAGCCCCCTGCCTGAATTCGACGACGGCAAGGTGAACATCCTTTTCGTGGGCCGCCTGGAAAAGCGCAAGGGTCTGCGCTACCTTCTCCGCGCCTTTGCCGACCTGAAGCGGTTGCGGGCCCAGACTCGCCTGATAGTTGTTGGCGGCTACGACGCCCGCCAGAAGCGCGGCTACGAGCGCTGGGTGAATGACTCTGGTCTGGCCGACGTGGTCTTTGCCGGGTACGCCCCCCTCGACCGGCTGCCGCAGTACCATCGGTCGGCCGACATCTTTTGCGCGCCGAACACCGGCAACGAGAGCCAGGGGATTATCCTCCTCGAGGCCATGGCCGCGGGCTGCCCGGTGGTGGCCAGCAACATCGAAGGCTTCGCCGGTGTCCTGACCGAAGGCGTCGAAGGCCTGCTCGTACGTCCCAAGGATGCCGATGCGCTGACGGCTGCGCTGCTGCGCCTCGTCGACGAGCCGGAGATGCGGGCCGAGATGAGCGCGCGTGGGCGGGAGCGGGCACAGCACTTCAGCTGGGAACGGGTCTCGCGCCGCGTGCTTTCCTACTACGAGCGGCTGGCATACGAAAGGCAAGTCTCGCGCACGAGCGGGCTGAAGGTGGTCGCGACGCCGTAATGTTTACGATGCCCCGCGCCCTGCCGCGCCAGGTCTTAAGTCCGGTCGTCGCCGTACTCGCCCGCATCGGCGTGACGCCTAACATGCTCACACTTCTCCAGCTACTGGGCGGGATAGGCGCTGCCTTTCTCATCGCCTCGGGCGAGCTGGCCTGGGGCGGCGTCGCTCTGCTCGCGTCAGCGACACTGGATGCCTTCGACGGCGCCCTCGCCCGGACCACAGGCCGGGCCACGAAGTTCGGGGGCGTTTTCGACTCCGTGATCGACCGCCTGTTCGAAGGCGTCGTTCTCGGCGGCATCCTTTACTACTACCTCGGCCGCGGCGCCAGGGTGGAGAGCATGCTTGTTTTCGCGGCCGCGGTTGGCTCGCTCAGTGTGAGCTATGTGCGGGCACGGGCCGAAGCAGAGGGCGTCCAGATCTACGACGGCCTCTTCACCCGCGTTGTCCGCATCCTGGCCCTCACGCTGGGGCTCGTGGCAGATGTGCTTGGCGTTGTACTCTGGGTGCTGGCCGTGATGACCATCTTCACGACCTTCCACCGGTTGTTCGCTGTCTGGTTGAAGCTCCGCGGGGATTCGAGCGCTCGAGGGCCGGAAAAGTGATACCTCTGCGCGATCAGGAAATCTTGCGTCAGCGGTTCCAGGAAGAGCTGACGAGCCGGGTCCGCATCGACTACTTCACCCAAAAGGCGTCGCGCCTGTACGTCGCCGGCCGCCAGGACTGCCCCCACTGCGAAGACGTGCGCCTCCTGCTCGAAGAGCTTGCGTCGCTGAGCCCGCGCATCGCACTGACCATCCGCGAGCTGGGCGATGACCGCCAGGCCGCGGCCGAGCTCGGGGTCGATAAAGTGCCGGGTATTGTCATTCGCGGCCAGGCCAACCGCTCGTTGCGGTTCTTCGGCATGCCGTCCGGCAATGAGTTCCCCGGCTTCATCGAGACGATCATCAATGCCGCCCGCGGGACCGTCGATTGGAAACCAGAGACTGCGAAGCAAATTCGCAAAGTCAAGTCTGAGGTCCGCGTCCAGGTGTTCGTGACACCCACCGGCGCCCACTGCCCGGCCCTCGCGCGTTTAGCCTTCAAGATTGGTTTGGCAGCGCCAAAGGTAAGGGTCGATGTCGTCGAGGCAACGGAGTTCCCGGGCCTCCTGCAGCGCTACGGCATCAGCGCGGTGCCAACGACGGTCTTCGACGACCGTCTCGCCCTGCCGGGCGCGATGGAAGAAGCCGACTTCGTGCACACCCTGCTCAAGGTCGTAGAAGGCAAGCCCCTCACGGCAGGAGACTTGAAGCAGGGCGAGGTTACCACGCTCGCCGCCCCCACCCGGCAGACCACGATGGCGCAGGCCGCCGGCGGTCTTATCCTTCCCCGCTAGCGATGGACACGGCCGGCGCCCTGGCGCGCCCGCGCGCGGGCCTCTGGCCGGCGCTGGCCCGGTTCCTCGAAGCCGATCTGTCGCGGCGGCGTTCCTTCGCGCTCCTGGCGTCGGCGTTCCTGGTGTCGCGGGCGCCGTTCCTGGGCTACGGCTACGGCACCGACCCAGACGCATGGCGTGTCGCCCTGACCGGGCAGTACCTGGTCCACCACGGGAGGTACTTCCCGTCGCGACTGCCGGGTAACCCATTGCACGAGCTTGTGCTGGCGCCGCTGGTTCCTGCCGGCTGGATCGCGACCAACCTCGCGACCACTCTGATATCGCTTGGCGGCGTTTACCTCTTCGCGCGAATCGTGGGCGCGCTAAGCCTGCCCAACCGGGGCCTCCTAACGCTAGCCTTCGCGTTCACGCCCCTGCTCTTCATCAACAGCGTCGCGAGCATGGACTATATGTGGGCGCTGACGTTCATCCTCGGCGCTTACCTGGCGGCGCTCAAGGACCGGCCGCTGTGGGCGGGTGTCTTATGCGGCATCGCGGTGGGCTTCCGGCTTCAGAGCGTGATTATACTCCTGCCCCTGGCGTACCTCTTCCTGCGGACGGGCGACTGGAGGCGGAGCGTGCCCATGGCCCTGGGCGCGGGGGGCGTCGGGGCCCTCGCCTTCGCGCCGGTTCTGGCCGCTTACGGGACCAGCTTCTGGAACTATTACGACGCCTCGGTCGATTACGAAACCGTGCTGCGGCTGCTGGGCAAAGAGTCGCTCGGCATCCTGGGCAGTCTCGCGGTGGTGGGCGGCCTCGTCTTTTCCGCGCGACGTCTCGCGGCTCTACCGGCGGACCTGCGCGCCGACCCGCAGGTGGGCGTCTGGCTCTTGGTGATCGCCGTCTACTTCGTCACGTTCCTTCGCCTGCCTCATGAGATCGCCTACCTCATTCCCGTGTTTCCCTTCGGCTACCTCTTCCTCGGGCGCTACTGCTCCCGCGCGGCCATGATAGTCATGACCGGTGCGGTCCTGACTGCCGGGCTCGTCGACATCACGACGCCGGGTGAAGCGATCAACCTCGACCAGGTCCGCTCGGCGCGAATCGGCCGCGGCCTGGTCCTGTCGAACGCCGATACGATGAAGAACCAGCGTGAGTTTGTCCGTGACATCGTCGACGCGCCGGTCCCGGACCACTCGGTCGTCCTCTCGGGCTTCGTGTATCCCCAGTTGGCCATGCGGGAGCGCGGCCGCCTCGAGATCCGCATCCTGGAGCGCGACTACGACGCGATCAGCATGCTCTCGGACCGCGGCGAGGCGGTGGATACGAAACGCGACATCCACTACGTCTGGCTGCTGACATACGAGGCCTTTACCGCCCTGCGCAGCCAGGGCTATACCTTCTTCCTCGTGCCCGACGCGGCAGGCGGCACCGCCGCGCTCTACGACTATCGTCCGACGCTCTTCGGTGCCACCTTCCTCCCGCTCGACCGCCCGGCGCCGTCTCAGGGCAAGGGCACGGCGAGCACCGACCGCTAAGGCGCCGCCGAGGGCCTGGGACGGGGCTGGCTCCCGAAGCAGACTGCCGCCATTGCGTCAGGGCGGCTTGAAGCCTCCGGCGTCTGAACGTCGCCGCTTCGAGTTTCCACCGGAGCGCAACTACCAGACCAGCGCCAGGGCGAGAAGCGTCACGCCCGCAGGTTGTCCGCGGCCGCGGCCCGGCGCCATCACGACGTGCGGAAGTGCGCGTCCTTAGGTCCGTTAGGCGCCGAGGACCCAGGCGGCGATGCGTTTTAAGCCGCTTCGCCCGATCCGGGGCTGTACGGCGCGGGCAGTGGAGGCCAGTCTTTCCCACTCGTCCGTTGAGATGTCGATGTCTGCCGCGGCCGCGTTCGCTTCGACCTGCTGCTCGGTCCTTGCGCCGGGGATGGCGATGACCCCGGGGACATGCAAGAGCCAGGCCAGAGCTATCTGAGCCGGCGTGGCGCCGTGGCGTCGGGCCACGCTCTTGAGTTCCTCGAGCAACGGAGCCACCTTCTCGAACGTGGCACCGGAAAAGAGCGGGTCGGCGGAACGGAAGTCTTTGGGAAGGTTGTTCCCGTCGTAACGTCCGCCGAGCAGGCCTTGCGCGAGCGGGCTGTAGGCGATGATTAGCCGTCCTTCCCGCTGCGCGTGTGGAACGAGCTCGTCCATCGGACGTCTATCCAGCAGATGGAGCTGGACCTGATTCGATACGACAGGCCGGCCGAGCGCGCTCTCTGCCTTCCGCCACAGCGGCAGACTAAAGTTGCTTACGCCAACTTCTCGGACCTGTCCGGATTCGAGCAGATCGCGCATGCCTCTCATCGTCCATGCCAGGGGTACCAGGCGGTTAGGCCAGTGGACCTGATAAAGATCAATCGTGTCTGCGCCCAGGCGTGAAAGGCTGCGTTTAGCCGCCCGGACGACGCCCCGGCGAGTCGCGTGGATCGGGCTGACCTTGGTTGCGATTATCGCCTCGTCCCGCCGGCTGCCCAGAGCGATCGAAAGTATCTCTTCAGAGCGGCCATTTCCGTAGAGCTCCGCCGTGTCGAAGAAGTTGATGCCCACATCGAGTGCCCGCCGGACGACCTGTCGCGCGGCAGCCTCGCCCAGGTCCTGTCCCCAGCCCCACTCCCGAGAGCCGAATTGCCAGAGGCCCAGGCCAATCGCGGAAGCTTTCCTCTGGCCGATGGCGAGGTGTTTCACTTATCCAGCACCCGGGGCTTGAGAGTTCACGACCGGGCCATTCTCGCACGTGGGGTAGCACGCGCGGCGGCGCCGGCAAATCGAGGCCGGCGGCGGGCCCGGGGAGCCACCTATGATCGTCACCCGGCAAGCCCCAGTATCATCAACCCGAGTCCTGAATTCAGCGCTACAATTGGGCGGCGACCGAGCGGTCGTTGGGTCTCTCCCGGCGGCAGCGACACGTCAGAGGGGGCTTGTGCTCCGACTCTTTCCTGCTCCGCGCTTCGACATACAGATCGGGTGGACGGCGGGAGACCGATGGCTCGTGACGGGATATTCGGGTGTCACTCATGGAGGAGCCCCAGGTGCAATCCCGAGTTGAGGGCGGCGAGCTCCATCTGGCGCAGACCGAGAACCGCGATCTGCGAGAGACCATCGGCGCGCTACGTAGCGAGTTGGAACACATGCGGATCGACAAGGAGGAGAGCGTCCAACGAGCCGTCGTGGCAGCCAGCGACGGGCTTGCACAGCTCAAAGCGACGGTCACGGCCCTGCGCGACGAGTTGGAACGCATGCGGATCGACAAAGACGAGAGCGTCCAAAAGGCCACGGCGACGGCAAACGACGAGATCACCCAGCTCAAGAACACCGTTGCGGCCTTGCGCGACGCTCTGGAGGGCAACAAGATGGGCTTCGAAGAGAGAGCACGAGAGGCCGAGCGCACCGCCCGCGACGACGTGTCGCAGCTGCAGCAGACGATCAGGCTCCTGCGAGACCAATTAGGAGACCCGGGTGCTTAACACCAGGCCAGCTGGGCAGAACGCCGCCGACGCGGCCGTCAGGCTGCGCCAGGCGGAGATGTTGCTCAATGTGTCCAAGACCCTGGCGGCCTTCGAGACGCTGGATGAGGTTCTCGCCATACTCGTCGATCTCATGTCCTCGGAATTGGGCGCCGAGCGCAGCACGCTGTTCCTTAACGATGGTCGCACGGGAGAGTTGTACTCCCGCGTCGCCCAGGGAAACCTCCAACGCGAGATTCGCATGCTGAACACCCTGGGGGTGGCCGGCCATGTTTTTTCAACAGGCAAAGGGCTGATTGTGCACGATGCCTATGCTCACGAGCATTTCAACCCTGCCGTCGACGAGCTCACCGGCTTCGTCACTAAGAATCTGGTCTGTACGCCGATTAAGACGGTCAGAGGCGAGCTTATTGGCGTCGTCCAGGCTCTGAACAAGACAACCGGACAGTTCAGCGAAGACGACCTTGCCACCCTTGGCGCCATGGCCACGCAGGCCGCAATCGCGCTGCAAACCACGGCCCTGGTTGAACGCATGCAGAAGACTCGCGCCCAGGAGATCGAGTTCCTCGACGTCGTTTCCGATGTCACCGCCGAGCTCGACCTCGCCGCCCTGCTGCGCAAGGTCATGAGCGAGGCGACGAGAATGCTCAACGCCGACCGTTCGGCCCTGTTCCTCAACGACGAGAAGACCCGCGAGCTCTACACCGTCGTGGGTGAGGGACTGGGCGCAACCCAGATCCGCCTGCCTAACCATACCGGTATCGCCGGCACAGTCTTTTCCACGGGCGAGACCGTGAACATCCCCCATGCCTATGCCGACCTTCGATTCAACCCCGCGTTCGACAAACAGACCGGCTATTTCACGCGCTCCATCCTCTGTGTCCCCGTCGTTAACAAGGCCGGGAAGACGATCGGCGCGACCCAGGTATTGAACAAGCGCGGCGGCCCCTTCTCCAGGGAGGACGAGTCGCGCCTGCGAGCCTTCACGGCCCAGGTGTCCATGGCCCTGGAAAACGCCAAGCTTTTCGATGATGTCCAGAACATGAAGAACTACAACGAGGGCATCCTCGAGAGTATGTCGAACGCGGTGATCACCCTGGACGAAGAAGGGACAATCGTCACCTGCAACGCGGCCGGCCGGCGCATCATGCGGGTCACGCCCGAGGACATTCTCGAATGCCGGGCCGACGAGTTTTTCACGGGCGCCAACGCCTGGGTGCTGGAAAAGGTGCGACGAGTCGAGGAGACGAGCGCCGCTGATCTCGCCATGGGCGCCGAAATGGCCTTCGGTGGGGACACGCTGTCGGTGAACGTGACCGTCCTGCCCCTGATCAGCGTCGAGCGCAAGAAGCTCGGAAGCATGATCATGATCGAGGACATGAGCAGCGAAAAGCGCATGAAGTCGACGATGTCCCGTTACATGGACCCTTCGATCGCGGACCAGCTCCTGGCCGGCGGCAGCGACGTCCTGGGCGGCACCAATATTCTTGCCACGGTGCTCTTCACCGACGTTCGCGACTTCACTCCCCTGACCGAGGAGCTCGGACCCCAGGCGACCGTCGCGTTGCTGAACGAGTATTTCACCATAATGTGCGACTGCATTCAGCGCCAGGGGGGCATGCTCGACAAATTCATCGGCGATGCAATCATGGCCGTTTTCGGCCTTCCTCTCGCCCATGATGACGACGAGGACCGGGCCGTGCGTGCCGCTATTTCCATGCTCACGGAGCTGGCGGCCTGGAACGTGGAACGCGTGGCAAACGGTAAGAAGCCCGTCGACATGCGTATCGGAGTCAGCACCGATATGGTCCTGTCCGGCAATATCGGCTCGCCCAAGCGGATGGATTACACCGTGATGGGCGACGGCGTGAACCTCGCCTCCCGCCTGGAGAGTGCGTGTAAGCAGTATTCGACGCGCATGCTGATCAGTGAGCACACCTACCGAAAATTGCGCGGCACGTACCGCATTCGCGACATAGATCGGGTGGTGGTCAAGGGGAAAACTGAGCCGGTCGGCGTGTACGAAGTACTCGATTATCACACCGACGTAACCTTCCCCAACTTGATGGAGGTAGTTGCCCACTTCAAGGATGCCGTCACCCGCTATCGCGCGGGAGAGTGGGATGCGGCGATCCGGGCCTTTAAGGAGGCTCTGAGCCTCCATCCCGGTGACAGGCTGTCACAGATATACGTCGACCGCTGCCTTTACCTGAAGGAACATCCGCCCGGCCGCGACTGGGCCGGCGTATGGGTGATGGAGTCGAAGTAAACAGCCTTGGCGCGGACCTCGGCGCCCCTCGCCGAAGACTCGCTATGGCCGCGGCCTGCGTCTGAGCGGCCCAACTCTGTTACACTGGGAGCAGTTCCCCGACCATCGACGCCATGTCCGCGGCCAGACTCGACTAGCCCGGAACTGAAACGAGGTCGTCACTTGCTCTCCTTCACGAACGCCCTTGATCGCCTTCAGCCTGGTCGTGTGGAGTGAGGACCGGCCGAAGTCGACCGGGAGAGAGCACCGACTTCATAGACAACGCCGGAAATGAGGCACTGCTCAGGGTTGGCCGCGATGTTCAGGGCGAATCCGTGATTGCTTTTCGCCTCTACGACGCCGCCGGCGCGCTTGTCGCGGAGACCGACGACTTCACGCGCTTTCCCAGCGGCATAAGCGTCATTGCCGCCGACGGCGAAGTGCTCCTGTACGTCCCCGAACCGCCTGCGGACCAGATCACCTACCGGCTCTACAACAGTCAGGGCCGCCTCCTGACCTGCTCGGACGGGCTCAGGACCCAGGTATTTGCCTTTCTCGGAATGAAGAAGGGTCTCCTGAACGCGGCCGAGCGTGGGCCCGTGCGCAGGCTAAGGGTCCGTCAGGCCGAGAAAGAGCCGAGCCAGGTCCGAGCCGCCACGGCCGAGCACAGCGCGCTCGAAGCGTAGTAACGCAAGGGGCAGGCAGGCACTCAGAGTGGGCGCGGCCGCCAACGGCCGTCAACTCTTCGTTCGCCGCGCCACCCAGAGTCCGCCGCCGAGAATCCCCAGGACCGCCAGCGCCGTGAGGGCGCCGACCACGATTACGACACTGTTCGAAGAGCCGCCGCCCGACTTGGCGGTCTGCTCTCCCGTCTGGCCCCCGCCTGCCGCGGGAGTGGCGGCGGCGGGCTGATTAGCGGCGCCGAAGGGTACGATCGTCGGCAGCGAGCGCTCGTTGGAGCCGGAGGCGCGTGTGCCCGCGGGGGCCAGAGCCGGCAGACCGATGCTCGCCCGCCAGGCGTTTTCCAGCCCTTCTTCATCCAGGCCATACACCTGCTTCAAGGCGCCGCCCACCGTGTTGCTGCGCAGAACCGCGAAAAACTCGCCGAACTTCTGGTCGCCGTACTTGCTCACCATGAAGCTAATGATCGAGCCCGACTCGCCGTAGAAGAGGCTGAAGTCGGTCCCCCGCGCGATGGAATTACCACCGAGAATCTCTACCGGTATCGGCTGGTTTCTGCGTTTCGCGAGCTCTAGAGACGCCGTCCATCCGGCGTCGAATTGCCTCTGCGAGAAGACGGCAAGGCCTTCGTTAATCCACAGCGGCACCTCGCCCAGGTAGCCGCGGCTGGCGCGCGCGACCACGACGTGGGTCAACTCGTGACGCACGGTATCCAGGGGAGACGGATCGAGTGTAGAGAGCACCGTGTCGCCCGCGACCTGCTGGCCTTCGAGGATGCCGCCCGTAGCGCCACTTTGGGGCTGTGAAGCCGCCCGCAGGTCACTCGCGTTCTTGTAAAGCCAAACCTTCAAGGGGAAGTCGACCTGGGTGTTCAGGAGCTTGCTCATGCGCTCGACAGATTCGTTCGCCGACTGTAAGACCGAAGTGATCGTCTGATCGCTCCCGCTATAGAAGTAGACCGTGACCTTGCCGGACGTCTTGGAATCCCATCGGAAACGGTCGTCCTGGTAGGTGGCCCTTGCCTCAGGAGTGCGCAGCGTGCCACCGGCCGAGTCCTGCAAGTCCCATGAGTAATCGATCGTGGCGCCCGGGAAGAGAAAGGTCCCGAACGTGTTCCCGAGCAACGCCGTGCAATTGGACACGGAACCTTGCGTGCAGGTTGCTTTGATCGAAGTCTCGACGTTCAGAGGCAGCAGCTTGTAGCGGAGCCTCGCGTCTGTTATGTCTCCAGACGCGGCCACGAACAGCTGGAACTGGAGGCCGCCGGGGAACTTATTCTGCACCGACTGAGAGCGGACCTCGATGCCGTCGGCCCGGACTGCCTGAGCGGCCCCAAAGATCGCAATGAGCAGAGCCAGGACCAGAGCTGACCGGCGCATCACGACTCTTCTCCCATCGTCTCTTTCAAGTACGCCCGCATGAGGCCTTCGAGATCGCCATCGAGCACCGCGTTGGCGTTCGAGGTCTCGTAGCCGGTGCGGTGGTCTTTGACCATCTTGTAAGGATGCAGCACGTAGCTTCGGATCTGGTTGCCCCAGCCCATCTCGACGTGATCGCCCTTGATCCGCGCCTGCTCCTCGGCCCGCTCTTCGAGCCTCCGTTCGAGGAGTCTCGCTTCCAGGACGCGCATCGCGAACTCTTTGTTCCGTCCCTGCGAGCGCTCGTTCTGGCAGGTCACGACGATACCAGTGGGGATGTGGGTGATGCGTACGGCCGTCGCGACCTTTTGGACGTTCTGGCCTCCGTGGCCGGAGGAGTGAAAGATGTCGATGCGGAGGTCGTTGGGATCGAGGTTCACTTCCACCTCGCCCTCGGCCTCGGGCATGACCTCGATCAGTGCGAAGGACGTGTGGCGTGACTTCGAGGCGTCGAAGGGCGATATGCGGACGAGGCGGTGGACGCCGCGCTCGCTGCGCAGACGGCCGTAGGCGTTCGCTCCGGCGATCTCGACGGTGACGCTCTTGATGCCGGCCTCCTCGCCCATCGTCAGGTCGATGACCTCGGCCTTGAAGCCCTGGGCTTCGGCCCAGCGCAGGTACATGCGCAGGAGCATCTCGGCCCAGTCCTGCGACTCGGTGCCGCCCGCGCCGGCGTGAATCGCCAGGATCGCGTTGCGCGCGTCGTAAGGACCGCTGAAGGCCAGCTCGAACTCGAGCCGGCCGACACGCCGGTCGATCGCCTGCGCATCTGTGGCGACGTGGCCCAGCATCTCCTGGTCGCCTTCCGCCTGCGCGAGATCGAGGAGCTCCAGGGCCTCGCGCGCCTCCATGGCGAGGCCGCGCCAGGTCTCGACAGTGGCCCGGGCCTGCGACAGGCGGCGCATGACGTCCTGCGCCCTGGGGGCGTCGGACCAGAAGTCAGGGTCGAGCGTTTGCTTTTCGAGGGAGCGGGCTTCGTTTTCTAAGCGGGCGATGTCAAAGACGCACCAGTGCGTGGTCGATGCGCTCGCTGACGGATGTCAGAAGTTCGCGGGTTTCCAAAGTCAGGCCTTTCTTGGTGGCGTTACTCCCTTCATTGTAGCAAGCGCAGGCGGCCAGATGATGGGACCCGGTCGCCGCTGGCCTTGCGCGAGTCACGAAAACCCACGCCGGCCCCTTCGTCAGCCCAGGGCGTTCGGAGGCTCGGGGCCCTCGCGGCTGAGGATGCGATCGAAGCGGCGACGGACGCCCGTGTCGTTCTCGTGGGAAAGGATGTAGAACTGGCCGGCCTTGATCCCGGCCAGGACTTTGTCCGCCACTTGCTCCGGCTCCATCGAGTTGGCCTGAATACGCTGCGCCCACATCTGATCCCGCTGCTCCAGCTCGGCATCGTTCGGCCTGGCGCCGGCCTCCCACAGCTTCTCGGGCCGGTTCCGGACCGCGGAGGTGATCCGGGTACGGACGCCGCCCGGGCAGAGCACCGAGACCCTGATCTTCGCGTTCATCGCGGTTAGCTGGGTGTGGAGAGTCTCGGAAACGCTGACGACGGCGTGCTTGGTCGCACCATAGATCCCGCCGCCGGGCAGGAGGCCCATGATCGAAGCGGTGTTGACGATGTGGCCTTCTTCGCCGGCGGCGAGCATGGCCGGGAGAAAGGCGCGGACGCCGTGGACGACGCCCCAGAAGTTGACGCCGAAGACCCACTGCCAATCCTTGAGGCTTTGCTGCCACAGCCCTGTCCCGGGGGCGCCACCGCCCGATACGCCGGCATTGTTGCAGAGGACGTGGACCTTCCCGTAGGTCTCGAACGCGCGGCGGGCGAGCTCGTCGACGGACTCCTGCGTCGATACGTCGGTGCGCACACCCAGGACTTCGAGCTCCTGCCGGCGCAGCTCCAGGACCGCCGCCTCGAGCGCCCGGTCCTCGACGTCGGCCATCACCACCTTCATGCCCTGGCGGGCGAAACACTCGGCCAACCCGCGTCCGATGCCGCTGGCAGCGCCGGTAACTACCGCCACCCTACCGTCGAAGTCCTGCACGCGCGTCTCCTCCACCAATTCGCCGTCGGTGAGGGAGTATACGACGGTGATGCCCTGGCGCGAAGTGTGAGATCGGGGCGGCTAGAATAGGTCTGCCCGCGACTCCGCCACCTTCGATGGAGCGACCAGTGACCGACGGCGTCATCTCACTCTCGACCATGTGGGCGCAGCAGGACCGCTTCGCGGACATCGAGGCCTTCAGGAGCGCGGCGGCGTCCTTCGGCTATACGGCCATCGAGGTCAGTCACTCGACCGACGAACCTCGGCTTCAACGTCTGCTGACCGAAGGGCCGATTGGCCTCTCCAGCCTGCACGCCCCCACGCCGCGCCTGAAGCTGAGGGACGGACGCTGGAACAGCGACGCCAACCTCGCGTCGCCGAACGCAGAGTCCCGCCGGCTGGCGCTGGACCACACCCGGCGCACGCTGGACTACGCCGCCCGTGCCGGCTTGCGCTATGCCGTCGTGCACCTGGGAGGCGTCGGCGACGCGATGACTGAGTGGGAGACGGAACTGCGCCGGCTCTACGACTCCGGCGTTCGTGAGGGAGAGCGCGTTGCGGAGTTGCGCGAGCGCTGCCGGAAGCACAGGGCGGACGGGCTCGGCGCCTGCCTGGAAGCCGCGGCCGGCTCTCTGCAGGAGCTCACGCAGTACGCGGCGCCTCGCGGCGTCGCCATCGGGCTGGAGAACCGCTACCACTTCCACGAGATCCCCTCGCCCGATGACGCCGCGGCGCTCCTCGCCGGTTACGCGAACGAAGCCGCCGGTTACTGGCACGACGTCGGACATGCCGAGGTCCAGCACCGCCTCGGCCTCATCGACCGTCATGCCTGGTTCCCGCGTCTTTCGCCGCGCACGATCGGCTCCCACCTCCACGACGTCGACGGCATCGGCGACCACCGCGCGCCGGGCAACGGTGACGTCGATTGGTCCTACATCGCGACGGGTCTGCCAGGGACGGCCCTGCGCGTATTCGAAATCGACCATCGTCAGCCCGACGCCGCGGTCGCGGCCGCGCCGGCCTTCCTGCGGGCGAGGGGGGTAATCCCGTAGTCCGTATTACGATCATGCCGGCGTAGTACAATACGGCAGTCGTAACACGAAGGATACTATGATGCCCAAATCTGCGCAGATGCTTCAGGGCGCCGTGCGGCCACGACGGTCCTTGGATGCCGCCACGAGCGTAATGACCCAAAAGGGCCAGATTACGATTCCATCGAGCCTGCGGAAAGCGCTGGGTCTTCGTCCCGGAGACACGGTCTTGATCGCGCTGGAATTGGACGGAAAGCTCGGCGTAGAACGCCTTCCCAGCTTCGATGAGATGCTCGCGTCGCTTCCCCTTGTCCGGATCGGAGACCAAACCCAAGCGGTCGACTTCGACGAGCTCGCTCTAGAGGCGCTGGGCGGACAGGCGGTGGCGTACAGGACAAGGCCTCAAAAGGATCAAACCGCTTGAGGTTTGTCGATGCCAACGTCCTCTTGAGCGCGGCAGTCGATCAGGACGCGAGCCAGCACGCTCGCGCGATTGCGCTGATGAGCCACATCAGTGAAACGGCCGAGGATGTTTTCGTGCCCGATCTGGTCCTCGCCGAGGTTGCGGCAAATCTTCAGACCTCGCGCCTCGGCCGCATGCCTAGAGCGACTATCCGCGACTTCCTTATGGCCTTCTTGCAACTTCCAAACGTCCACTTGCGCGATAAGACCGCCTGGTCGCGCATCTTCATGGTCTACGTGGACCAGAACGTCGATCTCACGGACGCATACATAGTGGTGGCCATGCAGGATACAAATACGTCCGAGGTTTACTCTTTCGATACCGACTTCGACCACATCCCCGGCATAACCCGCCTGGAGCCCTGAGATGTTGATGTCGCGCCTGTTTGGCCGGACTCTGCGCGAAGCGCCTACCGAGGCGGAGCACGACTCCCACCGCCTCCTCCTCCGCGCCCGCCTGGTCGAGCAGCTGGCCGCGGGCATTTACAGCTATCTGCCCCTCGGCTATCGAGTGCTGCGCAAGATCGAGCAGATCGTGCGGGAGGAGATGGATGCCGCCGGCGGCCAGGAGATCCTGATGCCCACCCTCCAGCCCATCGACCTGTGGGAGGAGTCCGGACGCAAAGAAATGTTGGGCGAGACCCTCTTCACGCTGACCGACCGTCGCGAGCGCCATCTCGCTCTCGGTCCCACGCACGAAGAAGTGGTGGTGGACCTGTTCCGTCGCAACGTCCAGAGCTACCGCGAGCTGCCGCTGATGCTCTACCAGATCCAGACCAAGTTCCGGGACGAGCCGCGTGCCCGTATGGGGCTGGTACGCGGGCGCGAGTTCGGCATGATGGACCTCTACAGCTTCGACGCCGACGCCGCCGGGCTCGACCAGAGCTACGACGCGATGTTCAAGGCCTACGAGCGTGTATTCCAGCGCTGTGGTGTGCCGGCCCTCCCGGTGCTCGCCGATTCCGGTGCCATCGGCGGCAAAGACAGTCAGGAGTTCCAGCTCGTGACTGAGCTCGGGGAGAGCGAGCTACTTATCTGCCCGGCGTGCGGCTACGCCGCCAACACCGAGAAGGCCGAGCACAAGAAGTTCGAGGTTCCCCTGGAGCCGGCTCGGCCGGTGGAAGAGGTCAGCACTCCCGGCAAGAAGACGATCGAGGAGTTGGCCGACTTCCTTTCGATTCCTCCATCGCGGACGCTCAAGGCGGTCTTTTACGCCTCAGACCGCAAGCCCGTCTTCGTCGCCATTCGCGGCGATCTGGCCGTCAACGAAATCAAGCTGAGCAACGCCCTCAAGGCCGCGGAGCTGCGACTAATGGCGGACGACGAGGTCGAGGCGGCGGGGCTAGTCGCCGGCTCCGCGTCTCCGGTTGGGCTGACGGGTGTGAAGATTGTGGCCGACGATTCGGTGCTGACCTCACCGAACCTCGTCGGCGGTGCGAACAAGCCCGATGTCCACCTGCGCAACGTCAACTATCCGCGTGACTGGCAGGCCGACATTGTTACGGACATCGCTCTGGCCCGGCCCGGCGATGCCTGTCCTCGCTGCGGCGCGGGCCTGGACCAGCGGCGCGGCATCGAGATGGGCCACATCTTCAAGCTGGGGACGGTCTACAGCGAAAGGATGGGCGCACAGTTCCGCGACGCCAGCGGGGAGACCCACGCCGCGATCATGGGTTGCTACGGCATCGGCACAACCCGCCTGCTTCAGTGCGTCGTCGAGGCCTGCCGTGACGAGCGCGGGATCGTCTGGCCCGCCGCCCTCGCCCCCTTCGACCTGCACCTGGTCGCCCTCAGTCCCGACCGTCCCGAGGTCGCCCAGAAGGCGAGTGCTCTATATGAGGACCTGGGGCGGGCAGGATTCGAAGTGCTGTTTGACGACCGGACCGATTCGGCCGGCGTGAAGTTCACCGACGCTGACCTTATCGGCCTGCCCCTCCGGGTGACCATTAGCCCGCGAAGCCTCGAGAAGGACGCCGTCGAGGTCAAGCGACGGGCCGCCGCGGACGTGGACCTGGTGCCACTGGCGGACGCTGTCGCCCGGCTGAAAGCGATGGCCGCCCACTGAGCGCCGGCGGCGGCGTTGCCAGCGGAGAGGGGCGGTGCTATATTAGGCTCAGCATAGGTTGGGATTCTGGAGTGGGTTCGGCCCACTTTTTTGTTAGCCTTTTTCCTGACCTTGGGCGAAGGAGAATGAACCTTGGCCACCGCGATCCGGGGCACAACAGCCACCCCTAAGAATGACTTCCTGACAGCGATCACCCAGCTTTCGGCCGAGAAGAACCTGCCCAAAGAGGTCGTGTTCGAGGCGGTCGAAGCGGCGCTCGCTTCAGCCTACAAGAAGGACGCGCTCGCAAGCTCGAACCTCGTGGTCAAGATCGACCCCAACACCGGCGGCGCGCGGGTCTTCGCCCAGCGGACGGTCGTCGAGGAGGTCGAGGACGAACGGACCGAGATTGACCTCGAAGGGGCGCGCATTCTAGACCCGAAGACCTACCTCGGCGACGTCGTCAACCTCGAGGTGTTCCCCCAGAACGCCGGCAGAATCGCGGCTCAGACGGCGAAGCAGGTCGTACTGCAGCGGCTGCGCGAGGCTGAGCGCGAGGTCGTGTTCGAAGAGTACTCGGGCAAAGAGGGCGACATCATCTCCGGTGTGATCCACCGCCTGGAGGCCCGTCACGTTTACGTCGACCTCGGCAAGACGGAAGCGGTCCTGCCGCCGCCCGAGCAGGTGCGAATCGAACACTATCGTCCCGGCCAGCGGCTGAAGGTCTACCTGCTGGAGGTCCACAAGGCGGCTCGAGGGCCGCAGGTGACGGTCTCGAGGACGCACAAGAACCTCCTCCGCCGCCTCTTCGAGCTCGAAGTGCCGGAGATCTTCAAAGGCACCGTCGAGATCAAGGCCATCGCCCGCGAACCGGGCTTCCGGAGCAAGGTGGCCGTCTGGTCGCGTCAGGATGGCGTCGACCCCGTGGGCGCCTGTGTCGGCCTGCGCGGAATCCGCATCCAGAACGTCGTAAATGAGCTCAACGGCGAACGGATCGACGTGGTCCAGTGGGACCCGGACCCGGCGAAGTTCGTCGCCAACGCCCTCAGCCCGGCCCAGGTACACGCGGTCCGGCTCCTTGTCGATGACAACACCGCCGAGGTTGTCGTGGCCGACCGCCAGCTCTCCCTGGCGATCGGTAAGGAGGGGCAGAACGCGCGCCTGGCGGCGAAGCTTACGGGCATGCGCATCGATATCAAGAGCTTGAGCGCGGTCGAAGAAGAGCAGGCCTCGGCGCCGCAGTCGCAGATGATCGCCGAGCCGGAGGCGCAGATCGAAGACCGGCACCCGACTCCCGTCTGGGCAGAGGTTGCCGAGCCGCTCCAGACCGAGGAGGCGGCACCGTCGACGGTCGTGGCGACGCCGGTGCCGGGCGAGGCTGAGCCCCGGGCCGTGCCGCCGCTGGCCGCGGAGAGGACCGGGGGCGTGCGGTTCGCGGAAGAGATATTGCGGACCACGGGCGCGGCCGAGGTAAAGGGGAAAAAGGGCAAGGCTGCCAGGCCCGCCCCGCGCGGCCGCCCCGGCCGCGAGACCGAGGAGCAGGCGCGGGCACGGCGCACTCTCGCCGCGCGCAGAGGCGGCGGCCGCCGCGCCGTCGACGAGGAGATCGAAGAAGAGCTCGAGGCCGTCGCGGACGACGACATTGATGTCGACTTCTTCTCCCGCCGCTAGGCCGATGTACGAAAGGACGGGAATTGGCCGCGCCACGAAGCCTGCCACAACGCACCTGCGTCGTTTGTCGGTCGACCACCGTCAAGCGCCAGCTCGTGCGCGTCGTCAGGACACCTTCGGGCGTTGTTGAGATTGACCCGACCGGAAAGAAAAACGGTCGCGGCGCCTACCTGTGCCGCCGTTCCGAATGCTGGGAGGCGGCCCTCAAGAAGGACAGATTGGGCGCGGCCCTGAAAGTGAAGATCGGTCCGGACGCCCGGAGCCAGCTCGCCGCCTTTGCCGCGACGCTGGCGGATGCGACGGCGATTACCGGTTAGCAGTGAGGCGGGGACATATTGGTCACGAATAGCAACGCCGTCGAGCTTCCGCGCGCTCTCACGGTCAAGGAGCTCGGCGATCTGCTGACTGTCTCGCCCGTGGAGATCATCAAGGAGCTGATGAAGAACGGCCTCATGGCCAGCATCAACCAGGTGATCGACTACGATACGGCGGCCATTATCGCGACCGACCTTGGTTTCGAACCGCGAGAGATGGGTGGGGTCGAGACGGCCGAGGTGCTGGTCGAACGGGAGCCCGTCGCCGCGGCGGCCGACGAAGAAGAAGACCCGTCCCAGCTCGTCAGGCGCCCGCCGGTCGTCACGATCCTCGGCCATGTCGACCACGGAAAGACAAGCCTGCTGGACGTGATCCGCCAGACGAACGTTACCGCCCAGGAGGCCGGCGGCATCACCCAGCACATAGGCGCCTACCAGGTGGAGGTCAACGGCGAGAAGATCACCTTCCTCGACACCCCGGGCCACGAAGCTTTCACCGCCATGCGGGCACGCGGCGCGCAGGTTACGGACATCGCGGTCCTCGTTATCGCGGCCGATGACGGCGTAATGCCGCAGACCATTGAGGCGATAAACCATGCCAGGGCCGCCGGCGTGCCCCTCATCGTCGCGGTGAATAAGATCGACCTCGGCGGCGCCGATCCGGACCGCGTGCTCCAGCAGCTCGTCCAGCACGAGGTCGTCGTTGAGCAGTTCGGCGGCGACGTCGTCGCTGTCAAGGTCTCCGCCCGGACCAAGGAGGGAATCCAGGATCTGCTGGAGAGCATCCTCCTGGTCGCCGAGCTTCAAGACCTGAAGGCTAACCCCACGCGGCCCGCGATGGGCAGCGTGATCGAAGCGGAGCTCACGACAAACCGCGGGCCCGTGGCGACGCTGCTCGTCAAGCGCGGCACGCTTCGCCTTGGCGCTGCCCTCATTGCCGGCGATGCCCCCGGCAAGATCAAGGCGATGTTCGACGAGCATGGCCGGAACGTGAGCTCGGCCGGGCCGTCCGCGCCGGTCAAAGTCCTCGGCCTGCGCACCGTCCCCCTGGCCGGCGACACCTTCCAGGTTGTCGAGGACGAGCGCGCGGCGCGCCTCGACATCGAGGAACGGCGTCGAGAGCGCGACGCCGCCCGCGCCCGCGAGGCCCGTCCCGTGAACCTCGACACCCTTTTCGGCGAGATCAGCACCGGCCACGTGCGAGAACTGAACATGATTCTTAAGACGGACGTCCAGGGCTCGATCGACCCGATCCGTCACTCGCTCGAGCGGCTGAGCAATGCCGAGGTGCACGTGAAGATCATCCACTCGGGATCCGGGGCCGTGACCGAGTCGGACGTAATGCTCGCTGTCGCCTCGAAGGGCATCATCATCGCCTTCAACGCCAAGCTCGATGCCGGAGCCAAGCGCCTGGCCGAAGCCGAAAAGGTCGAAATTCGCCAGTACCGGGTGATTTACAACCTGATCGAGGATGTCGAAAAGGCCCTCAAGGGAATGCTGGCGCCGGTCTTCAAAGACGTAATCGACGGCCACGCCGAGGTCCGTCAGATCTTCCGGATCAGCCGGCGGGGCAATGTCGCCGGATGCATGGTCCTCGATGGCACCCTCCACCGCTCCGATCTCGTTCGCGTCATGCGCGGTGCCGAGATGCTCTCGGACACCAAAGTCGATAGCCTCCGCCGCGTCCAGGACGACGTGCGCGAGGTCCAGAGCGGGTTCGAGTGCGGCATCATGCTCGAGGGCTTCGACGCCTTCCAGGACGGCGACATCCTGGAGTTTTATCATCGCGAGCGGGAGAGCTAGGCCCCCGGTAACCTGGGCGGTTCTCGGCCGCGGGAGGGCGAGGCTGCGATGTCCCGACGCACCGAGCGTGTAAACGACCTCATCCGCGACGAGATCGCCGACCTCCTCCTTCGAGAGGTCAAGGATCCTCGCCTGGGTGGTCTCATCTCGATAACCCAGGTAGAGGTGACTCCTGACCTCGCCAACGCACGCGTCTTCGTCAGCGTCATGGGCGACGAGAAGGAGCAGGCGGACGCGATGAGAGCCCTCACCGCCGCCGCGGCTTTTTTCCACCGCGAGCTAAAGAAGCGCATGGCGATCCGCCGCGTGCCGTTTCTCACCTTTCGTCTCGATACCTCGATCGCCAGGGGCGCGGAGGTCCTATCGCTAATCAACCAGGTCTCGACCCACGAGGCGGCGAGCGACTGAAGAGATCGGCTGATATCCACGGCATTCTGAACGTCAACAAGCCGCAAGGCTGGACTTCTTTTGACGTGGTCGCATTCGTCCGCGGGCGGTCCGGCGTCCGCCGGGTCGGGCACGCCGGCACTCTCGATCCCGCGGCCACGGGTGTTCTGCCCGTCTGCCTGGGAAGGGCCACGCGCCTGATTCAGTACCTGGTCGATGCCCGCAAGACGTACCGTGGCACGTTCCTCCTGGGCACCGAGACCGACACCTACGACACCACGGGCACAGTCATCGGAACGAATGACGCCAGCGCCGTCAGCGAGGCCGACATCCGTCTTGCGCTGGCCCGCTTCGAAGGTGAGATCGAACAGACGCCCCCGGCTTTCAGCGCGCTGAAAGCCGGGGGCGTTCCTCTTCACCGTCTCGCCCGCGCCGGGGCGCCTGTTTCGCCGCGGCCCCGCCGTGTTTCGGTGTATAAGCTCGAGCTTTGCACCCTGGACTTACCTCACCTGGCCGTCGAGATCGAATGCAGCAAAGGAACCTATGTCCGCTCTCTCGCTCACGACCTCGGTCGCGAGCTGGGGGTCGGTGGCTGCCTGGCCGGTTTGACCCGCACCGCGGTCGGCAACTTCCGCATCGAAGACTCGGTCGATGCCGAGCGCCTGCGTGAGGAGTTCGACTCGGGCGCCTGGCGCGACCGGCTCCTCGCTGCCGACGAAGTCCTGATCGAATGGCCCGCGGTCATTCTCTCGATGCAAAACGCCGCCAGGGTCTCAAACGGACAGGTGCCTGTGCTGGCGTCCCCCGATGACGCTGTCCGGCCCGGGCGTTGCCGGGCGTTTAGCGTCGAGGGAGACTTTCTCGCAGTACTACGCCGCGACGCTGACGCCATATGGGCGCCTGAGAAAGTGTTCGCGTCGCCAGCCGTCACAGTGTGAGCGGGGCCCACAGCCCGCTTGAGCCCATTCACCCAGAGATCGCCATCCGTTAAACTGCTGCTTAGCAGATGAACCTCAATGAGCAGGTATCTGACGAAGAGCTTCTGACCAGGCTGGCGAATCGAGATGACGGCGCTCTCGCCGCCGTCTCCGGCCGCTACCTCGACGCCCTCCACGATTTCGCCCTCCGCACATCACTCGATCCGAGCGTTGCCGCCGCGGCCGTCGCGGCGGCGTTGGCCCGAGCCGCGAGGGAGGCCCAGACGGCACCGCGGCTGCGTCTTGCCGCCTGGCTGTTCGGTCTCACGCGGGATGAGACTATCGACCGCCTGCGCGGGCGTGGCGGCGCCGGCAGCGGCGAGCTTGCCGGGTCCTCCGCTGAGAACGATCCCCGCTTCAGCCGGCTGCCGGACGACAATCCCGACTGCGGCGACCGCGAGATGGCCGCCTGGGCCTGGCAGGCGGCCCGCGCCCAGCGTCCCCGAGACTTTAGCCTCCTCGACCTTTCGCTCCGGCGAGGCCTCTCAGCGGACGAGATCGCCGACGCCGCCTCGATGTCCCAGAGCGGCATCTACGCCGTTCTCGGCCGCCTCCGCGGCGTGTTCGAAGAGACCTTCACGGCGAGCGTTCTCTACTTCCGCGGCGTGTCAGCCTGTGCGGACCTGGGTGCGATCGTCGCCCCGCACCCTCAGGTCAGTCCCACGCTCCGCCGGGACGTTGCGCGGCACTCGGAAACCTGTCCCGCCTGCCGCCAGACGCGCCGCGCGCATACGGCGCCGGCCGAGCTTCTCGCGGCATTCGAGTCGTTGGGAGCGAGTCCCGAGCTTCACGCCGCGGTCGAAGCTCTACTTGCCGCGCCCGCGCCTGATACGGACCCCGAAGCCGAGAGGCTACAGGGAGCCCTACCCTTCGCCGGCGCCGCCGGGACAGTGCGGGCGGGTGAAGTGCCGGACGACGCCGTCGGCGCCACGCAGGAATCTCAGGCCACCGAATTGTCGGACGGCACGATTGCGGAGGAAGCGGCCGGAGCGCCAGCGGGCAATCCTTTAGCAGAAGCCGCGGACGTGCCCCCCCCACGGACAGAGCTCTCCGAGCCAGAAGTCGGCGTCACCGAGCCGGAGCCGCTTCCCTCGGCCGCCGGGCGCGCCGGCCGCGAGACAGCGTTCCCGGCGCCCGCTGCACCCGAGAGTGAGGATGGGCCCGCGGCTGAGCGCCAGGCGGCCGAGGCGTCAGCCGGCGCTGCTCTGGCCTCCGCCGCGAGTACTGGAGCTGAGGCGGCCGTCCCGGGCGCTCCTTTTGGGCCACCGCCCCTGCCGGCGCGTCCGCTTAGACTCGACCAGAGCGGATTCCTGGGTGGCGGTCCGCCGCGGCGGCCCTGGCAGAGCTTCGCCGGCTGGCTCGGTGACAACGGCCCAACCCGCATCTCCCTTGCCATCCTCCTCGCCGGGGCTACCGTTCTGGCGGCGTATCTCGGCCTGGCCATCGGCGACTCGATCGAAGGTGGTGACAACACCAGTCCGGCCGCCGGCGTCGCCGCTTTACCCACGCGCCCGGGCGGTGTCCGTGAGATAGTCTGCGGCCCGGGCCCCGTCGAAGTTGAGCAGGGCCGCAGTGAGCTGACGTTCGATTCCCGCGTTTTGCCGGGCTTCCAGATCTCAGATATTGGAGTCCAGCCCCTATCGCCGGGCACCATCCCGCAGTCGTTAAGTGTTCAGGCCCAGCCCAACCTGAAGCTCGTTGTCGATGCATTGCCGGCGCCCGGCGCGACTCCAGGCCGCGTCGACGAGTACAGGCTGGTGGTGACTTTCACTCGTGCCAGCGAGAGGACGGTCGCCGAGTGCACTATACGAGTGCGGGCGCCGCTGGTCACAACCACGCCGACGGTCGCCGCGTCGCCATCAGCGACGGCGTCGCCCACGGCTTCGCCACGGCCGGCAGTGCCAGCGACGGCGGCGCCGCCGACATCGACTTCCGCCCCGCCGACCGTGACGAACACCGTCGCCCCTTCAAGTACGGCCACGCGCACGCCGACGATCACGCCGACGCGCGGCCAGGGAAATGTCACCCAGGTCCCACCCTGATCTGACCAGTGGCGGACGTGGCCGCGTTGCCTGGCGTCTTGCGCGGCGCCGTGCAGCGCTAAAGCAGGCCGCGCTCTTTCAGCACCCGCGCCGCCGTCAGGCCGATCTCAGCCGGAGAGTCACAGATCGTCGCGCCGGCGGCCGCGAGGGCCGCCTTCTTCGCGGCCGCCGTGCCGGAGTCGCCGGCGATGATGGCGCCGGCGTGACCCATGCGCCGGCCGGGAGGGGCCGTGCTGCCGGCAATGAAGGCGATAATCGGCTTACGCATCTCAGCCTTGATGTACTCCGCAGCCTCTTGCTCGGCCGTGCCGCCGATCTCGCCGATCAACACGACGGCGGCGGTGTCCGCGTCGGCATTGAACATCTCCAGGACCTGACGCTGTGTCGTGCCGATGATCGGGTCGCCGCCCACGCCGACGCAGGTCGACTGCCCGATCCCCTGCCGCGTGAGCTGGTCCACGCCCTCGTAGACCAGCGTCCCCGATCGCGACACGACGCCCACGTGGCCGGGGCTGAAGACATTGCCGGGCATGATGCCGACGCGGCACTCGCCCGGGGTGATCACCCCCGGGCAGTTGGGGCCGATGAGGGTCAGGCCGCTGCCGCGAAGCGTGCGCTTCACGGTCATCATGTCGATGGTGGGGATGCCCTCGGTTATGCAGATGATCAGCTTTATCTCCGAGTCCGCCGCCTCCAGGATGGCGTCGGCCGCGAACGGCGCCGGCACGAAGATCAGTGAGCAGTCGATCGGGCCCGCCTCCTTGACCGCGTCAGCAACCGTGTTGAAAACGGGCACCCCGAACGCCTTCTCCCCGCCGCGTCCGGGAGTACAGCCGGCCACGACCTTGGTCCCGTACTCAATGCAGCGCTCGGTCTGCGCGCCGCCCTCGCGGCCGGTGATGCCCTGGACGATGACGCGAGTGCTGGCGTTTACGAGAATGCTCATAGAGTGCTCCTAGATGACGACTAAGCCCTCTGCAATTGCACCCGTCTTTACGCGCCCGTCAGCTACAGAGACCCTAACTTCTTCTGGAACGACGTCCCTGAGCCGAAGTACGGAAGACAGATGGATCGCGTCACCCCCGGAGAGGGAATGTCGCTCGGCGAGTTGACCGGCCGACCGCAGAATGGGATTGGAAATCCGGATCTTGATGAATGCGCGCCACGCACTTTCGAAAGCAGAGACGATAGACCGGTAGTCCGGATCCGTGATAACACGGCCAGAGCGCGCAATCCGGTTTCCACGGAACGCGGCCGCGAGGGCCGCCCTCATTTCAGCGTAGGCGAGATGCGACGACGCAAATCGATCGGCGAGGCCAACGTTTGTATCTACCCGAGGCGAATCGGGTTCCTCGACATAGAGCTTGAAGATGTCACTAGAGTCCATGTACAGGATCATCGCCTGTTTTCGATGATCCACTGGGAAATCGGCGCCCCTGGGGTCAGTTGGACTCGTTCCTTGGGGAAAGACGGCTTGCCGCCAGACCACGAAATGAGGCCGCGGCGAGCGAGCCGGCGAAGCTGTGAATCGAGAATGTCGCGGCGCAACTTGGCGGCATCCGTGACATCCGGCCTCAGCAATAACAGCTTGTCGATTTCCGCGACCGCGTCCTTGTGCCGGCCGAGGGCGAGGAGAGCAACCGCCGCATTGTAGACGGGCTCCGGTCGCTCAGGCTGTAGAGCGCTCGCTTCGAGAAAGTCGGCGAGCCCATCCTCCTGTTGACCGGCCTCCACGAGCGCGATTCCGCGACTCATCAGAACCGCAAACCTATCGACCGCTCCTGTCTCGAGGGCCCTGGCGAAGTTCCCGAGCGCCTCGTCGACCCTACCTGCCTTGATAAGTGTCAAACCACGGTTCATCCAGAGCACGCCGTCGTTGGGATCTATGCTGAGTGCTTCCTCGAAATCCCGGAGCGCCTGATCGAGCATGCCGAGCCACGCATAAGCCGTTCCTCGGTTGTTGAGGAGCGCCACATCCCTGGGCACGACGTCGAGGGCGACGCTGTACTCCTCGGCCGCTGCGAGAAGTAATCCCTGCTCGAACAGCGAGGAGGCCCGAGCAAAGTGAGTCTTCGCTTTCGCCGCGGTCCTCGTCGCCCCGTGAAGGGCCGGCGGAAGTTCCTTCAGCGCAACCATATTTCCAGTGTAGCGCCTACTTCGCCCTTACCCCGCCGCCGCGACGGCCTTGCGCGCGGCCTCGCCCAGGTCTTCGGCGCGCTCGACCGTGAGCCCGGAGGCGTTCAGGAGGCGCACGCCTTCTTCGAGGTTCGTGCCTGCGAGGCGGGCGACGACCGGGACGCCGACCCTCATCTCCTTGTGAGCCGCGATAATTCCTTCAGCGATTACATCGACGCGGGCCATGCCACCGAAGATGTTGATCAGGATTGCCCTCACATTGGGGTCGGCAGTGATGATGCCGAAGGCGTTCACGACGCGGGACGGATCGTTGACGGTGCCGATATCGAGAAAGTTCGCGGGATTGCCCCCGGCCAGCTTGATCGCGTCCATCGTGGCCATCGCCAGACCGGCCCCGTTGACGACGCAACCGATGTTGCCGTCGAGCTTCACGTAGTTGCTGATGCCCTCAGACTGAGCTTTCACTTCGAGCGGGTCTTCCTCGTCGACGTCGCGCAGCGCGGTGATCTCCGGGTGCCGGAACAAGGCGTTGTCGTCGAAGTTGAGCTTCGCGTCGAGCGCGAGCACGCGGCCGTCTCTGGTCACGACCAGGGGGTTGATCTCGGCCAGCGAGCAGTCCTTCTCGACAAAGAAGCGGTAGAGGCCCGTCATGAGGTTGGTCGCCGGACGCAGGAGGTCGCCCCCGAGGCCGAGGGCGAAAGCCAGCTCACGGCCGAGGTAAGGCTGGAAGCCGGCCGAGGGGTCGACCGCGACGCGGTGGATCGCCTCGGGCGTTCGCGCGGCGATGTCCTCGATCTCCATGCCGCCGGCCGCGGAGGCGATCAGGACCGGCCCGCCGATGCTGCCGTCGATGAGGACGGCCAGGTACAGCTCGCGCTCGATCGTGGTCTGCTCCTCGACCAGGACGCGGCGGACCACGCGGCCCTCCGGTCCGGTCTGGGGGGTCACGAGGGTCATGCCGATAATCTGCTGCGCCGCCGCCTCTGCCTCGTCCGGGTTGGCGGCGGGCTTGATGCCGCCGCCCTTGCCCCGTCCGCCGGCGTGGATCTGGGCCTTGACCACGGTCGGTCCGCCCAGCTCGACGGCGATCTGTCGCGCCTCCGCCGGCGTGCCGGCGACGCGGCCGCGCGGCACGGGCACCCCATACTGGGCCAGAAGCTCCTTCGCCTGATACTCGTGGACCTTCAACGGGACCTCCTCCGGGCCTCAGCGGGTGAGAAGGGGAACGCTCGGAAGTTTAGCATCCCGCCGCGATCACACGGAACGCGGGCGGGATGGCCCCGCCGGGCCGTGCGACAATTGCCTTCGTGACCGATCGCGAACCCATCCCGCGGCCCGGCGGCGCGGGTTCTCCTCATCGACGAGCGCGACCGCATCCTGCTGTTCCGAGCCGTGCTCGGGCGGGGCGGCGTCGCAATCCGGCAGTCGGGCAACCGGGCAGGCCTGGCGTTGGTTGTGCAAGAATTCTTTCCGGCGTTCGTTTCAGGGTAGTGAACGGCATCCCTGAGGAGGTCCTAACATGAAGCGTCTTGTTGCCGCATTGCTCCTGATCGGCTGCGCCCTCGCGCTGCCGTCTTTCGCGGGCCGTGCCGAGGCCGCGAGCCCCTGGGTGGGTCACTGGACGATCATCCACCTCGCCCCTTCTCTGCCCCTGGGTCGCATGAACATCAAGCCCGACGGCCGCCACTTCAAGCTCCGCATTCATGACGTACAGGACCACGTCTTCTGTCCCGGGCACCCCGTGAAGGCCAAGGGTGAAGGGCACCTCACTGACCCAACCCACATGGTCGCCAACTTCCATTTCCGCTGCCTCGACACCGGCGCTGAGGGCAACATGACTCTGCACTTCCTGCTCAATCTCACCAACCCGAACGGGATCTACGAGATCGCTGAGCTTCCCGGTACAGGCCGAGTCTGGACGCGCCCCGCGCCCTGAGGTCCTAACCTCTCGCCGCAGGCCAGGCCCGGGAGTCCCGTTGCAGGCCCCGCGGCGGCTCCGGGCGCTGGGCAGAAGCCGGCGATCCGGCCGCCTCTCGGGAACGGGTTACAATGCCCGTCACCAGAGGAGGGCGGGGCGATGATCCTGGACAAGTTCAACCTCAGCGGCAGGACGGCCATAATCACGGGCGCGGGGACGGGCCTGGGCCGGGCGATGTCGCTGGCTATGGCTGACGCCGGCTGCGACATCGTCGGCGCCGCCCGCCGGCGCGAGCCCCTGGAAGAGACGCGGGCGATGGTCGAAGCGAAGGGGCGGCGTTTCCTGGTCGTACTCACCGACGCGACCGACTCCGCCCAGGTCAAGGCGATGGTCGCTACTTCACTGCGCGAGTGCGGCCGCATCCACATCCTGATCAACAACGCCGGCGGCGGCGGCGCCGGGCGGGGCAAGGCCCTGCCCGAGCTGACGGACGAGGACTGGCGCGAGGGTATGGACATCAACCTCACGACCGCCTTCTTCTGCTCGCGCGCCATCATCCCCCACTTCCTCGAGTCGGGCGGCGGCCGCATCATTAACGTCACCTCGGGCTGGGGCATGCGCGGCGGCCGCGGCAACTTCATGTACTCGGTCGCCAAGGGCGGCGTCATCCAGCTGACGAAGGCGCTGGCGATGACCTATGCCCAGGACAACATCCGCTGCACCTGCATCGCACCGGGCAGCATCCCGTACCGGATCACGCCCGAGCAGGCCGAGCAGCGCGGCGGCCTCCAGCCGATCGGCCGTGTCGGCCGGCCCGAAGACATCGGCGCCCTCGCCCTCTTCCTGGCCTCCGACGCCTCGGACTACATGTCGGGCGAGACGGTGCTTTGCGACGGTGGCGCCATCGCCGGCGGCGTCACGCCCGCCGGCATCTTCCCGCGGGCGGAGGACTAGACATAATGCCAGTATTCAGCCTCGAAGGGCGCCACGCGCTCGTCACCGCGTCCATTGGACCCCTGGCCCGCGCGCTCGCCCTCGGCCTCGCCGAGGCCGGCGCCGACGTATCGGTCACCACGCTGCACGCGTCGAAGGCCGAGGAGCGAGAGGCTTCGGCCATTCTCGAGGCCTGCCGCGCCCTGGGGCGCAAGGGCAGCCTCGCGCGTGTCGACCTGACCGACCCGGCCGCGGTCGAACCGGCCGTCGCGGCGATCGAAGCCGCGAGCGGTCCCATCCATATCCTGGTCAACGCCGGCCACGAGGCCAACATCATGCCCGTCCTCGAGGCTTCACTTCCCGACTGGGAGCGCGAGCTCTCCCGCAACGCCACCTCGGCCTTCGTCGTCACCCAGGCCGTCGGCCGACGCATGCTCGAGCGCGGCTTTGGCCGGGTCGTGAACCTCGTCAGCATCCTCGCCGATCGCGGCGTGCCCAACGCCGCGATCTTCGCCGCCTCCCAGGGCGCCCTCGTCGGCTTCACGAAGTCGCTCGGGCTGGAGTGGGGCCGTGGCGGCGTCACCGTCAACGCCCTGGGCATCGGCTTTTACGAAGGCGTCCCCGGCATCCAGGCCGACGAGCAGATGCACGGCATCCTCCAGCGCTACATCCCCCTCAAGCGCCTGGGCCGCCCCGAGGACCTCCAGGGCGCCCTCGTCTACCTCTGCTCCGACGCCGCCGGCTTCACGGACTCAGAGGTCGTGGTCGTCGACGGCGCGATCTCCAATCATGCTTGAGCGAGGAGCATCAACGCTGTGGCGGGGCTGGCCTCGGCTACGGGCCCTCACCCGCCGCGGTTGAGCATCACGGGCGGGAAGCCCATGATCCCCCGAAGCGTGTTCACCTCGCCGCGATGGCCGTTCAGGTGGGTAACGAAGTGGAGCGAGATGGCCTCCCCCAGTCTCTCGACGCGCTGACCCAGGGCGACCTCGCGGGCGAGGTCGTCGTCGCTGAGGCCGTCGAGGAAGGCGTCGGTGCGGGCCGCGACGGCGCCGGCGTACTCGCGGAAGGCGTCGAGATCCTTGATCCGGACGGCCTTGGCGTCGTCGGTCGCCTGGCCGGTGCCGATGCCTTTCTCGGGCAGCCCGGTCTTCGCGGCCCAACCGCCCTCGTCCCAGAGTTGGGGCTTGCCCTGGAAGACCTGCTGCACAAAGAAGTCCTCGATGCGCGCGCCGTGCCAGACGATCCAGGCGATCGGATGGCTGTCGCCGTCGGGGGAGAAGTGTAGCTGCTCGACGCTCAGGCCCGCGCCCGCGCCCGTGAAGCCCTGGTGGATGAAGGTGACCGACTGCTTGAGGAACTGGACGACGCTCATCTTGATCTCCTTCGCTCGACGGCGGGGCGTTCGTCAACCTAGCCCCGCCCCGCCCCGGCTGTCAACACGAGCCTACGGCCCCGGGCGGCTCGGCGCCGGCTCCGGAGAAGGGCGCCGAAGGGCGCGCCATCCCGGCCCTTCCCCCTACCCCATCCTGTGTTTGCGAGGCCGCCTCAGCGGCCGTGGCAATCTCGGGCCAAGGTTGCGGGCGGCACTAGCGTTCGTCGTCGTTCGCCGCGTCCTAGTGGATGGTGTTGCCGGCGCCGCCGATGCTGCCCCACTGGCCGTGGCGGCGCGCGTGGACGGAGAGGCTGAGCGTGACCGAGATCATGGTGCCGTCGGCCTGGAAGCGCGTGTAACCGCCGGCCCCGTGCACCTTGTTGACGGACTGGCGCCTTTACGCCTCACCCCGGGCGTTCTTGCCGGATCGACTCCAGCGTCGGCGTCCGAGAGCGGTCCTCGGCGTCGTCCCAGCCCTTGAAGCGCGGCGGACGCTTTTCCGCGAACGCCCGGCGCGACTCCAGCAGGTCCTCCTTTGCGCCGTGCTCGCGCAGGCGATCGGCGAGCTGCTCGAGCTCATCGGAGACGCGCGGCCGCATCGCGCGCATCATCGCGAGCGTGTTCACGCGGGAAGCGGGCGAGAGCGTGAGCAGGTGGGCTGCCATCTCGCGCGCGGCGGGCATCAACTCCCCCTCGTCGACCAGGCGGTTCAACCAACCGAGCTGGTATAACCGTTCAGCGCTGAAACGGAAGGCGAACGCCATCTCGGTCGCCACCGCGTGCGAAAGACCGCCGACGAGGCCGTGATTGAAGCCGCCGAGGAGCCAGCGCTTGGCCTCGGACATTTCGAAGACCGCCCCGCGGACGGCGAGGCGCAGGTCGGCCTGCTCGGCCTGCATGAAGCCGCCGCCCATGGCGTAGCCGTTGATCGCGGCGATCACGGGCTTGTCGAGGGTGCCGGCGTCGTACGGATTACCGGGCTGGGGCCGCCTTCGCGCCGTGTTGGGGATGGCGCCGCGCTCGACCGTCTCCTTCATGTCCTCGCCGGCGCAGAAGGCGCGGCCGGTGCCGGTAAAGATCGCCACCTCCACGTCGCGGCTGTCGCGAAACTCGCACCACGCCTCCGCGAGGGCCGCCCGCAGCTCGGCGCCGAGCGCGTTCAGCCGCTCCTCCCGGTTCATCCGGACCACCATGATCCCATCGCCGCGCTCGGTCTCGACGATTGCCATTGCACCCCTCCGAGAGCCTAGAGCAAAGTGCCTAGAGCATAGAGGATAGACCAGATGGTAGGGAGCATGCCCTCTGCCCTGTGCCTATGCCCCATGCACTTTGCCCTCTACCCTTTGCCCTCTGGACTTTGCCTATGCCCTATGCTCTATGTCGGAGGGGTGGCAGAGCGGTTTAATGCAGCAGTCTTGAAAACTGCCGTGGGCTTCGGTCCACCGTGGGTTCGAATCCCACCCCCTCCGCCAACGCAGTGCAGAGCGCAAAGCGCAGGCCGGCCGCGACCGATGCAGTCAGGCCGGCGGATCTGGGGCGGCGTAAGGGCCTGCCCTGGAGGAGGACCACCAGCATGTCCAGTCAAGACAACGAAGCGCTGGTCCGGCGGATCTTCGCGTCCATGGACAAGAGCAAGAACATGAATGTGCTCGATGACGTCGCCGCCGTCAGCTACGTGGTGCACCTGCCCGGCTCGCCGCCCCTCGACCGAGAGGGGATGAAGGCCTTCGCCGGCAGCTTCTATGTCGCGATTCCAGACTTGAAGCACGACGTTCAGGATGCTTTTGCCGCCGGCAACCGGGTCGCAGTCCGGCTAAGGCTGCACGGCAGGCACACGGGAAGCCTGGTGGGACCGGCAGGCGCGATACCGGCCTCGGGCCGCGAGGTGGATTTCGAAGCCTTGAACATCTGGAGAATTGAGAACGGCAAGGCCGCCGAGCACTGGGTAGCCTTCGACCAGTTGGGATTTCTCCAGCAAGTCGGAGCGATGCCCGCTCAATAACGCCCCCCTTCACCCGCCAACGTTTTGTCAGCCACATCAGCCGCCCAGACACCGGCGATCTCGTCAAGCGGGGTCGCCATTTGCAAACTTGGCTGCCCTTGACACCGCCCCGGCGTGATACTATATTCAGTACTATGACGGCAGACGAGATCGGGCGATCCCGCGATGAGCTCGCTGAACTTCGCCGTCGCTCCGCCAATGTCAAACGCGGCGAGGTAGAGAAGCTGGCGGTGAGCATGGGTTGGGCATTTCGGCCTAAGAAGGGTGGGCATCCGCGCTACGACAAGCCCGGGCACCGAATGCTCAACAGGTTCACGCTAGAAGGCATTCTCGACCAGCTTGAAACGGACCTTGATCGCGAGGAGGAGTTGACCCGTGGAAATTAGCGACATCTTGCGCCGACCTTATCGACGCGTCCTCATCCCGGACGCTGAGAGCGCGACCTTCACAGCCATGATCGCCGAGTTTCCGGGGTGCATTGCCCAAGGCGATACCCCCACGGAGGCTTACGAAAGCCTTGAAAGCGCAGCAGAAAGTTGGCTGGAGGGCGCAATCGAGAGTGGGCTGCCGATTCCAGAGCCGGAAGCGGAAACGGACTACAGCGGGCGCGTTGTCCTGCGAATGCCCCGTAGCACGCATCGTCGGGCCGTGGAAGCCGCGGAGAGGGAACGCGTCAGTCTGAACACGTTCCTGATCGCCGCCGTGTCGGAACGACTCGGGCAGCTGTCGCAGAGACGAGAGCTGGTGTCGGGTCCTCTATAAGCGTGCAGGAGTTCCCTAGGCAACGACGCGAACGGTCGCCACCTGTACCGATTGGGCATCGGGCGTCGCTACATAGCCCGGGACATCAACACGCCCCCTTACGATATCGCCGTCGTGGCGTGCCTCCCGAAGAGCGTCTTTACATAGGAGTCAAGTCAAGAGCGCAGCCGGCTCGCGGTCCAATCCCTCCGCCAACGCGGCCATGGCCGTCTCAGACCTCATAACGCTCCCTTAACGGCGGGCCTTCGAGATAAGCGAAGAAGGCCGGTAGGGGGTCGCCGGGGGTAGGGGCATAGCGCGCGAGAGCCCTGTCGAGCGAGAGCTGGCTCTGCCAGAGCTCGACCATCACCAGTCTGTCCGGGTCGTCGCGGCTCTGAAACAGCTCGTATTGCAGGCAGCCGGGCTCCTTCCTCACCGCTTCGATGATCGCCGCGAACCCCTCGGCGAAATCGAGCCCTCCGCCCGGACGCGTCCTGAACGTGATCACCTGACGTATGGCCATGCCGGTATACCTCCCTCGATTATGCGACGCTTTACCCCCATCCCCAACCCTTCCCCCACAAGGGGGGAAGGGAGGCCGGGCCCCGCCTAGGCCACTTTGACGCCAGGAACCTGAGACGACGGTTCCCCTCTCCCTTTGTGGGAGAGGGGGTCAGGGGGTGAGGGCGCCTCCGCTTGACACAGGGACGGATGACCGCTATTTGTGCGCGGCAAAGATATTCCTATCAAGGAGGACTCGCATGGCCGAACGCTTCATGGCATCCCACGGGGCCGTCTCGGACCTGTCTCGGCCGAAAGGCATGCACCCGCTGGGGCAGCTCGACGCCCGCTTCCCGGTAGCCTACGAGACCACGGTGCCGGAGTCGCTGCGGCTGCTGGCACTGTTCTTCAACGCCCAGGCGCGCCGCGACCCCGAAGGGATGGCCGGCCTCCTCCACTTCCCCTTCGCGACCTACGAGGGCACCGAGCCGGTGTTGGTCGAGAGCCGTGAGCAGTTCCTGGCCAGCCCGCCCAAGTCGCTGAACGTCAGCGGCCGCGGCGCCAGCCACATCCAGCCCGGCGCCTACGACCTGCTGGACAGCATCGAGATCCACGTCTATAACCCCGTCGGCGCCGGCCTGTCGATGACCTATAGCCGCTACGGCGAGGGCGGCCACAAGATCCTGGTCTGCGACGGCATTTACGGCATCACCAACAACGACGGCAAGTGGGGCGTCGAGCTGATGTCGACGATCATCACGCCGGCGCGGGCGATCGGCGTGGAATACCAGGACGCCACCCTGGCTGCGCTGCGCCGCGGCCGCGACTGGATGTTGGGTTACACGCTGCGCGACCAGTCGGTGCTCAACAGCACGCACCAATACGGCAGGCGCGCGAACGTCGCCCTCGGCAACCCCCGCGCCAACGCCGGCAACGCCCGCGGCGGCGACCCCATGGCCGGATACCAGATCGTCGGCGTCAAGAGCCGGCTGCGCCTGACCGAGACCACGCCCGAGAGCGTCGCGGCGGCCGACGCCAACTTCCCCCAGTTCGCCGAGTGGGCCGGCGGCGGCGTCGGCCAGTGGGATTACACGATCAACCTGCCCGAGGCTCGCGTCCTCCACGCCACGGTCGACAAAGCCCACACCTTCGGCGGCTACGTCCGCTTTACCGCCGAAAGCCGCATAACCTCGGAGACGCATTCGCTGGGCATCATGACCTTGAAAAACGGCCGCTGGGGTTCCGCCGGAGGCATCGGCGTGATGATGTTCCACGACTACACGAACGACTTGCCGCCGTAGCGGCCGGTCCTTCGTGGGACCGCTGGACCTTCGGACCATGGGACCGGTAGCGAGGAGCCAGGTGCCAGGCTATTCACCTTTATCTGGTCCACGGAGCGACCGATCCGCTCGGTCGCAGCCGAAGACCCTGGGCCATTGCGAGGAGGCGGTAGCCGACGAAGCAACCTCAGGCCAAGGTTGCTTACTCCAATTCGGTCCTCAGCCATCGGGCGCCTCGCCACAGCTTGGTTCGGCCCCTCGCCGCGACCTCGCCATGACGTGCCGTATCCTACAATCGAAGAGCGGGAGTGCAGAGGGCGGCAGCCCTTTGCCGGGGGGTTGTAGGTGTCCCCTCAACCCCCTCCCGGCGGCCGCCGCGCAGCGGCGGCACCACGCAGACGGCGGTCTAGAAGACCGCCTGGAGAGCAGGATTTCGTGAAATTCATATCCGAAGTTACCGAGATGGGCGTCACCGAGCACGGCTTCGAGCTCGAAGTCGCCGGCGACCGCGTCCCCGGCATAATCTGGACGCCCGAAGGCGCCCGCGGGCCCCGGCCGCTGCTGCTGGTCGGCCACGGCGGCACCCAACACAAGCGCGTCGACGGCGTCCTGGCGCGCGGGCGGCGCTTCGCCCGCCACCTTGGCTACGCCGTCGTCGCGATCGACGCCCCCGGCCACGGCGAACGCACCACGCCCGAGCAGCAGGCCGCCGCGCGCGCCGCAATCGAGGCGCGGATGGCCGCCCGCAGCCAGGAGTACTCGCCCGGGCAGCTGCGCCAGACGCTGGACCGGACCGGCAAGGCCGTTCCCGAGTGGAAGGCGACGCTCGACGCCGTGCAGGAGCTCGACGACGTGGGCCAGGGGCCCGTCGGCTACTGGGGCGTGTCGATGGGCACGGCGATCGGAGTGCCCTTTGTCGCCTCGGAGCCCCGGGTGAAGGCCGCCGTCTTCGGCCTTGCCGGGCTGCGGCCGGGCGCGCACGCTTTCGAGAAGGCCGCGCGCGGCATCGAGATACCGCTCCTGTTCGTCTTCCAGTGGCACGACCAGCTCGTCTCTCGCGATGCCGGCATCGCGCTGTTCGACGCCTTCGCCTCGCGTGAGAAGACCATGCACATCAACCCGGGCGGCCACACCGGCATCCCCGCATTCGAGCGCGAGGCGTTCGAGTCCTTTTTCGTGCGCCACCTGGGGTCAGGGGTGGAGGAATAGCGAGAAGGGGCCGCACGTTGGCCGCGGACTGGAAGTGCGCGGCTTCGGTCGACGGTTAGCCGCGTCATTCGCCGTGCCACAGGCGTTCTCTCATTCGGAGAGAAGCGAGGAATCTCCGCCAATGGATGCCGTGGGGGGCCAACGCCGCTGCTAGCGCTGCCGCTTGGCCGCGAGGAGAAGGTCGACCATCTCGCTGACGCGGGCCGCGCGCGTCTGGGGCCGCTTCGCCTCTTCGATCCAGCGCACGTAGTTGCGGCGATAGAATGTGGCGAGGGACTCGAAGAACTCGCGGGCGCGGGGCTCCGCCGTCAGGGCGTGGGCGATGTCTTCCGCGAGCGTCTCTTGCTGAGGGCCCTCGGGCCAGACCACGACGCTAACGACGTCGCCCAGGGCGATACCGGAGTCGCGACGCCAGGCCTCGCCCAGGGGCAGGAAGAACGTCTCGCCATTGACGCCGACTGAGACGCGGATCCTAGTCCCCGCGACGGTCCCGGTGACGTAGTGGCGGTTCTTGCTGCCCCAGACTGCGGAGGGGTCGAAGGGGATGGCGACGACAACGCGGCCGCCCGGCCCGCGGCTGACCGTGGCCGTGAACTCGCGCGCGTTGCCTGGGACGGCGCTCGTCATTCGCGAGGAGTCTATCAGGAGCGAGAGGCTGATGGCGCGTGAACCGGACTGGACGCGAGGGGAGTTCGAGACCATCCTCGCGCACCCGGAGCTATCGCACGAGGAGCTAGCGGAGGTCCTGGAGACCCGCAGCGCCGGCGCCGTCGCCGTCGTACGCCAGGGCGTCCACGCCTATCACGACGGCCATGACTTCGCGACAAAGGCGCTTTCGGGCATGATGCGGGCGGTGCTTACGACGACGGTGGGGACGCTGAGGTGTCAGGTGTGCGGAGATGGCTTTTGAGGTGGCGGCGGGGTCGTGCCCGGGTGACCGGGCGCCGATTATGACTTCAGGAGTGCTCGGCACGCACACGGGAGTCGCACCGTCGACAGCAAACCATTCCTCGCGTACGACCGCGTAGCGGCCACCAGGCGGCTGACCTGGTGCCTGCTGGCGCTGTTCGCGGTGCTGGCGTCGCCGTTCCTGGTATGGCTCGTGCTCTACGTCAGCCAACTGCTGGTCCTCTGGTTCTTGAAGCCGGACGACGACTCGCTGTTGCGGTCGAGTGGCGCCGCGATCGGGATCGCTTTGGTCCTCGTGCTGACGACCGGCTATGGCCTGTACCGGTTCGCGGGGTCACTGGTGATCGCGCTGAGCCGGGCGCGACCGCTGGCCGAAGGCGAGGAGCCCGAGCTCGAGAGGGCGGTCGAGAACCTCTGCATCGGCGCGGGCCTGAGACCGCCCGGCCTTTACATGATCGAGAGCGCCGCGCCCAACGCCTTCGCGGCCGGACTCGATCGCGAGCGCTCGGCGTTGGTGGTGACGCGAGGGTTGCTTCGGCTCCTGAGCCGGCAGGAGCTCGAAGGCGTCGTGGCGCACGAGCTCGCGCATATCGCCAGCCGTGACGCGCGGCTGAAGACTGTGATGGCCGCGAGCTTGATACTAGTGCGATTGCCGTTGAACGCTGTCGTGGGCTTCTATCGGTTGCTGTTCCGGCTTTTGCGGCAGGTGCCACTGGCGGCGCCGTTCGTGCTCCTGTTTCTGGGCAGCGGCATTTTCTGGGTGGTCCCTCTCAGCATCATGTTGCCCGGCACGGCGCAGTTGCCGCGGAACAGCGTCCTTCTCGCCGTGGTCGTCTTCTACTACATGGGCGCGCCGTACTACGGCGTGCTCGTGCCGCTGCTGGGAGGGTGCATCTCCAGGGCCGTGTCGCGAGAGCGGGAGCTCAAGGCGGACGCCGAGGCCGTGCTCCTGACCCGGAATCCCGAAGGCCTGATGCGCGCGTTGCTCAAGATGAGCGCGACGACCGCAGACCTGCCGCCGTCCGCGGCCGGGCTGTCGGCGCTCTGCGCGGTCGAGCCCGGCCGGGCCGCCTGGTTCGACCGCCTGTTCTCCTCGCACCCGCCCATCGAAGCGCGGATTGCGGCGCTGGCGGCGATGGGCACCGGCCTGCCACCGGCGCTGGTCGCCGAAGCCCGGCGCGAGGCGCTCGAGTTCCAGGCGGTGGCGTCCCGGATAGCGGCACTGGCGCCCGAAGCCGCCGACGGGTACGTGGTGGCCGCCCGCGAGCAGTCCGCCGCTCTCGGAGGCTCCAGGGTCGGGGACGGCGGCGCGCGGTTGCTGGCCGGCGCGGCCCCGTCGGCCGCGGTGATCGCGGTCCTCGCGAAGGGAGCGCTCGTAACGGTATCGCGCGACGCCGGCGCCTACCTCCAGGTGATAACCGCCGACGACCACGTCGGCTTCATCGACCGGTCGACGCCCCTGACGCCGGTGGCCTTGCCGCGCTCGGCCTGAGGCCCCGCAGCCTCAAGACACGCGAGTGCGGACGTTCGACCTCTGCTCGGAGACGGCGTGTCGTAGTCGCCTTCCTTTTCGGCCTCGAACTGGCGTAGGCTAAGGTCTTCCGGGGAGAAGCGCGCCATCCGGAACGGTGAGCACCGCACGCCCCGGAAGCCGCAAGGACAATATCGCCCGCGAGACACGGCCGCTTCGCAAACTAAAAAATCCAAAACAAAACTCCCTTGGCCTGCTCCCGAAAAGTAAAAAATATCAAACGAACTCCCTTGCCAGGGTGTGGAAAGGAGGCCGGCATGGGCTACGACGACAAGAGCCTGGTGTTCGCCGGGGCCGGTGGCCCGGGGATGGGCACGCCCTGGGGCACGCTCGGCGGCATCACGAAGAAGGCGCTGGCGCCGCTGGGCTGGCAGGTCCACGTCGACTGGCGGTCGTCTCGCTCGGACAACGCGCGCTACGTCGGCGACGGGCGTGCCGACTTCGGCGCCACCCACGCCGGCCACGTGTTCGCCGCCTTGACCGGGAGCGACGCCTTCGCCGGTGAGGCGCCGCGTCAGAATCTGCGCGTTATTGCCTGCATCAACCATCCCTCCTGGATCGGGGTCGCGGTCAAGGCCGACAGCGACATCACCGATCTCGGCCAGATCAAGGAGCGCAGGCTGTCCCTGCGCGCGTGAAGGCCGGCGGCGGCCGCTCCTTCGACATGGTATGGGAGCACTACGGCATCTCGCGCGAGGAGATCGCGTCCTGGGGTGGCCAGTTCCTCAACACCGACCTCGAGGCGCCACGCGTGCCCTGGGCCGTCAGCGGCGAGTTCGACCTCCGCGTCGACACCATCTACGCCGCCTACACGCCCGAGGCGCGCCACTGGATTGAGGCGTCCATCTACCACGACTTGCGCTTCCTGGCGCAGCCGGACTATCTGATCGACCGCATCGTGGCCGTGGGCGCGGGCGACCGCGGCGCGATACCGCTCAAGCTGGTGCGCGGCGTGACGCACGACGTGCCCACGGTCGCGCGCCTGCCGCAGCTGATCTATGCGCGCGACGACATGCCCGAGGACTTCGCCTACCTGCTGGCGAAGACGCTGGACGACAACCGCGACCTCTTCCGCCAGACGCACATCCCCTATTCGTACGACTCGCACAACGTGGCGCGCGACGTGGGGGTGCCGTTTCATCCAGGGGCTGTCCAGTATTACCGGGAGCAAGGCTACCTGGCGTGAGTACGAAACGATACGATTCGTTCGCTGCGACCGGCCTCCTTGGGAAGACGATTGTCTGGGACGGTGATTGAAGTGCCGGGCAGCAGAGGCAATGAATGAACGCTGATCTCAAGAAGTTTCCGGCGATGCCGCTCGGCGAGATCGCGCGAAGATTGCTCGGGGTCAGCGCTGACCGAATTCGCCTCCTCAAGCGCTCCGACAACTCGCACTGGCTTGTTGCGGCACGCGCGGATCGGCTTGTACTCCGCCGATTCGGCAATGACGGCCTGACCAACCGGTCGGCCGAGTCGGTTCGGTGGGAGTTCCAGGTCCTCGATTGTTTGGCCGAATGGGGCTGGCCGGTTGCCCCTCCACTAGCCGAGCCCATCGAGGTAGGCGGCCAGGTGTACGCGCTCTTCCCGTTCTTGGGCGGCCAGCGAATGCGACCTTCACCACCGGATGATCACGCTTACCGACGGCTCGGGCGCTTGCTCGCCGAGCTGCACACGGACTTGGCGCGGATCGAAATCATGGGACAAAGACCGGGATGGCGATCCTTCGTCGAGGGTGCCGTACCCGCCGAAGGTGGCGTTGCCCGTCGAGAGGAGCTCCTGTCCCGCCTCGCCCGGATCGACGCTAAGCTCGCGCACGAGGTCGCCCACCAATCGGAGTATGTAGAAGCGCGCCTGGCCGAGTTGCGGATTGCCGCCCTGCCCCGGATGGTCATCCATAGTGACTTTTCTCCCTGGAATCTGCGGTTCCGCGCCGGGCGTCTCTCCGCGATCTACGACTTCGACCTGGCCCATTTGGACGTAGCGGCTGCCGACGTTGCTTTCGCCCGTCGTGGCTATCATGATGCCGTGGTTGCCGGCTATCTCGAAGTCGCGGCGCTGTCGGACGCAGAGTTGGATGCGCTCGACGCCCTGTGGAAAGGCGTCGTCCTCAGTGGGATATGGCGCACCCTCGAAAACTGGCAGGAGGGGCGCAAGGTCGACCCGAAGGCGCTGGAGTGGAGCGCCGCGCAGCTGATCAAGACGCGCCCTTACGAGCCGCGCTCCCGCGTTCTACCTGGGCAGTGAGCAGAATCATGGTCGCGCGTTGCAGTGGCAGGGGAGTAGGAGATGAGTGAGTCCGTCGCTGGCACGAGCGCCCTGGGCGGGCCGAATGAATATCGGCCGCGAGGCACGGCAGCTCCGCAAACCAAAAAATACAAGACAAGCTTCCCCGCAAGGAACAAGTCCATGGGCTACGACGACAACCCCGCGAACGTCGCCCGCGACGTCGGTGTCCCCTTCCATGCGGGAGTCTTGAGGCCCTACCTGGACAAGGGGTAGGGCCGCGGGCTTAAGTCAGGGGTGAGTAGGGGAACGTGGCCACGCTGAATTTCCGCACGCCAAAGGGCGAGGACTGGCCGGACGTACTGCGCCTGGCGCACCCGACGGCAACAGGGACTGGTTGGCCGCCCGGATGGGCTTTGACGAGACGCGCCACGCCCGCCGCCACTACCTGGTCGAGGACGAGGGCGGCAGGCCCTGGCCTACGGCGCCGTCGAAGCCGGCGCCGGCGACTCGGAGCGACTTCGCCTCTTCCTGGTGATGGACCCCGCCGACCTCGAGAGCGGGGTCGGGGATTCGCTCGTCGAAGGGCTCCTCATGGATGCGCGAGAGCTGGGCGCGAAGGTCGTGTGGATGCGAGAGCTGGCGGACGACGCGCTGATTCCCTATGCGACGGCCAGAGCATTCGAGCAGATGAGCCGCGTCGTCCTCAGCGGGCCTTCGGCCGGGGCCCTCGACGGCTTCGAGGTGGTGGCACTCGAAAGGCGCCTCGATGACGTCTCGTAGTGCCCTCTCCCCAAGCGCGCTACGCGCGGATCGCCGGTATGACCTCCGTCGCGAACAGACGCAGGGAGCGCAGAGCCTCGTCATGGGTCAGGTCGCCCCACTGGAAGGCGCCGACGAAGTAGTTGGAGGTGCTCTCCTCGGCGTAGGCGCGGACGTACTCCAGGACGGTCTGGGGCGAGCCGGCAACCGCGGCCTCGACCTTCAGCGCGAGGTCGAAATCGCCGCCCAGCGAGGGGCCGGTCACGCGGGGTGGCGCCTCGCCCGGCCGCTGCGGCGGCGCGGGCAGCGGCTCCGCGACCTCGTAGCCGCGCTTGGGGAAGTTGAAGTGATAGGCGGTCCAGGCCCGGCGGGCGATGCGCCGTGCCTCGTCGTCGGTCTCGGCCACGAACAGGTGACGCGTGCTGCCGATCTTTGGTTCGCTCACCTGTGGGTTGAACCTGCCCGGCTGCTCGCGGACCTCGGCCCAGATCTCGCGATAGCGTCCCATGGTTTCCGGCAGGCGACGCACCCCTCCAGAGCCGATGAAGTTCATGCCGTAGTGAGCCGCGTGCTCGACGTTGCCCGCGTACCAGAAGGGCGGATACGGCTTCTGCAGCGGACAGAGCTCGATCGGTACGCCGTCGAAATTGTAGAACTTGCCCTCAAAGGTGAGCCAATCGGTCGTCAGGCCGGCGACGAGGATGGCCAGCGTCTCGTCGAAGCGCTCGCGCGCCTCCTCCGGGTCGTGACCGTAAAAACGGTGCTCGATGGGGGCGATGCCGCGGCCGACTCCGACCTGCAGGCGTCCGCCGGTCAGGTTATCGAGCATGCTGATCTCCTCGATCAGCCGCAGCGGATGGTACATGGGCAACAGGTAGACCAGGCCGCCGAGGAGGATGCGCCGCGTGCGCTGGCCGGCGGCGGCGAGAAAGACGCTCTGCGAGGGCGACATGCACAGTGGCGACTGGTGGTGCTCGGCCAGATGGTAGGCGTAGAAGCCGAGTCTGTCGGCCTCGGCCACGAGGTCGAGACGCTCCCGGTACTGGCGGTCGAGCGCGACATCCCGGCGGCGCTCCATGTGGTCGAAGATGCCGAATTCGAGCGTCATGCACGTGCCTCCCAAGCGCGGTCCTGGCGCCATGATAGGGGTTCGCACTATGCCGTCAAGCGAGGGGAGCAGTGCTGGTGCTTGGTCTCTGCGGGTTGGTGGTCCTGCTAACGCAGGAGACCAAGGCGCCGCAAATCATCATCAGACCAGCCGGCATCCTCGATCATGCGGTTGAGTGTACCGACCGGAATGGTAGCGCCCAGAGTGTGGACCCTACCATCACCCGCTGGTTCCCGCGACGATATATCGCATGGCTCCCGGTCTGGTGAGTCTTCTGGAACCCGTCTCGCTCGAGCGCTGCGATGAACTGGCGGGTGCGAATGCCGCGTAGGTTGGGGCTCACAGGGTCACGGTGGCAACCGGGGAATCGATAACCTGAGCGTCCTTCGGAATTGGCTCACCGTGTGCGATCATGTCCTCGACCGCGCACCGGACTGCGTCCTGAATGTAGAGGAGAGCTTCTTCTCGCGTCTCGCCCCACGTGTAGCAGGCCCGCAGGGACGGGACGACGGCATTCCAGCGGCCGTCCGCGTCCTGGTTGATCTCCACCTTGAAGATGTAGGACTTCATCTCAGGCAATTCTACTTGACCGTATCTCCGCGCGTTTTGTTTGGCAAGCTACGCTAAACTCCCCCCGAGTCGGAAGGGGCAGCGGTGTGACCTCGGAGCAGCGCGACCGCTACATCCACGAAGAGCAGGTCATGATCCCCATGCGGGATGGGACGCGTCTCGCAGCGGGCATACTGCGGCCGAGCGCCGAGGGCACGTTCCCGACGGTTCTGGTGCGCACGCCCTACGACAAGACCAACCAGCGCCTGGCTGCGCCCGCCTGGGTCGATGCCGGCTATGCCTACGTCCGCCAGGACGTGCGCGGCCGCTTCGACTCGGCGGGCGAGTTTTACCCCTACCGCAACGACCCCGATGACGGCTACGACACGATCGAGTGGATCGCGCGGCAACCGTGGTCCGACGGCGCTGTTGGCCAAACCGGCGAGTCGCACGTCGGCACCGTCCAGTACCTGGCGGCGCCCACACGGCCACCGCACCTCAAGGCGATGGTCCCCGGCTTCGCGCCGGCCAGCGTTTTCCACTACTGGTGGTACCAGGGCGGCGCTTTCCGCCTCTCGTTCAACCTCTCGTGGCTGGTCCTGCTGGCGCAGGACAACCTGCGACACTTCCCGCGGCGGGCGGAGGCGTTGGAGGAGGCGCGTCGCCAGGTGTGGGTCACGCCGGAAGACATGAAGGCCCTGCAGATCGAGCCGCTGCTCCGCGAGTGGTCGTTTCGCGATTTCCCGCTGCTCGAGGGGCTTTTCGGCAACTCCTGGTTCACGGAGTTCATGGAGCATCCGGAGTACAGCGCCTTCTGGCAGCCGTACGACTTCGCGACTCAACATAAGGACATGGATACGCCCATGCTCCACGCCGGCGGCTGGTACGACACCTTCCTCCAGGGGACGATCGACAGCTACCTTGGCCTGAGGAGCAACGCGAAGTCAGAGGCGGCGCGCGAAGCCCAGAAGCTGATCGTCGGCCCCTGGCAGCACGTCAGCTGGGGCCGATCGACCGTCGGCGACCTCGACTACGGACCGGAGGTGATGACCCTCGACCCGTTCCAGACTCGCAAGCGCTGGTTCGACCACTGGCTGCGCGGCATCGACAGCGGCCTTATGGACGAGGCGCCGGTCCTGATCTTCGTCATGGGAGCGAACATCTGGCGCCCCGAGAACGAATGGCCGCTTGCCCGGGCGTGGAATAGGGATTTCTTTCTCCACGCCGACGGCCGTCTGGACCAGACTCAGCCCCACGGCGAGCGCCCTCGGACCTACCGCTACGACGCAAAGGACCCGGTAATCGCCCTGGGCGGCTGCGAGTGGGTTAACTATCCCTGCGGCCCTTACGACCAGAAGCCACTCGAGGGGCGCGCCGACGTCCTCACCTTCCAGACGGACCCGCTGGAGGAGGACGTGGAGGTGACGGGAAGGGTCATCGCCCATGTGTGGGCGTCTTCGACCTGCGCAGACACCGACTTCACGGCCAAGCTGGTCGACGTCCACCCGGACGGGCGGGCGTTTAACATCTGCGACGGCGTCGTTCGTGGGCGACACCGCGAATCGCTGGAGCGCGCCGTCCTCCTCGAACCCGGCCGCCCCTACGAGCTCCGCATCGACCTCTGGTCCACCAGCCAGCTGTTCCGTCGCGGCCACCGCATCCGTCTCGATATTTCGAGCAGCAACTTCCCCCGCTTCGACGCAAACCCGAATACCGGCGAGCCGCCTTTTACGCTCGCCGCCGGCCGCGTGCGTCGCGTCGTCGCGGAGAACACTGTGTACTTCGACCGTGAGCGGCCCTCGCGGCTGGTGCTGCCGGTCGTGGAGCGATAGGCGCGCGCGGACCACGTGCCGAGATCCGTATGTTATGCGCGCCTCTCGCCCAAGTGACGTATGATTGCCGCGCCCCCCGTTCTTGAAGGAGAGGTAAAGTGGCCACGACCGAAGTCCGCCCGATTGCCAGCCACTCGCTATTGCCGAAGGCGAGCCCCGAATCGCTGGGGCTCGACCCCGAGCGCCTGGAGCAGCTTTTTCGCCTTATCGACTCCCAGATCGCGGAAGGCCGCTATCCCGGCGCCGCGATAGCGGTCGCGCGTAACGGCAAGCTCGCCGCCTTGCGGTCCTTTGGCCAGGCGAGGATGGCGCCGCCAACGCCGGCCCGCGACGACCACCTGTGGCTCTTGTTCTCGCAGACAAAGGTCATCGTCACGGCCACGGTCTGGACGCTGGTCGACCGCGGCGCCCTGCGCTTCTCCGACCGCATCGCCGACCACATTCCCGAGTTCGAGAAGAACGGCAAGAGCGAGATTACGCTCTTCCAGGTCCTCACCCACCAGGGCGGCTTTCCGCGGGCGAACGTTAGTGAGGCGGCCTGGGGCGACCACGAGCTGCTGAGGCGCGAGGTCTGCGACTTTAGCCTCGACTGGACGCCGGGGTCGCAGGTCCAGTACCACGGTGTCTCTGCGCACTGGGTCGCCGGCGCCCTCATCGAGGCCGTCACAGGGCGCGACTTCCGTGACGTGGTCCGCTCCGAGCTACTCGACCCCGTGGGGCTGGCGGACATCTTCGTCGGTGTGTCCGAGGAGGCGCGCGGCCGCTGCGCGACGCTTCACGCCCTGAAAGACGGCGAGGTGGCGCCGACGGACCGCGAGACGCCCGAGTTCCTCGCCGCCGGCGTCCCCGGCGGCGGCGGCTACGCGACCGCCGAAGCGATGGCGACCTTCTACCAGATGCTCCTCGCCGGCGGGCAGCTCAACGGCGTCCGCGTACTCAGCCCGCGGATCATCGAGTTCGCCACGCGGAACCACACCGGCGACCGCATCGACCTGGCCATGGGCATGCCGATGCACCGGGGCCTGGGACCCCACGTTCGCGGCTTTACGCCGACGATCCGCGGCCTGGGCACGCTGGCCTCGCCCGCGACTTTCGGCCACGGCGGCGCCGGCACGTCGTATTCCTGGGCGGACCCGGAGTCGGGTGTCTCGTTCACCTACCTGACCAACGGCACGGCGCCCGAGCCCTGGCACAGCGCCCGTCTCGACCGCGTGAGCAACCTCGTCCACGCCGCCATCATCGAGCCCTAGACCTGCGGGGAAGCCCGCGCGTGTTCCACCTCAACGTCGACGCCTGGGAGATCGCGGCCCGCACGGCCCTGATCTACGCTGCCCTCCTCGTCGGCCTGCGTCTGGCGGGAAAGCGTCAGATCGGCCAGATGACGCCTTTCGACCTCGTCGTGATCCTCCTGATCGCGAACGCCGTCCAGAACGCCATGGTCGGACCTGACACCTCGCTAACCGGCGGCCTCGTCGCGGCCGGGGTCCTCATCGTCGGGAACTACGGCGTCGCGTTCGCCCGTGAGCGGGTCCCCTTCTTCCGTCGCGCCGTCGAAGGCACACCGACGCTGCTGATCCATGATGGTCAGTTCGTCGAGGAAAACCTCAGGCGCGAGGGTATCGATTCGGACGAAGTGCTGATGGCGATCCGCGAACACGGCGTTGCCGACCTCGCGGCGGTGAAGACGGCTGTGCTCGAAGTGGACGGGTCGATAAGCATCGTGCCCAGCGAGCTCGCCACGCTGCGGACGCGGAAGCATACACGGTTCTTGAAGAAGGGAGTGTAGAAGTCACGAGGTGGCAGGTTAGGTGTTGGCGGTTGGAGCGAGAGATTGGAGGCCGCAGCCTCGAACCGCCAACCTTTACAAGCGCCGCCGAGGCTGGAAAGCCTCGGCTACGAATCTGGTCAGGAACGTGGCAGACGTAGAATCTGGTCATGATCGATCTGCGGCTATTCATTCGCGACGTGCCCGACTTTCCCCAGGCGGGCGTGCTGTTTCGTGACATAACGCCGTTACTTGGGGACGCGAGCGCGTTCGCCTATGCACTCGATCAGATCAGCGCACGGGTCGAGTCCCACCGTCCGGATGCCGTCGTGGCGATCGAATCGCGCGGTTTCCTCCTTGGTGCGCCGGTCGCGGCAAGACTCGGCCTGCCCCTGGTGCCGGTGCGCAAGCCGGGAAAGCTGCCCGCGGCGCGCATGTCGCTCGAATATTCGCTCGAGTACGGCCAGAGCCAGCTCGACATCCACGCCGACGCCCTGCAGCCAGGGCAGCGGGCGGTCATCGTTGACGACGTCCTCGCGACGGGGGGAACGGCGGCCGGGGCGGCGAAGCTCGTGGAGCTGCTCGAGGCGACGGTCGAGGCCCTGGTCTTCCTCATCGAGCTGGGCGGCCTCGGCGGGCGCGAGCGCCTCAGTCGGTATCAGGTCGAAGCACTCGTCCGCTATGGATGAGCCGGCGCCGCCGAGACTGGAAGGACTCGGTTTTAGAGATGAGTGAGCAGGTCGCCACGCTCGCCGTCATCGGCGGCTCCGGCTTCTACGATTTCGACCGGGTCACCGCCATCGAAGAGATCGCGGTCTCGACACCGTTTGGGGACCCGTCCGACAAGATCGTGGTCGGGACTTTGAATGGCGTTCGGGCGGCGTTCTTGCCGCGCCACGGCGTGGGGCACCGGATCGCGCCGCACGAGGTGCCTCAGCGCGCGAATATCTGGGCCCTGGCGGCGCTCGGTGTGCGCCAGGTGCTGTCGGTGAGCGCCGTCGGCAGCCTGAAGGAGGCCATCGCGCCTCTCCACCTCGTGGTGCCGGACCAGATCATCGACCGGACCGTGAACCGCGTGCAGAGCTTCTTTGGCCGCGGCATTGTGGCCCACATCGCCTTCGACAGTCCGTTCTGCCCGACCCTTAGCTCGGCGCTCTTCGGCTCGGCCAGCGCCGCGGGCGTCACCGTCCACGACGGCGGGACCCTCGTCGTGATCGAGGGGCCGGGGTTCTCGACGCGGGCCGAATCGCAGCTCTACCGGTCGTGGCAGGCGGACGTCATCGGGATGACGGCTTCGCCGGAAGCAAAGCTGGCGCGCGAGGCCGGCATGTGCTACGCGACCCTGGCCTGTGTGACCGATTACGACACCTGGCACGCGACCGAACAGAAGGTCTCGGTCGAGCTTATTCTTCAGAACCTGCGGCGCAACGTCGGCAACGCGCGACGCATAATCGAGGCGGCAGCGGCGCGACTGCCCGACTGGCGCGCCTGCGGTTGCCGCCTCGCCCTTCGCGATGCCATCGTGACGCGGCCCGACCTCGTACCAGAGGAAGTGAAGCGCGACCTGGCGCCGCTCCTGGACAGATATCATGAGGCGCGGGAGGGGTTGCGTGAGAGTTAGGGATGGACTTTGGCCACGAGGGCCGCGGGCACGAAGGCCGGACCCAGCGGCGCCCGCATAAGGCCGACACATGCCTGAGGCCTCAAAGCAAGAAACGGGGCTCCGCGTCGAGCCCCGTTCCCGCGCGCTGTCCTTGCGGCTGAAGGCTCAGGCCCTGGCAATCCGGCGTTCGCGGCGGGCGTCGCTAACCAGGCGTCGAAGGTCGGAGGGTGGAGAGCCGGCCGGCCCGGTCCGCGACCGCCGCGCCGGATTGGGGCGGCCGCCGGCAACGTCAATCAGCGCCGCCAGCTCCGTGCGCAGGCGCTCGAGCTCGGTGCGAAGCATGTCGACCTCGTCGAACAGGCCCGTCAAAAGGGCTTCGGTGTCGGCCACGCTCGCGAACGGCTGGGAGTCATCAGCGACGACGCTGGGTTCCTCGGGTTCGATCTCCGGTTCGAGTACACGGACCCGAGGGCCGGCTCGGAAGCCGGCCCTTAGCTCGGGCTGGACCAGGGGCATGGCGCCGCCGATGACGAAGCTGGGGCCGCCTGCCGTGGCCTCGCTCGTGCCCTGGCGTCGAACCAAGAGCGGCATAGCTCCGTAGACGCCGGCCAGCATTAACCCCAGGGCGGAAAGCACCACAAGATACATGAGGACTGCTTCCATGCGCGCCGCCTCCTTTCCGTCTTTAAAAGGGCGGCGAGCCCATACTAAGAAAGCAGCGCCGGCCTGATAATCGGGGAATACCCCTAAATCAACGGCGGGCTGGCCGCTCCAGCGTTAATTCGCGCCCTGGGTGCTGTGCTCCTGCCGGCCCGACGCAAACCGTCGGCGAGCGGCGGACGCCACGAAAGAAGAGGGAGCGTTTCGTTCGAAACGCTCCCTCGAGCCGACGACTCTCTGTGCGGCTACCCCTTCCACACCCACATGAAGTGCGAGTAGGGGAACCAGGCGTGCGGCCGGTAGTTCTGGACACTTTGGTCCCAGAAGAAGGTCCGCGTATCTGTGCTGAAGTAAATCTCCCACTGCTGTTCGGCGGTCATGGACTCGATGTCCTTGATCGTCTGAAGCCGCTCCGTCTGGTTGAACTGACCGCGTTGCTTGGTCAACAGCGCCTCCAGCGCCGGGTCGTTGACGTAGCTCAGGTTGATCCGCGCCCGCTGGCCGCCCGCGAAGCTGTACCGCTCACTGAGGTAGTCGAGATAGACGGGAATGGCGCGGGGGCTGTGGCCCATGCCTTCGTACTGCCCTTGATAGGTCGTGCTGATGTACTGGGCGTAGGGCGCCTGCTGGTCCTTGACGCTGACCCCGATCTCCTTGAACTGGGCAATCGTGAGCGTTGAGACATCCGTGTAGGCCTGAGTGTAGACGGAGGCGTCCGCATGGTCCCAGGTGGTGTCGATCTTCTCGACGCCCGCCGCCTTCAGGAGCGCCTTTGCCTCGGTCGGGTTATAGTCCCAGTACTTGGCGGCGGCGCCCAGGTCCTTCACCTGTCGGGCGAAGGGGAAACCCACGAACACAACCTGGTCCGGAACGCCCTCCCCCTTCGAGATTGCCTCACGGATCGCTTTGCGGTTGATGCCCATGCTAAGGGCCTGACGGACGCGCTTGTCGTTGAACGGCGGCTTGTCGGTGCGCAGGTAGATGTAACCGCCGATGCCCTGGGTTTCCTCGAATTTGGCGTCCGGCCGGTTCTTTTTCAGCTGGTCGCGCTCCTCGGGAAGGAAGAGCCAGGTTGCGTCGATCGATTTCGCGCTGAAGTCCGCGACTCGCTTCGCCTGATCGGTGGTGATGAACACCTTCAACTCATCGAGGTAGGGGAACGGCTTGTCGTAGAAGTCCGGGTTCTTTGTGAAGGTGAGGCTGACGCCGGTCTGGTACTCCTTGTGGATGAAGGCGCCGCTGCCGACCATCTTGGTCGCCGCATCCGGGCCCTCGGCGTGCTCTTTGGGAGAGATATAACCGGCGAGGTTGCCGCCGAGGATCTGGACCGTATCGGCGAAAGGCGCCTTGGTCTTGAGAACGAAGGTCTGCGGGTCGGGCGTCTCGAGCTTGTCCACGAAGTTGTACGTAGCACGGTGGACGGACTTGTCGAAGTTCATGTAGCGGTCGATCGCGTACCGGACGTCCTCCGACGTCAGCGCGCGGCCGTTCTGGAACTTCACCCCCGGTTTGACCTTGATCGTGAACTGGAGCGGGTTCGGCTGCTCCGGCATCGCCTGGGCCAGGTCGGGCTCCATCGATGGGTCTGCGGGAGCGATTTCCGGCCTGCCGGCTTTGAACCGGAACAGCTTGCTGTAAGTGAGGCCGTTCATGTAGCTGTTGATGAAGCTGGTCTGGGTGTAGGGGTCGAGGCTTGGCGGCGGGGAGGAGATCTGAATAGAGAGAGAGCCTCCCGCCTTCGGCGTCTTGCTCGTCCCGCTACTCGAGTCTGCGGACGGCTTCGATTCGCCACCGCCGCCACCGCAGCCCACCAGGCTCAGCGCGGCCGCGCCCGTTCCTACCGCGGCGGCTCCGGCGAGCGCTCGCCTCCGGCTTATGCGTCCGTTGGTAACGGTCTCCCAGTAGCTATGCTCCGACATCGACTGCTCCTTTCGGGCGCTTTTCGCCCATGCGTGAACTAGCACATCCGGATATTTCGTTCAGGCCGTGTCCATCCAATGGCTGGCCCTCTCGTCGAAAAAGCAACCTTCGCGGGCGAACTTTCTCAGATCGGTGCGAATGCTATCCCCCCCGGAGGCGCGGGTCAAGTACGTCGCGGAGAGCATCGCCGAAGAGGTTGAAGCTCAAGACCGCGAGACTGATGGCCGCGCCGGGAATTACGGCGGTCCACCAGGCAGCCTGCCACACAGCCCGCGTGTCCTGGAGCATCTTCCCCCAGCTGGGCTGGGCGTTGGTGGCGATGCCAAGGCTCAGAAAGCTCAGGGCCGCTTCTGCCAGGATCGCGTTGCCGACCTGGATGCTGGCGATCACGATGATCGGCGCCATGACGTTTGGGAGCACATGGCGGACCATGATCCTCGCCTCAGAGGCCCCCAGCGCCTTCGCCGCCTGGATGTAGTCCAGTTGACGAATGGTAAGCACGGAACCGCGGACGATCCGGCCTGTCGCCGGCGTGATGATGATGCCGATCGCAACGCTGACCGTCAGGAAAGACGGCCGGAAGATACTGAGGAAGAAGATGGCGAGGATCAGGGGCGGAAAGGCCTGCACGGTGTCGAGGAATCGGTTTCCGACCAGGTCCAGCCAGCCGCCGACGTAGCCCGTGAGAATGCCCACGAACGTCCCCAGGAGAGTGCCGACGGCGACGGCCGCGAACCCGATGCCGATCGACAGCCTGCTCCCGATAAGGATGCGGCTGAACATGTCGCGGAACAGGTTGTCCGTGCCGAACGGATGGGACAGGGACGGTGGAGTCAGGCGAGCAGTTCCCAGCTTGTCGGCTGGATAAGGAGCTGCGACGTGAGCGAAGATCGCAACCAGGACGAGCAGCACGCAGAAGAAGCCGGCGAGCGCACCCACCGGCTTCTTCCGGGCGATTCGTGCAAGCGAGCGGATAAACCCAAGAGCAGCGGGGAAGTCGGCTCCGGTGCGTTCCGGTAAAGTGATGGTTGCGGCCATCATTGATACCGAATGCGCGGATCGATCCACGCGTAGCTGAGATCCACGATCAGATTGATGAGCACGAGCAGGGTAGCGAATAAGAGGACTAACCCCTGGACCTGGGGGTAGTCCTTTATTAGCACGGAAGAGAGCGTCAGCGTGCCGAGGCCCGGCAGGCTGAAGATCGATTCGAGCACGACCGTGCCGCCCAACAGGGTGCCGAACTGGATCGCGAAGAGCGTGATCACCGGGATAAGGGCATTCCTCAATGCGTGGCGAGTGACAATTCGGCGTTCGATGAGGCCCTTTGCGCGTGCCGTTCGAATGTAATCCTGCCGGAATACCTCCAGCATCGCCGACCGCGTGACGCGCGCAAGACTTGCGCTGAGGGCGAGGCCAAGCGCGAAGGCCGGAAGATAGAGTTGGTTCAGATTTTTTAGCGGGTCTTTCCAGATATCGACATAACCAACGGGTGGGCTATAGCCCCACCACTTCGCCGGGAAGACGATCAGCATGGTCCCCAGCCAGAAGCTTGGGAAGCTAAGCCAGCCGATGGTAACGATCCGCAGCACGTAATCGAGTGGCCTGTCCTGTTTTATCGCCGAATAGACTCCGATAGGCAAGGCGAGGACGATGGCAAAGGCGGTCGCCAGACTCGTGAGCTCGAGAGTGAGAGGGATACGCGTTCGAATCTCTGTCCAGACGTGCCTCTTGCCGATGAGCGTGGTGCCGAAGTCGCCGTGGAGAACGCCACCCATATATCTGAAGTACTGGCTGATGCCGGGCCTGTCAAGGCCAAGCTCGACTCTGATCGCTTGACACTGCTTCTGATCGACATCGCTCGTCGCCAGGACGATCTTGCAGACGTCGCCGGGAATTAGACGGACGGCGCCGAAGACGATAACGCTGACAGCGAAGAGGACCAGCATGGCGAATAGCAGTCGTCTGATGATGTACTGAGTCATACCTGACGGTCTTTTGGATGCCGGCTAAAGGGGACGAAAGTGACGGCAGATAATAGCACGCGGCGGTGGGAGAGACCTTCGCCGCCGGTTTTTCCTTCCCGGCTACGCCTGGCTCTCCCGGGCCGAAGCCGCGACCGCTCTTTGGGCCGCTCCGGAGCTTGGCTCGAAGGGGTACTCGGCGCCGGCGATGGCTCCCTGAATCGAAACGTCTGGGGAATACCCCCAAAACAATGCGCGTACTGCCGCTCAGGCGCGTGAATAACCGCCTTGGGTCCTTCAGTCTCTGCTAGATGAATCCGGGGGCTAACGGCTACCACGCAGGCGCGGATCGACGACGTCACGCAGGGCATCGCCGAAGAGGTTGAAAGAGAACACGGCCATGCCGATGGCCAGGCCGGGGAAGATGGCCAGGCCGGGCGCGGTGCGCATGAACTCGCGCCCGTCGAGGCTCAGCATCTGGCCCCAGGACGGGAACGGCGGCGGAACCCCGAACCCGAGGAAGCTCAGGGTGGCCTCGAGCAGGACTACCTGGCCGAGACGGAAGGTCGCGGCCAGGATTATCAGGGGCAGGACGTTGGGGAAAACGTAACGGGTCATGATCCGCCAGTCGCCCGCCCCCAGCGTCTTCGCCGCCTCGACGTAAGGAGCCGCCATGACCGACAGCACCTGACTGCGGATGATCCTGGAGCCGGGCACGCCGATGATGAAGCCAATAACCACGACAAGCTCGACCCAGCCTCGCCCGAACACGCCGAAGATCGTAATTAGCACGGCGAGGCCCGGTAACGACTGAAAGACGTCGACAAGCCGCTGGCCGATCTTGTCCACCCAGCCCATGTAATAACCGCTGAGGATCGCGATCCCGGCCGAGAGCACGACGCTGATCGACACGGCGCCGAAGCCAATCACCATCGTCACCCTGGCCCCGTAGATCAAGCGGCTGAGCGTGTCGCGGCCCTGGTTATCCGTCCCGAGCACATGGCCCCCCGAGAACAGCTTGGCCTGGAGGCGATGTCCGTGGCGAATGTGTTGAACGCCCTCGCTGTACGAGAACGGTGCGACCAGGTCGGAGACGTAGGGGACCGGGTTCGAGTCGATGCCCACGAGCTTGAGGCCGTTGTTGATTGGGAAGGGAACGAGGTCCCCGATGATTGCGAGACCCAGCAGGACCACTCCGCAGGCGAAGCCGAGGGGTTTGTGGCGGGCGAAGCTGCCGATGCCGCTTAAGACGCGGAGCGGGAACGGCCGAAAGACAAACTCCAGCCCCTGATCGAACTCGAGGGAAGGGAGCTGAGTTACGGCCATGATTGCCCTGTCATCCTGCCTACTGGAACCGGATCCTGGGGTCGAGGACAGCGTAGCTAAGGTCGACCAGGATTACGGCGAAGATCAGCATCAGCGCAAAGATGAGGTTGACGGCCTGGATAACCGGGTAGTCGAGGACGATCACGCCCGCAAGCAAGTAACGGCCCATGCCGGGAAGAATGAAGATGTTCTCGAATATGACGGTGCCGGCGATGAGCCCGGGAAGAGCGAGGCCGACGACGGTGACGACAGGGAGCAGGCTGTTGCGCAGCGCGTGCTTGTAGAACACGGCGCCGGGGCTCAGGCCCTTGGCGTGCGCCGTGCGGACATAGTCCTGGCGCAGCACTTCGAGCATCTGGGTGCGGACAAGGCGGATCAGGCCGCCCGCCGGCGTGAAGCCAATGATCAGGGCCGGCGTCGCCATGATCTTCAGGTGCTGGAGCGGGTCGTCCCACAGCTGCTTGTAGTGGATAGGCGGCGCCCAGTGGAACCAGATCGAACCGAAGGTGATGATCAGAACAGCTACCCAGAAGGACGGCACCGAGTCGACGAGGATGGCCGCCGAGCGCAGGCCGTAGTCCGGCCAGCGGTCCTGCTTGATCGCGGCGAACATGCCCGTGGGCACGGCGATCAATAAGGCCATGAACAGGCCCCAGAGGCCAAGCTCGACGCTGACCGGGATGCGCGCCTTCAGCTCGCCGAGCACCGGCCGGCCGGTATGGAGCGACTTCCCCAGGTCCCCCGTGGCGACGTCGCCCATCCACTTCACGTACTGCCTGGGGATGCTGGCGCTCAGGCCCAGCTCCTTCTCGATGTTCGCCCGCAGCTGAGGGTCGGCCCTCCCGTACTCGCCGAGGATGATGTCGACGACGTCCTGGGGAAGGAACGCGCGCAGCCCGACGAAGACGAGGAGGGTGATACCGATTAGCGTCGGGATCGAGAGGATCAGGCGCTGGACTACATATCTTTGCACTAGTTACCCTCGTGCGGCGCCAAACGTTGCGGAGCGCGCTCCCCAAATCGTATAAGTGGGAGCGCGCTCCGCAGCGCTTTCTGGCCTTATGACTTTCCGAGCGGGGCCTTAGTGTCGTCGATCCAGTAGTTGTGGATCGCTTCCACCCACCAGACGCCCGTTGCGCCGATTGACGAGAGCGTCGCGTAGTTGGCGACGGCGGGCCAGGAGAGTGAGAAGCTCAGGGTCGCGGTCGGGTAGGGTCCGCCGGGCACGTAGTACATCTTGCTGACGAGGTAGCGCTGGTATTCCTGGGCAATCGCCTGCTGCTTCTTCAGGTCGAACTCCCCCTGCATCTTTTCGATCAGGGAGTTAATCTGGGGGTCGCCCTTCTCCGGGTTGAGCCCATTCGTTGTCATGCCGTGGAAACGGGGCCCGTCCGAGTGGTCGGTGGCGAACAGCTGCGATGGGACCGTCGGGTAGGTGCGGTCCAACAGAATAACCAGGCCCTTGAAGGTCTTGTCACGGCCGGTGGGGCTGTAAGCGTAGTAGTAGTTCGGGGTGAGGTATTCGGTGGTGTACAGCTTCCCCTGGGCCTTCGCCCGGACGCCGCCCTCGTTGAACATGTTGAGGTACAGCTCGGCGTTCTTCGTGTACTGGGCGCCGTAGAAGCTCTCGCTCATGTAGATGCCGTCGGTGTCGACGCCGTTGGCGAAGCCGGCTGCCGCCATGAGCTTCTTGGCCTCGGCCACGTTGTACTTGAAGTACTGGGTCAGGCCGGGCATGTCCTTCTCACTGGTCGGGTCGAGCCAGTAGCCCTCCCAGCCGGCCGCAACGGCGTTGTGATACTTCGTCGGGACCGGGAGTCCGATCTTGGTGAAGTTCGGCCGGTTGGCGGTGAAGTCGGTGACCAGCTCGCGATCTGTGATCATCGACACGGCCTTGCGCATGCGCTCGTCGCGGAAGGGCGAGCCTTCCTGCCAGCCAAAGGTGATCTTGTGGGGGTCGAGGGTGTAAGAGACACCCTGATACAGCTTCGTCGCCGGCACGTCCTTCTGGGTCTGGAGCATGTCGGTCTGGTTCGGGGTGCCTACCCAGGTGCTGCCGTAGATGTTGCCGGCCTTGAACTGTGCCAACTGCTGCGCGTATTCCTTGATGACCGGGACTTCGACCTTGTCCGGGTAGACCTTGCCGTACCAGTTAGGGTTCTTCGTCCAGGTAAAGAGCGTGTCGCGCTCGTACTTGTCCAGCTGCCAGGGGCCGTAGCCGCGCACCTCGCCCTTGGGGTCGAACTTGCTTTCCGATTCCCGGGGCATGATGAAGAAGATGCTGCCCGCGGCCAGGAGCTGGAGACTGGACGCGTCGGGCTTCTTGAGCTTGACGACGACGGTGCGAGCGTCCGGCGTGCTGATCGACTCCACCGGCGCGCTGGGGCTGGTAGTGGCGTTGTAGACCAACTCGCCGCGGAAGGGGCTGACGCTGGCAAACTTGTCGAACGAGAACTTGACGTCCTCGGAGTCGATTATGCGGTTGCTCGTCGGCGCCCGGGAGTCCCACTTGGCCCCCTGGCGCAGCTTCATCGTGATCTGGAGCTTGTCCGGGCTGATCTCGAAGGACTCGGCCAGGTCGCCTTCCACCTCCGCGGTGGGCGAGTTCGGATAGGCCGCGGACTTGTACTTGAGGAATCGCGGGTAAGCGTAATAGGCGATGTAGTACTGGGTGGTGAATGAAGATGTGGTCAGGGGATCGAAGGTCGTGAGGTCGGTCTGCAGGGCGATCTTGTAGGTCCCGCCGGACTTCGCCTTCGCGGTCGTGTCCTCGGGATAGCTGAGGAGGCCGCTGGTGTCCTTGGGTCCGGACGGGCCCTTGGCCTCCTCCTTTTTGCCGCCGCCGCAGCCGACGAGGCTGAGGGCGGCGGCGCCTGTCCCGATGACGGCGGCGCCGGCCAGTGCCCGGCGCCTGGTGAGGCGCGACTGGATCGTCCTGTCCCAATATGTTCCTGTACTCATGCTCCCTTGCTCCTTTCGAGTTCGAGACCTATCGAGGGGCGCACCCCTCCCAGCATCTTTACGCATCGTCGGCGTCCCGTGGATTTGTCTTACGGTTCTCCTGATTGAAGATCACGATGCTTTACTGGGCGGACTTTACGCGCAAGCCATGACAAAGGCAAGCCCCTCAGAAGCGCGTAACGCGTCTCAAATCGTGCGCACTTCGAAGGCGGAGGCGCGCTCCCTCCGGCTGGCGAAACGTCGTTCTGCCGGCTGAAACGGCGGCCTTGACCGGCAGCGTGCAGAGCTAGTTTGGCGCCGTCAGAGCGGACCGGGGGTTACCGGCTTCCGCGCAGGCGTGGGTCCCAGATGTCGCGCAGGGCGTCGCCGAGGATGTTGAAGCCGAAGACCGTGAGTGTTAGGGCAAGCCCCGGCCACACGGCGAGCATGGGGTGGGTGACGTACTCACGCGACGCGTTGAGCATGCGCCCCCAGGTCGGGAACGGCGGCGGCAGGCCGAAGCCGAGGAAGGCGAGCGCTGATTCGGTGAGAATCGCGCCGCCGATGCCAACCGAGGCGCCAATGATGATGATGTGGACGATGTTGGGCAGAATGTGCCGGGTGAGGATGCGGAAGTCGGAGGCGCCGAGCATGGTCGCGGCCTCGACGTACTGGTTCTGGCGCACGGTGATGACGGTGCCGCGGACGACGCGGGAGGCGCCGGGCGCGCCTAGTATGCCTATGGTCACCACGATTACGTAGGTGTTGGCGCCGAAGACGGAGATCAGGAAGATGAGGGCAACGAGGCCCGGCAAGGCCTGCCAGGTGTCAACCAGGCGCTGAAAGAAGAAGTCGAACTTCCCGCCGTAATAGCCGCTGACGATACCAATGGTGGCTGCCAGGCCCTGCGAGATGGCGACCGCGGCAAAGCCAATCGTGATCGAGACCCGCGACCCGTAGAACATGCGGCTGAAGGTGTCGCGGCCAAGGTTGTCGGTACCGAGGACGTGGGTCGCGGACGGGCCCTGGAGCTTGTCTCTGAGCACCTGGTCGTCGTAGCGGTGGCCGGTGATGTTATCCGCCAGCCCGGCGAAGGTCAGGACGGCGGCGGTGATCATCATGAATATGATCAAGGCGCCGAACGCCCCCAGTGGCTTCTGTACGGCGAAGCTCGAGAGGTTCGAGGCGATGCGCAGCGGGATGGCGCGCTGCCGGCGGAAAGGAAGCTCTCCTACCGGCAGGACATCGGCGAGTTTGGTTGCCACATTCTGGGTTGCCATGCTCTTGGTCGCCCCTAACTGTACTTCACTCGCGGGTCGAGGAACGCGTAGGCGATGTCCACCACGAGATTCGACATGACGATCACGCCGGCGATGATCAGCGTCAGGCCCTGGAGGATCGGGTAATCCTGACGCTGGGCGGCATCGACGATGTACCTGCCGATCCCGGGGATGAGGAAGATGTTCTCGAGGATCACGCTGCCGGCAATCAGCACCGTAATCTGGAGCCCGATGACCGTGAGCACGGGGACGAGGGCGTTCTTGGCCGCATGCCTCATGAGCACCGCCATTTCGGTGAGGCCCTTCGCCCGGGCGGTGCGGATGTAGTCCTGGCGCAGGACTTCGAGCATCTGTGTCCGCATCAGGCGCATCTGGATCCCGGAGAGGCCGATGCCAAGGATCAGCGCGGGCGCGAGCATCATGTAGAGGTTGTTGCCCAGATCGGTCCAGGGCGGCGTGTACCGAAATGGCGGCGCCCAGCCGAACTCGCGTGAGCCAAAGGTCAGGACCAGGAGCGCGAGCCAGAAGCTCGGGACCGCGAGGATGAGGATAGCCAGGCCTCGGGTCGAGTAGTCCAGAAACTTGTCCTGCTTGACGGCGGATATTATTCCGATTGGCAGGCCGACGGTCATGCCGAACGCTAAAGCCAGGCCTCCCAGCTCAACGCTTACCGGGACCCGGTTCTTCAGCTCGGCCGTTACCGAGTTGCCCGAATAGAACGATTTGCCGAAATTGCCGGTGAAAATCTGACCGAGCCACTTCACGTACTGCTTCGGCACAGAGCCGCTAAGGCCGAACTGGTCGCGGAGCTGCTTCTTCAACGCGACATCCTGATAGCCTTGTTCGCCGACAAGGCGGTCGACGACGTCCTGGGGCGTGAAGCGAGTTATGCCGAAGACGATGATCGTGATCCCGAACAAGGTCGGAATCATCAGGAGCAGGCGCCGGGATATGTACTGTTGCACCCTGCGTTCGCCTCCTCGCCTCAACGCTTGAGCGGTGCGCTATCGTTGCCGATAGCGCACCGCCAGCGTGCGAGTCTTGCCTAAGCCTTGTCCAGCCAGTAGTGAGTGAGCGTCTCCACGGGCGCGCCATAGGCGGCGGTGAGGAAGGCGCCGAAGTTGCGGATGAACGGCTGGTACATGGTGAAAGTGCCCCAGCGCCCGACGACCGTCGGCACGTAGTACATCTTGTCGGAGCAGGCGCGCTGGATGTCGTAGATGATCGCCTGGCGCTTGTTGACGTCGAGCTCGATCTGCTGCTTCCTGACCAGGGCCGTGAGGTTGTCGTCCTTCACGCGGCTCTGGTTCTTGTCCCCGGCCGGGGAGAGCATGCGGTCGACGTACTCGTCGACGGTGGCGACCGGCGTCTGGTAGCCGTAGGCGGCGTGCTGGTAGTTGAACTTGGTGAAGACCTCGGGGAAGTATTTGCTGGTGTAGTCCTCGCTCTTGAGGTTCTGCTTGAAGCCCGCCGCGGTCATCATCGGCAGCATGGCCTCGGTCTGCTGGTCGAAGGTCGTGCCGTAGATCGTGTTGGTCGTGTTGAGGTCGAAGGGCTCGCCCTTGTAGCCGGCCGCGGAGAGGAGCTGCTTGGCCTGGGTGAGGTCGTACTTATACCACTGGGCGGGAGCGCCCATGTCCTTGCCCTTGGGGTCGAGCCACCAGAAGGTGCCGCCGTCGCCCCAGGGGATCGGGCTGCTGCTCCAGCCGGTGCTCACGTCGAACCCCGCCGCTTTCAGCTTGGCGATTTCGCCGAAGTTCTCGATCAGCCCGTCGCGGTCTATGGACATGGACAGAGCGCGGCGCAGGCGCTCGTCCCGGAACGGGTTGCTCGCGTTGTCGAGGTTGAAATAGAAGAAGCTCAGCAGCCAGCCCGGGTTGGCGCGCAGCTTCAGAGCGTCCGCCTTCTGCTTCACAAAGTCAATCAGGTCGGTGTTACGGACTGCGAACACATGAGTATTCCCAGCCAAGAACTGGGCCTGCTGCTGGGCGTAGTCGGGAATGTTCAAGTATGTAAGGCCGTCCAAAATTGGCAGCGAGACTTCGCCCGTCGATATCTTGGCCTTTTGATACCAGCTCGGATTCTTCTTGAAGTCGATGGCGATCGAGGGCTGGGCCTTGTCCAGTATCCAGGGACCGGTGCCGATGGCCCCCTCGACCTTCTGGCTGTCGACCTCGCCGACCGTCGCCTGCTTGGGCATGATCCAGAGCAGCGCCGACGATGCCATCAGCTCCTGCAGCGGCGCGTACGGCTGCGTCAGCTTCAAGACGACGGTGCTCTTGTCCGGCGTCTCGATCTTGTCGATCTTGGACGTTAGCGTCGCCCGGCTCGCGTTTTTGGTGACGAAGTACTGATAGCTCGCAGCGACGTCTTCCGAGTCGAGCGCCCGGCCGTTGATCGAGGCCGGCCCCTTGGACTGGAACTTCATGTTTGGGCGCAGCTTGAAGGTCCAGGTCTGGCCGCCGTCACTAGCCTGGAAGGACTCCGCGGCGTCGCCGGTAACCTTGCTGAGCTGGACGATACCCGGGCCCGTGTCGAACTTGAGGAGGCGGCTGTAGACGTGAGCGGCCACTCCCTGGGCCGTAAAGCTCGTGCTGAGGTTGGGGTCGAAGTTCGTCGGGTCCGCGGTCTGAATCGTGCGGTAGATGCCGCCCGCTTTGGCCTGAGCGGACGTGTCGTCCCTGGCCACGTCAGACTGCTGGACGGCGGCCTGGTTGCCGCCACCACCCTTGCTGCCTCCGCCACAGCCAACGAGGCTGAGGGCGGCGGCCCCGCTGCCGATGGCGGCGGCGCCGACCAGGGCGCGCCTTCGGCTGAGCCTCGACTGAACTAGCCGGTCCCAGTAGCTGTTTTCACTCATCAGGTTAATGTTCCCTCCCGTTGCGTGCGATTGCGTGTGACTGATTCACTCCACCATAAATACGCCCCGCAGGGCGGGACGGATTTGCCGCTAAGAGCTAGGCGATTCTGCGCAATACTCCCTTTCCGTTGGAGACTCTACTTCGTCGCCGAGGATAAGGCAAGCGCTTTAACGCACTACGCGCAGCGGATGCTTGCGTACTGCCGCGAGTGCGACGCACAGAGTGAACGGCTCACTAGAGCACCCTCGCCTCGGACAGGGCCGTGAGCTGTTCCTTCGAAAACCCCAGCTCTCCGTACACGGCGATGTTGTCCTCGCCGAGGATGGGTGCGCGGCGCCGGATGCGCCAGGGGGAGCCCAGGAAACGGTAGGGCGCGCCCGGATAGGTTATCGTCCGGCCGAGCTCGGGGTGCTCTACCTCGACGAAGAAACCGCGGGCTTTGGCATGCGGGTCGTTCAGCCAGTCCTCCGGCCGGCGCACGGCGCCCCAGGTGAGGCCAAGGCTCTGGCCGAGATGGAAAAGCTCTTCGGAGGAAATATTGGCGGTCACCACCTCGAGGGCGCCATAGATCGCCCCGGCCATCTGGAACCGGCTCTGGGGATCGCGGAAGAGGTCGCCCTCCAGCTCCGCGGCCAAACCCTTCTCACGCAGATAGGCAAGAAGCTTCTCCCAGGTCGCATCGTCGCGGGGAAGGCTAAGGTTGACGTACTTCCCGTCGGCGCAGAGGAAACTGCTGCGTGAAGTGGGCTGAGCGCCGGCATGACGGCCGGTCTGACGGCGGAGGATGGCCCGGCTGTACTCCCACATTGGGTTAGCGAACTCAACGGTCACGGCGAGCGAGGCCTGAGCGGAGACGTCGATGAACTGGCCCCGCCCGCTCTCGCCCCGTTCCCACAGGGCGACGAGCGTGGCCATGCAGGCGTAGTGGGACCCCGTGTGATAGCTGTGGTTCTGCCCCGGCCTGACCGGCGGCAGGTCGCCCTCATCGGGATCGTAGCCGCAGGACTGCAGGGGACCGCCCAGGGCCATGGTCACGAGGTCGGTCGTGACGTATTCACCGTCGACGTAGGGACCCCTCTGGCCGAACGGCGTCAGCGCGACGTGGACGAGGCCCGGATTTGTTGCCCGCAGGCTTTCGTAGTCGATGCCGAGGAACGCTGACCGGCCGGGCGGAAGCGTCTCGAGAAAGACGTCCGCGCCGTCGATCAGGCGTCGCAGGATTGCCCTGCCGTCCTCCTTCTCGGTGTCCAGCGTGATGCCCCGCTTGCTCGTGTTGTAGTGCCAGAAGAAGAGGCTGCGGTCCGGGTGGGGCTCGTCGTTAAAGAAGGGGCCGATGGAGCGGCTGGGGCCGCCTCCGGGCGGCTCGACCTTGATCACGTCGGCGCCCATGTCGGCGAGGAGCTTCCCGCACCACTCGCCCAAGGAATCGGCCAGCTCGATGACGCGGAGGCCCTCGAGGGCCGTCTCGGTCATTGCGCTTCCCCCGGGAAGAGGCTTTGCGTCGCACGTAGAGACGAACCTTCAGGTTCGTCCGGCGATGTGTTTGTCAACCAGACGGCGCAACCTTGTCGTAGGTCGCGGCGACGGAACGGAGCTAAAGCTGCGTCTCTACGTCCGACGCGGGCTGGGGTTCGGCCCGCCGCTACCACAGGACCTGCTCCTCTTCCAGGCGGCGAATCTCGTCGCGGGGCATCTGGAGGAGGTCGCCGAAGACGTAGCCGTTGTGCTGGCCCAGGAGCGGCCCGTAGCGCTCCACAGCGGCGGGTGTGCGGGAGAGCATCGCCGGCATGCCGTCGACACGGTGGCGCCCGATATTGGGATGGCGTGGTGTCATGGGGTAAAGGCCGCGGAACGCGAGTTGGGGCTCGTCGTCGTATAGCTCGCGCGAGCGCTGGACGCGGCCGGCCGGCACGCCCACCGCCTGCAGAAGGTCCTGCGTTTCCTTGTTGGAGCGTACGCGCGTCCACGCGGTGATAAGCGCGTCAAGGTCGTCCTGGTGTTCCAGGCGCGCCGGGAGGGTTGCGAAACGCGGATCAGTCTGCCACTCGGTGTGACCGGTGACGCGGCAGAGGGTGAGCCACTGCTCCTCGGTTGCGACGGCGATCGCGACCCATTCGTCGTCGCCGACGCCGTCCTCGCCAGGGTCCGGGCTCGACCGATAGACGCCATGGGGCGCCATCGCCGGATGGCCGCTGCGGTTGCCGATGCGGGCAGAAGGCCGCCCGTTCACGGCGTGGTCGAGGATGGCGGTGCCGGTAAGGGAAATGGCGGCCTCGACCTGGGAGAGGTCGACCCATTGGCCGTTCCCGGTGCGGCGGCGGTAGAGGAGCGCCTGGAGGATGGCCATGCAGCCGAAGTAGCCGCCGGTGTGGTCCATGTAAGAGTAGCCCCAGCCGGCCGCCGCCAGCTCGGGGAAGCCCGACTGGAAGGTGAGACCGGAGACGGCCTGCACGGTCGGACCGTAGGTCTGGTATTGCCCGTAGGGTCCCTCGTGGCCGAAGCCCGCCATGCTCACGTAGACGATGTCGGGCTTGATCTCGCGCAGGGCGTCGTAGTGAAAGCCCCATTTCTTCATGACCCCGGCGCTGAAGTTCTCGAGGACGGCGTCGGAGATGGCGACGAGGCGTGCGAAGATCTCGCGACCCTCGGACTTCTGCATATTGATAGCGGCGCTGAGCTTGTTGCGGTTGAAGTTGTTGAAGTAGCCGCTGTTATTGAGGCCGCGCTCGCCCACGTGAGGTCCGAAGACGGTGCGAGCCTGGTCGGGGCGGGCCTGGCTTTCGACCTTGATCACCTCGGCGCCGAAGTCGGCGAGGATGCGCGTCGCCTGCGGTCCGGCCATGGCCCAACCCAGGTCGATGATCCTCAGTCCGGCGAGAGGCCCCGTGGCCATGCCGATCCCCTACCAGAACCGTAACGTAAACGTCAGGGGGAGTGTAGGGGCAAACGAAGCAAAGAGCAAAGGAGCAAAGTACAAAACGCAGAAGGTTCGGACATCTGGAATCAGGCCTGTACCCCTTGCACCATGCCCTTTGTACTTTGCACTACGGTATCGGCCGGCAGTTGGCGAGAAAGAACTGGCGCTCCGCCTCGGAGCGATAGTCGGTGCCCCGAATCTCGTCGCAGCTCGTGCGGTCGGGCAGGCGCGTGGGTGTTCCCCGAACGACCAGCGGCGTGGATGCCGCCGGGCGCGATGGGCCGGCGCCCCCGCGGCCATCGCCGCCGCCGTTCAAAACGAAGCAGCCGCCGCCGAACCAGAGGACCAGACCCACGAGGAAGGAGGCGATGGCAATGGTCTCGAGCCCCGGAGCCTTGCGCTCCGGTCCGGCGTAACTCTCGGGGTCCTGATCGGGTGAGGCCGTCATCGTCGACAGCTAATGGTATAGCTCTCGGCCCTGGGGGTCTGATCCCCTTGACAATAGGGTTAATCTATTGAGAAGGAGGGAAAGCGCTATGACAGATACTCCGCGAATAGTCAACCAGTGGTGGAAGCTCGGCGGTTTGGCCGGGGTTGTGTACGTCGTACTGTTCGTGGTCGCTGTTGTCCTCGAAGGCGACACGCCCATGGCCGGTGACAAGGCGAGCGAAATTAAAGACTACTTCAGTGGCAAGGGAGATACGTTTATTTTCGGCGAGTGGCTGATCGCGGTGGGCTTCGTATTCTTCTTCCTGCCCTTCGTTTCCGCTGTGCGGTCGTTCCTCGGGCAGGCGGAAGGTCAGTCGTTCGTGTGGGCCAGGCTCACCTTCGCGGCTGGCGTAATCATGACCGCCATCGGAGGCGCTGCCTCTGGCGCCCAGGGAGCGCTTGCGTATGGCGCCGTCGATTACGCCGATGATCAGCTGGTTCGCACTCTGGTAGCGATGCAGTATTACGTCTTCACCGTCGCCTTCGGGCTTCTGGTCGGCCTGCTCATCCTCTCCGCGTCGATCGTCATCCTTCGCACCGGCGCCCTGTGGAAGTGGCTGGGGGGCTTGGGTGTGCTGATCGCGATCGCGAGCGTGATCAGCAGCTTGGCCGTACTCGATGAGGACCCCGAGGGGCCGCTGGGCATCCTGAACTTGATCGTCTTCATTGCTTTCGGCGTTTGGATCCTGGCCACGAGCGCGGGGCTGTTGATGAAGGACGCGTTACCCGAACCGGCGGCATGAGGGGCCTGGGGCGACCGCGCAGTTACGCTGTCGGCGCCATTAGCCGTAATCTAGCCGAGCAATGCGCGCCCCGCCCTAGAACGAGGACGGCCCTTTCATGCCAAAGATCGAGCTCGGCGTCCACACCGGCCAGCAGGACATCACTCTCGACGAGTTGCGCAAGCTCTGGCGCCACTGCGACCAGAGCGGCTTCGACTGGATTAGCGTCTGGGACCACTTCTACGAGGCGCCTCCTCGCGACGGCAACGCGCCGACTTATGAAGCGGTTGCGCTCATGGCGGCCCTGGCGGTGGAGACGACGAACGTCCGCATCGGCACGCTCGTGTTCTGCATGAACTACCGCAACCCGGCTTTGCTGGCGAAGTCGCTGACGACGATCGACCACCTCAGCCACGGCCGGCTGACGGTCGGCCTGGGCGCGGGCTGGCACGTCCAGGAGCACGCGGGCTTCGGGTACACGTTTCCTCCGGTCAAAGAGCGTCTCGACCGTCTGACCGAGGGCGTCCGCGTAATCCGCGGCATGATGACCCGAGAGCGCTCGAGCTTCTCGGGCACCTACTACAAGACGGACAACGTCGCCAATTTCCCGCCGCCGATCCAGGAGCGGGTGCCGATCATCGTCGGTGGCGGCGGCGAGCAACGCACCCTGCGCATCGCCGCCCGGCGTGCCGACGGCTGGAACGTGCCCTACATCGGCTCCGATGTCTTCAAGCACAAGAGCCAGGTGCTGACCGAGTGGTGCGAGCGCCAGAACCGCGACCCGAAAAGCATCGAGCGCAGCGTCAATCTCCATTTCCTGATGTCGTCACGCGGCGCGGCCGACACCGGCCGGCTGCGCCCCGGCGCCGCTCAGGGCGGCGTCAGCGGCGAGCCCCAGGACGTCATCGACAAAATCGGTGAATACATCGACGGCGGCGCCGCGCGCGTGAACATCGCCATCCGCCCGCCGGTGGACTGGGAGGCGCTGCAGTCGTATATCGAGGACGTGATGCCGGCGTTCAGGTAGCCAGCAGCAAGTAATCAGTAGGTAGTAATCAGCAACCAGTCCTCGGCAATCGGGCCCAGGCCGAATTCGTCTCACCTGGAGCGGACGGCGCCCCTACCGAAACCGGAAGGCTGTGATGTCTGAGAGCTGCTCACGAGCCGCGAAGGATCGATATGAAGATCAAGCGACCGGAGGAGACGGGCCTGTTCGAGGCCCTTTATTCCACCAGGGCGTTGCGGCGCTTCAAGCCGGACCCGGTGCCCGACGAGGTCCTGTTCCAAGTGATCGACGCGGCGATACGCGCGCCGGCCGGCGGCAACAATCAGGTCTGGCACTTCCTCGTCGTCCGTGACCCGGGAGAACGCATGCAAATTGCCAGGTGGTACGAGGACGGCTGGAACAACTCCGGATACCTTCAGATCGAGCAGAATGCGGCCGCGATCGCGGCGATGCCCCGCCAGCAGCGGTTGGTCCTGCGGTCGGCGAGCTATCTCGCGCACAATATGCATGAGGCGCCGGTGCTGGTCTTCATCTGCGGCCCCCGGAACGCCGGCGGCAGCATCTACCCCGCGGTCCAGAACTTTCTCCTTGCCTGCCGGGGCATGGGCCTCGGCAGCGCCCTAACGACGCTTTATATGCGCAACTTCGACAAGGTCGCGGACCTCCTGGCGATCCCCGAGGGCCAGCAGGCGTTCGCGCTGCTCCCCGTGGGCTACCCGCGTGACCGATTCGGGCCCGTGGGTCGGCGTCCTGTCGTCAAACACGCCAGTCTGGACCGATGGGGGCAAGAGTGGCCGTTCGCAGCAGCCCAGCCCGGAGACGGGTGGCGCGACAAGTGGGTCGAATGAGGATCGAGGCCATCTTCATCGACGACGGCGGCGTGATGAACGACAACAGCGTGCGTGGGCCCCAGTGGCAGGCGCTGATCGGCGAGTTCATGGCGCCTCGGCTCGGCGGCACCGCGGCCGGATGGGCGGAGGCGAACCGCGTCACGGCCCCGCTCACCTGGCAGAAATCCCTCCAGCGAATGAAAGAGGGGCTCGACTTTCCGTCATGGTGGCGCCTCGATCAGGACGAATGGCTTACGGCGATGTGCGCGTACGTCGGCGTAGAGCCTCCCGCGGCCGCAGACGAGCGTCTGCGTCTCGCGGAGGAGGCCGCCGAGTACGTCCTTCCGCGGATACGGTCGGCAATCCCGGGCGCGATCCAGGCAGTGCGAGAGCTGCACGCCATGGGCTTTCGCCTGTTCACGGCGACGGGCGAGGTCTGCAATGAGATCGGCAACTACCTCGACGGGATGGGCATTCGCCACCTCTTCGAGCGCTTGTACGGGCCCGACCTCGTCAATAAGCACAAAGTCAGCGTGGAGTACCATCGTGCCATCTTCGCGGACGCGGGCGTCGACCCGTTGAACGTGCTCGTCGTCGACGACAACGCCGGTCCGGTCGCCTGGGCGCGGGAAGCCGGCGCCCGTGCCATCCGGGTGAGCGCCGACGGGGGAAACGCCGCCGGCGGTCCCGGAATCAAATATCTCGCCGAGCTTCCGAAGCTCCTCGCGGCAGGAGAGATCGATTTCTCGTGACCAACGTTGCTATTCGCGACGCGACCGACGCCGACATGCGGGCGGTGCTGGCTATCTACAACCACGAAGTCGAGAACGGACTCGCGACGTGGGACCTGGAGCCTCGGAGCCTTGAAACTCAGATGGAATGGCTTCTAGAGCACCGGGCGCCGTACGCCGCGCTCGTGGCCGAGAGCGGCCGCGAAGTCGTAGGCTGGGCGTCGCTGTCGCGTTATCGCGACCGGCCCGGGTACCGGTTCACGGTCGAAGACACCGTATACGTGCGGCCGGACCACCACCGCCGCGGTATCGGGCGGGCGCTGCTGGAGGAGTTGCTGGTGCGTGGCCGGGCGGCCGGCTTTCACACCGTGCTGGGCAAGATCGAAGCCAGCAACGTCGCGAGCATCGAGCTGCACCGCCTGTGCGGGTTCTTCGAAACCGGGCGCGAACGGGAACTGGGATTCAAGTTCGACCGCTGGCTCGATCTGGTAAGCATGCAGCGGATGCTCGGCGGCTGATAAGATCGCTGCGTGAAGACGGTCCTAATAGTCGATTACGGCGCGGGGAACCTGCGCAGCGTGGCGCGGGCGGTGGCGCACCAGGGGTACGAACCCGTGGTTTCCTGCGAGGCGCGGGCGATCGAGAAGGCGAAGGCGCTGATCCTGCCCGGCGTCGGCGCCGCGGCCGACACCATGCGCAATCTGCAGCAAGGCGGGCTCGTCGAGCCCATACGCGAGTACATCAGGAACGGCCGGCCCTTTCTCGGCGTGTGCATGGGCCAGCAAGCGCTGCTCAGCGTTAGCGAAGAGGGCGGCGAGCACGCCTGCCTTGGCGTCATTCCCGGACGCGTGCGCCGCCTTCCCGGTGGCCTGAAGGTGCCGCACATGGGCTGGAACCAGGTACGCCAGGTCGGTGAACATCCCGCCTTCGACGGCATCGAGGACGGCGCTTTCTTCTACTTCCTCCACAGCTATTATCCGGACCCCGAAGACCGGACTTGTGTGATCGGCGAGACCGATTACGGCGTCACGTTTGCCAGCGTGCTGGCGCGGGACAACGTGGTTGCGACGCAGTTCCACCCGGAAAAGAGCGGGTCATCCGGGCTCCGCTTCTATGCCAACTTTCTGCGAGGTGCTCTTGGCGATGGCTCGAAGGCGTCTTGACGGTTTCGACGGCGTCGACATCGACCTGCCGTTTTTCTCACTGCACTTTGGCTCTGGAGGGTGGGAAGCCATGTCCAGTGAGGACCGCCAGTACAGGCGAGCGCGACGCCGAGTGCGCGCCCGGCTGCGCTTTTACCGGCATGTAGTTACGTTCGCCGCGATTATCGGCGGGTTGCTCCTGATCGACTGGCTAACCGGTGGCGGTCTCTCGCACTTCTCGCTGTGGGTCGCGGGAATCTGGGGCGCGTTGCTCGTCTTTGAGGGCGCCAACACCTTCGTCCTCTCGCACCTTTGGAGCCGGGAGACGGAGGAGCGGATGATCGAGAACGAGCTACGACGCCGGGGCGCGAGATAAAGAGGGGGAAGGCAGGGAAGGCTCGGGCCAGGCTGAAGCCTGGCCTTGTTTTTCAAGGAGTGCCACTTGGACCTGATCCCGGCCATTGACCTCCGCGGCGGCCGCTGTGTGCGCCTCTATCAGGGTGACTACGCCCGCGAGACCGTGTACGGCGACGACCCTGTGGCCATGGCCCGCCACTGGCGTGATCTCGGCGCCCGCCGCCTGCACGTCGTGGACCTCGATGGCGCCCGCGGCGGTGACCAGTTCAACGCCGCGGCCGTGGCCGAGATCGCGAAAGCGGTCGATATTCCCGTTGAGCTCGGCGGCGGCGTTCGCGACCTCGACACGATAAGCCGCTGGCTCGAGGCGGGGATCGATCGCGTTTTCCTCAGCACGGCGGCGGTCGAGGAGCCGGAGCTGGTCGAGAGAGCCTGTCGGCGGTTTCGCGGACGCGTCGCAGCCGGTGCCGACGCCCGCGACGGGCGAATCGCGACCAGGGGTTGGCAGGAAGCCTCGGGGGAGCCTGTCCTCGAGTTCATCCGCCGCGCGGTGGAAGCCGGGGTCGTCGCTGTGAGCTATACGGACATCTCGCGCGACGGTACTCTCCTGGGCCCGGACACGGACGGAATCCGCCGCCTTCTGGCGGAGCTGCCGGGCATGTCGACGGCAGAGTTCATCGTCGCCGGCGGCGTGGGCTCTCTCGAGCACGTGCTTTCAGTTGCCGCGATTGATGGTGTCGACGGGCTGATCATCGGCCGGGCGCTGTATGACGGTAAGCTGGACTTTCGAGAGGCGCTCCGAGCGCTGGCATGAAGGCTGGAGACTCCGGTCGTGCAAACGACGCGCGGCTGGACTGTCGCAGTTGTCGCAGTTGTCGTTAGGTGTCATACGGCGTATCATCTCGTATTATGAGAGCCGAATCTGTCACCTGGTTAACGATAGCTGAAGCGGCTAACTACCTGAGAATAACCCGCGCTACGCTGTATCGGTGGGCAAAGAACGGCAGAATCGCAATCTTCAAGTTCGGGCCGGGTATCGCTCGGGTTAGGAAGTCCGACCTGGACGCCCTCGCGAGCCCTCTGGGTATCGAGCCCGAAAAGTTCCGCGAAATGGATGGATGGGCAAGACTAGGCTTGTCAACCTTCTGGAAAGACTGGAACAACGACAAGGACGCCGTTTACAACAACTGGCGGGAGATCTATGGCGTTCGCGAGAGGTGATGTGGTTCTCGTACCTTTCCCCTTCACCGATCTGTCCGCGATGGACCTGAGGCCCGCGATAGTATTGAACCCGCCGGACTATGAAGACTCCTCTGGGGACGTGATCGTTGCCATGGTGACCGCGCAGCGCCACAACCTGCCAACCGACTGCGAGCTCTTGGACTGGCAGAGTGCCGGCCTCCGGTACCCCTCCTGGGCGCGGGCAAAGTTGTTTACTCTCGATGCACGCCTCGTGAGATTCTCTCCGGGAACTCTAACAATGCGCGACCTGAACGCCGTGGTCGCAAGGGTTCGCGTAGCATTAGCCCTTTCCTGAAGCAAGACATGCTAACCAAACGGATAATTCCCTGCTTCGACGTCGACCGCGGCCGGGTAGTCAAGGGTGTTTCGTTCGTCGAGCTGCGCGATGCCGGCGATCCGGTGGAGCTGGCGCCGTTCTACGACGCCGAAGGCGCGGACGAGCTGGTGTTTCTCGACATAACCGCGTCCTCCGATGACCGGCGCACGACCTACGAGATGGTTGAACGCACGGCCGACCGCGTCTTCATCCCTTTTACGGTTGGGGGCGGAGTGCGCAGCGATAGCGACGTCCGCCTTCTGCTCGAGCTGGGCGCCGACAAGGTCTCGCTCAATAGCGCCGCCGTGGCGGACCCTCCACTTGTGGCACGGGCTTCGGAGCGTTTCGGTTCGCAGTGCATCGTCGTGGCGATCGATGCCAAGGCGGTAGGCGACGGGAAGTGGGAGGTCTTTACGCACGGGGGCAGACGTCCCACGCGTCTGGACGCCGTCGATTGGGCGCGAAAGGTCGTCGCCCTCGGGGCGGGGGAGCTGTTGGTGACGAGCATGGACACCGACGGGCGCCTCGACGGCTACGACATCGTGCTTACCCGGGCCATATCCGAGGCGGTCGAGGTCCCGGTGATCGCATCCGGCGGCTGCGGCAATCCGCGGCACATGGTGGAGGCCGTGGTCGAAGGGAAGGCCGACGCCGTGCTGGCTGCGAGCATCTTCCATTTCGGCACCTACAGGATCCGGGATTGCAAGAAATACATGGCCGCTCAGGGCCTGCCAATGCGGATGTAGGAGAAGGAAATGAGGACACGTGTGGGATTGTTCCGGTATCTCGTGGAGGTCGCTGACGCATCCGGCGGGCGCTTCGTTGAGACGCGTCCGCTGGTGGACACGGGCGCGCTCTACAGCCAGTATCCAAGTGCTTTCCTGGAGGGGCTCGGCCATCGTCCGAACGGCACGAGGCGATTCAGGCTTGCCGATGGCAGCGTGATCGAGCGGCCAATAGGAGATGTTCGCGTTCGTATCGGAGAAGAAATCCGGACGGTCGTGTGTGTGTTCGGGCAGGAAGGTAGTGAAGAGCTGTTAGGCGCGTTCACTCTCGAGGCATTCAGCCTGGCGCCGGATCCGGTGAATGAGACCCTCAATCCCGTAATTGCCAGCCTGGCAACGGCATTAGATGGGCCGTCGACTGGCCAACTTGAAGGGATCGGACGTGACTGATACCAACGCTTTGGAAGAGAGCGACGAGCTCGCCCTGGACTTCGCCAAGCTTGCGCGCCTGGGCGACACGCCGGGCGTCCTACCCTGCGCTGTGCAGGACGCGGACAGCGGTGAGGTCATACTGGTCGCTTACGTGAACGAGGTCGCGCTGAAGACGGCAGTGGCGACAGGCTCGGCCGTGTTCTGGAGCACGTCGCGGAACGAGCTGTGGGAGAAGGGAAACACGTCCGGCGAGACCTTCGAATTGCTCGAGATCCGTGTGAATTGTGAGCAAAACGCGATCGTCTATCGAGTCCGGGCGCGGCGCGGGGGCATCTGTCATACCAAGAACCGGGCAGGCGCGCCGCGCAACTGCTTCTACCGCCGGCTGGACTTCGACACCTGGAAGCTGGAATGCCTCGATCCCTGATCCACCGCGTCGAGGGAGCCGGCAATTCAGGCTTCGCCGAGCCGCGCCAGGAGCTGGTCCTCGAAACCAAAGTCGAAATCGGCCGTCTTGTCCAAGCCCTCACGGCGGAACCAATCGTAGGTCTGGCCAATCATGCCCTCGAGTGTGTACTCGGGCTCCCAGCCGGCGTGGGTCTTGAGCTTGGCGATGCTGAAGACCGTGCTCTCGTCCCAGCGGTGCACGTCGGGCGCCAGGCGCTGGATTAGCGGCCGGCCGCCGCGGCCGGGACCGCTGATCTCGTCCATGATCGCGTCGGGCACGAACACCTTTTTCGCCTCGAGTCCCATTACCTTCGCGAACAGGTCGACGTAGCCTTCATCAGTCCAGAAGTCGCGGCCGGTGACATTGTAGATCTGGCCAAAGGTGTTTGGGTTCAGCATCATCATGCGCAGGGCGCGCGCTTCGTCTTCGACGTGTCCGACCTGGCTCAGAGTCGTGCCCTTGCCCGGGATCAGGACCTCGCGGCCGCGGAGCAGGCGGACGAACATGCGCTGCTCGCGGTCGGGGATGATGTTGCGCGGCCCGAACACCATCGAGTAGCGGGTCGCGCTGGCCGGAAAACCGTTCTGGCGGTGTTGGGTCACCAGGTAGCGTTCGCAGAGGATCTTGTTTCGCCCGTACTCGGAGCGCTCCGAGCGGGGGTCGACAGGGAAGTCTTCGGTTATGGGGAGGATTTTGGTGGCGGCATAGACCACGGTTGAGCTGGCGAAGATGTAGTGGCCCGTGCGGCCGCGGAACAGCTCGACCATGCTCTCGACGTCGTCGAGGGTGTAGGCACTCGTGTCCTGGACGCAGTCGAACTCCTCGCCGCCCAGGACGTCACGCACGCGGGCACTGTCTTTGCGGTCGCCGTAGAGGCGGCGGACACCGGGTGGGAAAGTGGTCTCGGTGACGCCGCGGTTGAAGACGGTGACGTCGTGGCCGTGGCGGACCAACTCCACCACCAGGTGGTAGCCGTTGAAACGCGAGCCGCCCATAACCAGGACTTTCACAGCGAACTCCTGTGGCTGCGCGGGGCGGTCGACGGCCTCGATGATCGCGGTGTGACGCCGCGATTGTCAAACCGGGCGCGTACGGGCGCGGGTCTGTGGCTTCGCTTACTGGGGCCGCGAGGTCGGGGGGCCGACAGCACGCGAGGGCGAAATCCTGTGCCTCACGATGCTCCTGGCGAAGGACGCTAGTCCTTGATCCCGTAGCGCTTTTTGAAGCGCTCGACGCGGCCCGCCGTGTCGACTATGCGCTGCTCGCCTGTGAAGTAGGGATGGCAGCGGCTGCAGACGTCGAGGTGGACGGACTGTTTGGTCGAGCGGGTCTTCCAGGTGTTGCCGCAGGAACAGACGATCGTGGCTTCCACGTAGTTGGGATGAATCTTTTCTTTCACTGCAAGTCGGTCCTTGGACTCTGGGCTTCCCCGGCACTCGGATGGTGCCACTACGGGCTAGTTGGCTGACGCCTCGTATACGCTGACTTGCTTGCGGCGGCCCTTCGCATAGGGCTCGAACTTAACCTTGCCGTTAATGAGCGCGAAGATTGTGTAGTCGCGGCCGAGGCCGACGTTGTTGCCGGGGTGGAAGCGAGTGCCACGCTGACGGATGATGATCGCACCGGGGCCGACGGCTTCTCCGTCGTAGCGCTTCACTCCTAGACGCTTGGAGTTGCTATCGCGCCCGTTCTTAGTGCTGCTGCCGGCTTTCTTATGTGCCATTTTTCGTCCTGTGACGCGCCGGGCCGATTGCCCTGCTTACGCCGTCTCCTCGCTTGCTGGAGCTCGGCGTCGGCGCCGGGCGGGAGCCGTCGCTGCTTCGGGGGCCGGCGCCTCGGCCTCGGCCGGGACCTCCGCTGCCGCTGTCCCTGCCGGAGCCGGCGCCGCCGTTCTCGCTCTTCGCCTGGTGGGGGCGACTGCCGCGGCTGCCGGCCTCGCGCCTTCGGTCAGGATTTCGCGGACGGCGATCTCCGTGTATGCCTGCCGATGACCGCGCTTGCGGCGATAGCGGGTCTTGGCCTTGAACTTGAAGCTGACGATCTTCTTACCTTTGCCGTGCTCCAGGACCTCGGCGACAACGACGGCGTCGGGAACTGTGGGCGAGCCTACCGTGACCTTGTCCGCGTCGGACAGGAGAAGTACTTCGTTGAGTTCGACGCGGCTACCGGGCTCCGCGGCGAGCGTCGCAACACGCAGGATGCTCCCCTCGCGCACACGGTATTGCTTTCCGCCGGTGCGGATTACGGCGTTGATAACGGTCGACCTCCTTCAGGGGTGGAGTCAATCGTACGGTCGCCCGTCTGATTGTGTCAAACCAGGCGCGTGGCTATGATTCGCGGTGGTTAGCGTTCGGGCGCTCGCCGCCGAGGCCGCAAAGCCTCGGCTACGTTGTAACCCGAAGGCTCGGCTACGCAACTAACGTCCATATGCGACCACGCGGCGGGGGGAGCGCATGAGAGAGCGAGTCGACGAGCGCTGGACCGACCCGGAGAAGCTCCTGGTGCCCAGCAGCAAATCGTTCCGGGAGGCACACGTCTCCGCGGTCCGGAACATCGCCGAGGAGCTCTTTTACTTCCCCACCCCGGATTACCCTCACTTCCGCACTTTCGTCAACGAGCCCGAGCCCGAGCAGAGGCTGTTTACGAATTACGGGCGGGAGCTGACGCCCGACATCGTCGTTCTCGAGTGGCCGGAAAAGCTGCCGCGGATGGTGGCCGAAGTGATCACGCCGGACATGCTCGACGATGTCAACGCCGAGAGCTGGAAAGTCCTGTCGCGTCTGGCTGGAGTCCAGTCCTATCTCTACGTTCCCGCGGGCCACGCCGTCGAAGCGAAGAACCTAATCAAGAAGCACCAGATCAAGGGTGTCGCTCTTCGCACCTGGCGCCACATCACCGGTCTGAAGACGATTGACGTCGCCCAGGTGCGTTAGCGGCCAACTCTCTGGCAATCCGTCCTGGGGCAGACGTTGTCTCAGAGCTCCAACGTCGCACTCATCAGCCGCAAGGTTGCAGTCCTGATCTAGAAAGTTGTCATCCTGAGGCCGAGCCGAAGGATCTTAGGGCTCGTTCCTCAACGGCGTTCGAGTTGAGCCCAACCGGTCCAGGCCCCGGTCGGGGAAAATGCTTCGGCCTTCGCCTCAGCGTGACAAGATTGGGGCTTCGGTCTCGAGTTGGCTGCGCCTAATCCGCCGCGAGCGCGCGCTCGATCTCTTCCGCGAGCTGCGGATAACGAAAGGCGAAGGCGCGGACCATGCCGAAGCAGCCGCTGATCATCATGTCGCCGTGGGGGGCCGCGAAGTAGGGCTGGAGGCGGCTGTTGCGCAAGCGGCCGCGTTGCGGGCCCGTGACGGCAACCATGGGCCGGCTGTCGCGGCCGCCGAGGCTGAAAGCCTGGCCTTTGGAATCGCGATTGCCGGCGACGTAGAAGACGCCGTGGCCCTTCGTGCCGAAGACCTCCTCCTGCTGGAGGGCGCCTGTCAACAGGCGTTCGGAGAAGTCCTCGATCTGGTCGGTCGTCATCTCGCCGGTGTGGTGCTCATAGAGGGAGATGATGCGGTCGCCGTGCAGGTGGAAGGCGAGGGCGTGCATGTTGCCGAGGTTGAGGACGAGCTGCTCCTCGGCCGCGGCCACGGGCGGGTCCTGGAGGGCGCCGAGGGCGGCGGCGGGGCCGGTATCGAGGAAGACAGCCGGCACATCCCCGTCGATGCACCTCAGCATGGCGCGGGCGCGCGTCAAATATTCCGGAAGCTCGTGCGGAAGGTAGGCGAACGAGCGGAGGTCATTCCGGCCTTGAACAACGCGTTTCAAGTGGTCGAAACGAAAGAGGCGGTCGGAGTAGCCCGGTGGCGCGGCGCCGTGGTCGAGGCAGCCGACGGCGATGGCGTCCCAGGCGCCATCGATGTCGAACCGGCCGAATGCGTCCCGGATCGCCTCGAGGTTAAGGTCGCGAAGCTCGATCCGCTGCCCGTCTGTTGACTGGGCCTCGTCCTCGGAGATGACGCGCACTCCCATGGCGCTGACCTGCTCGAGGTCGTCGTCGAAGGTCTGCGCGGCTTCGGGAGTCGCGAAAGCGGCGAGGCCGGCGCGGACGTGGTCGTTGAGGGCCCAGTGGCAGGGCCCGCCGCCCTGAATGGTGCCCGTAAGCACCAGTGGCCGCCTTGCCGCGGTGGCTCTCCGTATGCGCCCGGCGGCGATCGCGGTCGGAGAGGGCATCACCATCTTGACGCAGTTCTCGACCGGACCGGAGGTGTCGAAGAGGAGGATGTCCTGAGTGCCCGTGCCGACATCGATCGCGAGGACCTTCATGGCTATCGATGCCGCCCGGAGTCGGGACGGCGCGAGGGAGATGTCGTCAGGAGATCGACGACCTCACGCCGCCGTGCTCTAGTCGCGAGGTCCAGGGGCGTCTCGCCGTTCGCGTCCGCGGCCTCAGGGTTGGCTCCGCGCAGCACCAGGACCTCGACGACGCTGGCGAAACCGGCTTTCGCCGCCACATGCAGGGGCGAGCGGCCGGCCTCACCGGGTAGGTCAGGGTCGGCGCCGAGTGCGATCATCGCTTCGACCGCGGCCGGGTGTTCGCCCTTGTCACCCCGGCAGGCGCGGGTCAGGAAAGTCTCGCCGTTGCGCAATGGCTTATTGAGGTCGAGCCCCCTCGCGACCAGCATCCTCGCGATCGTGGCGTCGGCGCGCTCGATGGGGCCAAGGTCCTCCGCCTCACCCGCGTCGGCGTTGCGGTCAAGGAGCATCGATACGATCGGCGCTGACTCGAGCCGGGCGGCTTCGCCGAGGAGGCGGCGGCTAAACGGCCGCACCTCGGCGCCGCGTTCGATCAGGAGGGCGACCGCCTCCGGCTGATTGCCGCTGACGGCGTGATGCAGGGGCGTCACCGCGAAGAAGTCCTCTTCCGGAGATCGGGCGTGCACGATCGATGGATCAGCCGTGCTTAGAGACGCCAGCAGATCCAGGTCGCCGAGGTACGCCGCGGAGAAGGCGTCGGTGATCGCGCCGCGAGCCCTGAGGAGCGCGGCGATATCCGGATGGCCCGACGCGCGCGCAACGCAGTAAGGAGAGATGATGACCGCCAGCTCGCCACTGTGCGTGCCGGGCGTCTCCAGGCTCGCGCCCCGGTCGACAAGCCAGGTCGTGATCTCTACCCTTCCGCGGCGGCACGCTTCCCAGAGAACGGTTACGCCGTGTTTGCCGCGTTGGTTAAGAAGTTCCGGTCGCCGCTCGATTCTGTGTCGAAGGCCAGCGAGGTCGCCCTTCGAGGCTAACCTGATCGCTTCCAGCACGTCGGGGAAGTCGGCGCCCGGGTTGGTCAGCCGATGGGCGGCGGGGCGCAACATGCCGATGACCTGATCGCGTGCGTCAGAGGCCACGGCGGCCGACGCCATCGACGATCGGAAGTGCTCCAGCCAGCGGTCGGCGCCCTCGTGGGTGATAACTCGCAACGCATGACGGCGCTGCATGCCGAAATGGAGGTAGCCAGCGGCGGAGTAGCGGGCTTCGCCGCCAAACAATTCCTCGAAGAAGAGCTTCTGACGCTGCCTCTCTCCGGCTCGCGGCCGGGGAAAGAACTTCTTGAGAGCGTGATCTTTTTCGATCCGGTCGTAGAGACCGTCGACGATTTGTCCCAGGCCTTCTCTGCCGCCCAAGCGTGAGATTAAGGTCGGGTCGACAGCTGAACTCCGCGTAGGGCTCGCTGCCATGTCTAGTCCTCGCCCGCCTCTATCTGTTGACCGCGCGGATTACCGTCTCCGGCCCGAAGTAGGGGCGCAGTGCGACAGGGACCAGGACAGAGCCGTCTTCTTGCTGGTAGGTCTCGATGATTGAGGCCAGGAGGCGTGGGAGGGCGACCCCGGAGGCGTTGAGCATGTGCGGGTATTCCGGGCGGGCGGCGCGGTCGCGGCGGAAGCGGATGTTGGCGCGGCGGGCCTGGAAGTCGGTGCAGTTCGAACAGCTGCTTACCTCGAGCCACTCGCCGCAACCCGGCGCCCAGATCTCGAGGTCGAAGCTCTTGACGGCCTTGAAGTCGAGGTCGCCGGTGCAGAGCTGAAGGACGCGGTAGGGGAGGCCGAGGCGCTTCAGGACGTCCTCGGCGTCGGCGATCATCTGCTTCAGGGTTTCGTCCGACTCCTCGGGCAGGCAGTAGCGGAACAGCTCGACTTTGTCGAACTGGTGACCGCGCTTGATGCCGCGGACGTCGCGGCCCGCGGACATCTTTTCCCGCCGGAAGCAGGCGGTATAGGCGACATAACGTAAAGGTAAAGTGCCCGGCTCGAGGATCTCGTCGCGGTGAAGATTAGCCAGCGACGCTTCGGCGGTGGGGATGAACCAGAAATCGTCCTCAGCGTCGTGGTAAAGGTTGTCCCGGAACTTCGGCAGGTGGCCGGAGCCATAGAGGTTTTCCTCGCGCAGGACGAAGGGCGGGTAGATCTCGGTGTAGCCGTGGTGGCGAGTGTGGAGGTCGAGCATGAAGGTGATCAGCGCTCGTTGAAGGCGGGCACCGTCGCCCTTTAGGACATAGAAGCGCGAGCCGGCCAGCTTGACGCCGCGCTCGAAGTCGATGATGTCGAGCGACTCACCGAGGTCCCAGTGGGGCTTGGGGTCGAAGGCGTACTGGTGCAACTCGCCCTCGGTGCGGACCACGACGTTGCTGCGCTCATCTTTGCCGACGGGCACGTCTGGAGCGGTGAGGTTGGGGACCTCGAGCATGAGCGTGTTCAGCTCCCGCTCGACTTCAGTGAGTTTGTCGTCGAAGACGTCGATGGCGGCGCTGATCGACTTGCCGCGGTCCATCATCGGCGGGCGGTCTGCCTGACTGGCGCGGCCGATCTCGCGTCCGAGGGCGTTGCGCTGGGCCTTGAGGTCGTCGGCCTGCTGGGTGTATTCCCGGCGCAGGCGGTCGAGCTCCAGGATGCGGTCGACCGGCGCCTCGGTGTTGCGGTCCTTTACCGCCTTGCGGACAAGGTCGGGGTTTTCACGAATGAACTGGAGAGAGAGCATGTGAGCCTCGGATACTAGCCCCTGATTGGCAATGATTTTCACTGATCTGACGGGAAAAGCGTAGGGCCGGACAGAACGTAGGGACCGGCAGCCGGCAAGACCCCGGCCGGGCATTCGGAAAGCCGTAGGCCGGGCATTCAGCCCGGCCGGTCAAGCGCGGTGCCGAGCTGGCGGCACGGCCGATGTAGTGGGGGCGGCGACGCTTTGCGAGACGCGGATGGCCTCGAGGCCGAGGGCCTGAACGTCGCGTGGGATCGCGACCTCGTCGCCGCAGCCGCCGAGGGCGAGCTCGCCCAGGCGAAGGGTGGCGGCTTCGACCCACTCGATCGGATTGTCGGGGTCGTGCGACACGCCGGGATAGCCACCGACGCAGCGGAGGAAATAGACCAAATCGACATGGCCGTGGTCCGGCTCCGGATAGCAGTCGAGGACGGCGAACGGTGGCTCGAGCTGGGACGGGCCGCCGTCATAGCTCACGCGCGGGGCGAGGGGGATAATCTCGGCCTGTAGTCCGAACTCTTCTTCGACCTCGCGCAGCGTGGCCTCGACCGGGTCCTCGCCGGGCTCGATGTGCCCGCCGGCGGGCAGCCAGGCGCCGATCTTGCGGTGCCAGTGGAGCGCGACGCGGCCATCGTGGACCACGAAGCCCGAGACCGTGAGGTGGCGTTCCATGACGGGTACATAGTACAGAGTGCAGAGCGCGCAGACCCGACCCAATCGGGACTCGCCACTGATTAAGAGTGATTTTCACTGCTTGTCTCGGGAGCAGCCCGCAGGCTGGTCTAATTGAGCACTGAAAATCAGCGTGAGTCAGCGGCCAACAGGCCAAGGTCGAACTCCTCGAGCGTGTCGAGCACGAGGTCGGCGTCGGGCAGCGGCGGGAAGGCGGTGCTGGCGGCGCGGACCTGGACCGCGAGCATGCCGGCGGCGCGGGCGGCCTTGAGGCCGGGAGGCGTGTCCTCGATAGCGATGCAACGCTCGGGCGCGACGCCGAGACGCGAGGCTGCGAGGAGGTAGAGGTCGGCCGCGGGCTTCGGGTGCTCGACCTCGGTCGCGGAAGCGACCGCGTCGAAGGAGTCGCGCAGGCCCAGGCCGCCGAGCAGGGCTTCGACCCATTCCAGCCACGACGACGAGGCGACCGCGATCGGTACGCGCCGCTTTTTAAGGGTCGCGACCAGCGGCTTGACGCCCGGCAGGGCGTCACGAAGGCGGGCCAGGCGCTCGCGGAGTTCGCGGTCGTAGGCGGCTATATAATCGGCGGCGGTACCCGTTAAGGCCAGCTCGCGGATCACGGTCTCCCAGGTCGCCTGGACACCGTGGCCCATGATCTTCTCGTGCAGGGCATGGTTCATCGCCTTGCCCTGGGAGGCGATGACGGCGTCGATCGCCTCGACGTAGACAGGCTCGCTGTCGGCGAGGACGCCGTCCATGTCGAAGACGATCGCGTCGTATCTTGCTGAGGCCCCACTCCGAATCCCTATCGGGCTGCTCCGCTACCCTTATTTAGAAAGAAAAACGTGGGGGGGCCCAAACCGCCCGGCAGAGGCGGTGCGCCCTTTGCACACCCACCGCTTCTCCTCGATTTCAATGGCGCTCTCGCAGGGTCGGGAACAAGATGACCTCGCGGATGGACTTTCGGCCGGAGAGGAGCATGACGAGGCGGTCGATGCCGATGCCGAGGCCGCCGGTCGGCGGCATGCCGTGCTCGAGGGCGACGAGGAAGTCGGGGTCGGCGGTCTCGGCCTCCTCGTCGCCGGCGGCGCGCAGGCGGGCCTGATCGAGGAAGCGCTCGCGCTGTTCGAGGGGGTCGTTGAGCTCGGTGTAGGCGTTGCCGAGCTCGAAGCCGATGGCGTAGGGTTCGAAGCGCTCGACATAACGAGGGTCATCGGGCCTGCGCTTCGCGAGCGGGGATAGCTCGACGGGATAGTCGGTGAGGAAGGTCGGCTGGATGAGCTTGGGCTCGACGAAGGCGTCCTTGACCTGGTCGAGCAGCTTGCCCCAGCCGGCGCCGGCGTCGGGGGTGAGGCCAAGCTCGGTCATGCGGATCTTCAGGGTCTCAACGTCGCGGTGCTCCTCGGGATCGAGGCCCGCGTAGTCGATCAACGCCTGGCGCATGGTCAGGCGGCGCCAGGGAGGGGCGAGCTCGATCTCCTCGCTCCTACCGCCGTGCTCCCAGAGGACCGTGGTCCTACCGGTGGCTTCCACAGCGGCGTAGGAGACCATCTCTTCGACCATCGCCATGACGTCGTTGTAGTCGGCGTAGGCCTCGTAGCTCTCGAGCATCGTGAACTCGGGGTTCCACTTGAAGCCGATGCCTTCGTTACGGAAGATGCGCCCGATCTCGTAGACCTTGTCGAAGCCGCCGACGACCAACCGCTTCAGGTAGAGCTCCGTGGCCACGCGCAGGTAGAGGTCGCGGTCGAGCGTGTTGTGGTGGGTAATGAAGGGCCGGGCCGCGGCGCCACCCCAGGTGTCGACCAGGATCGGCGTCTCGACCTCGATGAAGCCACGCCGGTCGAGGAAGCGGCGGATGGCGGCCACTACCTTGCTGCGGAGCAGGAACAGGTCGCGCACGTCGGCGTTGGCGATGAGGTCGCGGTAGCGCTGACGGTAGCGCTGCTCGACGTCTGTGAGGCCGTGCCACTTCTCCGGCGGCGCCAGCAGGGCCTTGGCCAGCATGGCCAAACCCTCAGCGTCGACGGTGATCTCCGCGGTCTTCGTGCGGAAGAGAGGGCCCCAGGCACCGATGATATCGCCGAGGTCGAGGTCTTTCAGCGTCTCGAAGCCTTCTTCGCCGACGCGGTCGAGGCGGACCGATACCTGGAGGCGGCCGCTCGCGTCGCGCAGGTCGAGGAACGCGGCCTTGCCCATCCGGCGCAGGGCTATGACGCGGCCGGCGACCCGGACCGGGGGCGCACCACCGTCCGGCGCGGCCTCCCAGGCCTCGTGGGCCGCCACGGCCTCGGCGGCGCTGTGGGTGCGGCTAAAGCGCGGCGGGTAGGGGTCGATGCCACGCGCGCGGAAGTGCCTGACTTTGGCGACCCGCTGCTCGTAGAGTTCCTCTTCTTTGCTCGCCATGCGCTTCAGCCCATCGAACCGGAAGCGAAAGCACTCGAAGGTCGAAGCGTAAGATTCTTC
>CAYRCD010000001.1:0-86449 GCA_964422735.1 uncultured Dehalococcoidia bacterium | reverse complement strand
CGAGAGTGGCACGAACGCGGGCATCGTCGCGGAGGCGGATCAGGCGGCCGTCGGTAGCGACGGAGATGACGCCGGACTCTTCGGACACGACAATCGACACGGCGTCAGTCCGCTCGGTCACTCCCAAGGCGGCGCGGTGGCGCGTGCCCAGCCGCACGGAGCCGGGCCCCTCAGCCAGGGGCAGGGTGCAGCAGGCGGCGGCGATCCGCTGGTCGCGGATCACGACGGCCTTGTCGTGCAGGGGGGAATTCGGATAGAAGATGCCCTCCAGGAGCTGTGGCGTTAGCTGCGCATCGATGCGCACGCCGGTCTCGATGTAGTCCTCGAGCCCGGTGCTACGCTCGACTACGACGATAGCGCCATGATGGCGGCGCGAGAGCTCAACGACGGCCGTTGCCACCGCTTCGGCCGAGACCGAGCGCTCGGCGCTGGAGAGCAGCGAGCGCATGCTCGTGCGTCCCGCGCGCTCGAGGGCGCGGCGAATCTCGGGCTGAAAGACGACGATCACGCCGAGGACGAGACCGGGGAGCGAGTTGCGAATGAGGAAGTTCACCACGCTGAGCTCGAGAACGCGCCCAAGGAGGAAGAGCAGGCAAATGAGCACGACGGCGCCACGCAGGAGCGTCATCGCGGTCGTCCCGCGCAGCGCCATCAGAAGCGCGTAAACTATCGCCGCGATAATCAGGATGTCGAGGACCGCGGCGGCGTCGATGCGCTGGAGCGTTGCCCGCACGTCGTCGATGAACTGGCCCACAGACGGTCCTCGCCCGCGGTTAAGCCGCTTCTCCCATGATCAGGGCGAGGAGCGCTTTCTGTGCGTGAAGCCGGTTTTCTGCCTGGTCGAAAACGACGGACTGGGGGCCCTCGATGACCTCGTCGACGGTCTCTTCGCCTCGGTGGGCCGGAAGGTCGTGCATGAAGATGGCGTCGGGCCGGGCCAGCGACATCAGGGCCGGGTCGACCTGGTAGCCGGTGAAGGCCTCCAGCCGCTGGCGCCTGGTCGACTCCTGGCCCATGGAGGTCCAGACGTCGGTGTAGACGACCTCGGCGTCCTTCACCGCGTCCTCAGGCGCGATGTAGGCCTCGACATTGCCACCGGTGCGCGACGCCCATCGGCGCGCGGTCCTGATCACGGCCTCGGGCAGCGCGTACCCAGCGGGCGAGGCAATCGTGAAGGACATCCCCGCCAGGGCGGCGCCCAGGACCAGCGACGACGACACGTTGTTCCCGTCCCCGACGAAGGCAAGGCGAACGCCTTTGAGCGCGCCCCTCTTCTCGCGGATTGTCAGCAGGTCGGCGAGAGCCTGGCAGGGATGCTCGTCGTCGGAGAGCGCGTTCACCACGGGAACGTCCGCGGCCGCGGCCAGGTCGACCAGCGCCTGCTGCGAGTAGGTGCGAGCGACGATGCCGGCGACGTAGCGCGACAGCACGCGGGCGACGTCCGCGACCGGCTCACGCTGACCGAGGCCGACCTCGCCCTGGGAGAGGTAGATCGCCGAGCCGCCCAACTGCTTCATCCCCACCTCGAAGCTCACGCGGGTGCGCAGCGAGGGCTTTTCGAAAAGCATGGCGATCGTCTTGCCGGCGAGAAGCTCCGGCGACCCGTCGCGCTTGAACGAGAGCGCCGTCTGGAGGACAAGCTCAAGCTCATCGGGCGTCAGGTCGCCCATCGAGAGAAGGTCCCGGCCGTGCAGTGCTGGTCGCATGTGAATTGCGTCGCAAGTATAGCACCGGCGCCCGGGCCCTTGACGGCCGCGCGAAAGCGTCGTAGACGTAGGGCGATCATGCTCGACTGGCTCGAACGCAACCAGGTCTTCATCCTGGCCGCGGTGATCGCGGCCCTGGGCCTGGGCTTCGCCGTCCGCGAGGTAACGCGGGACGACCCGCCGCCCCTGGAGTTCCGGTACGGCTCCGGCTTGCCCGCCGGCAGCCCGATCCGGGTGCACGTCGCGGGTGCGGTGTTGAGCCCGGGCGTGTACGAGCTGCATGAGGGAGACCGCGTTGCGGACGCAATCGACGCCGCGGGCGGCCCGGCCGACGACGCCGACGCCGAGGAGATCAACCTTGCCCGCCGCGTCCGCGACGAGGAGCAGCTGATCGTCCCGCGCCAGGCGGGCAAAGAGTCCGCGACGACCGCGGTCCTCACGCCGGGCGTGAAAGTGAACATCAACACGGCGCCCGCGAGCGTCCTCGATGCCCTGCCCGGGATCGGCGAGGCCTACGCAGGCCGCATCGTCGACTCCCGGCGGGTGGACGGCGCCTTCCGTTCCACGCAGGAGCTCGTGGAGCGCAAGGTGATTCCCCGCGCAACCTACGACCGCATCAGCAGCCTGATCTCGGTGGGCCCGTGACGCTGCCGATAGGCTGTTTCAGACTGTCCCCCGGTTACGGCTGGGGCCGGATGTATAGGATGTCCTCGTCCCCGCACAGGGGAGCTTTGACTCCATGGTATCAATAATGATACGCTCCAAGGAGAAATTCTTCCGTGGGGCGTAAGAGCGTTGGCGGCTATCAGTTCGTGACGTATAAGGGCGATCATCCCCCGTTCCATGTCCACATCTTCCGGGACGATAGGCTCATTGGCCGGTGGGACATCGAGAACCAGACGCCAATGAGCGGCGCCAGGTTCGGAAGGCCATTGCTGAAGGCACTAACTCAGGCTGGCTATCGATTGGAGGAGGCAGACAAGTGACAACCGCAAAGGGCTGGCTTCGTGATAGTGCGTGCGTAATCGCCACGGATGAGTCCTGGTCTAGGTTGAGCAAAACACTCGCCAAAGAGTTTGCAACCCGCGTCCACCGCTTCGCGAGGCTGATTGACGTACCGGCCGGTGAGGCCTACTCTTCGTATTTTCTTGATGCCAAAACACCGGACATAGACCTTTGGCCACTTCCCATCCTTGCGGCCCGAGTTCCGGCTGATGATTTCAAGAAGGCGGTATCTGTCTACCTGATGAAAGTATCCGGTGAAACAAGCATTGAGCCTGTTTCCGCAGACAAGGCTTTAAGGTTTGGCGTCAAGTCAAGCCTCGACGACCTGACAACTTTCATGGCCCAGGTGGCTGATCCCCTCTCTGGACGGAAAATCATGGCGGTCCACCACTTAGACCTTAGTGGAGACGTCTTCCTTGTTCAAATGATGAATGGGAGTTCCTATCTTTTGCCGAAAACCGTTTTGGATGAAGCCGACTCGTCGCCAGTGACGAGTTGCCAAGCTTCGGACGATGATGAGTATTTCAGCGTAAGTCAAGCTTCTGGGAACGCTTTCGACGTTCCCTGGGACGATGTCCTTTACCATTGCGAGCCTGCGTACGAGTACTACAAGGGCAGAAGCCCGCATTCGAGGGAAGAATCCGAGGAGCGACCGATCAGAATCGGAGGCCGGATAAGTCAGTTGCGGCGAGAAAAGGGAGTATCCGTCGCTGAACTGGCACGCCAGGCCAAAATGCTCCGACCAAACCTAAGCCGGCTAGAAGCCGGGAAGCACCTTCCGTCTCTTGAGACTCTGGAGCGAATTGCGGACGCATTAGAGGTTCCGGTCGCCCAGCTCATCACAAAGTCGTGAGTGATGCGTCTGCCCGTTTCCCCTCGTGACCGCTACAATCCTGGTGGGCCCGCCCTAAGAGCAACGAATGCCTGCCAGTGAAGCACTGGTAGAGGATGTCGCCTGACCTGATCTCGGTGGGCCCGTGACGCTCCTGGTCCTGGCTCTGTTCTGGCTCCTGGGCGTCGGTGCGGCGGCGCTCGGCGCCGCAGGCCTGTGGTTCCTTGCTTTGCCGCTTGGGCTGGGGGCTGCATTCGGCCTTCTGTTTGCCGGCAGGCCGGGAGCGGCAGCCTTAGCGGTCCTCGCCGCACTTCTCCTCTCGGGCGCCGCCCTTCGTTATGAGGGCGCCCTGTCCCCCGGTCCGGCCGGGGGGATCGCCACCTTCAACGAGGGACCGGTGCTAACAATTGCCGGCACCGTGGTGACGGAGCCCGAGGACCGAGGCCGTAGCCAGCGATTTCAGGTGCGGGTCGAGCGCATCCGGAATCCCGCCAGCACGGTCTCGGGCGGAAAGGTCCTGGTCACCGTGCGGCCCTTCCCCCGCTTCCGCTACGGCGACCGCGTCACGCTTACGGGAAAGCTCAGGACACCCGAGAGCTTCGACACCTTCGACTACCGTGACTTCCTCGCCCGCCAGGGGGTTGTGTCCCTGGCCGACTTCCCGAGGATCCAGCGCGAAGGCGGCGGTGGCGGCAGCGACGTCCAGCGTGCGCTGTGGAGCGTCAGGCGTCCGCTGGCCACGGCGCTGGAGCGCGCTCTGCCCGAACCCGAAGCAGCCCTGGCCGAGGGGATTCTGCTCGGCATCCGGTCGTCTATTCCCCGCGGCCTCACCGACGACCTCAACGCCGCCGGCATTTCGCACATCGTGGCGATCTCGGGTTACAACGTCACGATCGTGGCCGGCCTGGCAGTGGCGGCCCTGCGCTGGCCACTGGGACGGCGCCGCGCGACAGCGGCCGCCGCGGTGATTGTCATCGCCTTCGTGCTGTTCGTCGGTGCATCGCCGTCGGTCCTCCGCGCCGGTGTCATGGGCATCGTAATGCTCGGCGCGAGCCTCGTCGGGCGCCCCGGCAGCGTGATGACAGCGATCGCCGTCTCCGCCGCGCTCCTAACGGCAATAAGCCCGCGGGCGATCGACGACGTTGCGTTTCAGCTGAGCTTTGCCGCTACGGCCGGCCTGGCTTTGCTCGCGGAACCTCTTTCGTCGCTGTTCCGGGCGCTGCTGCGGCGGGCACTCCCCGAAGCCGCGGGCCGCGTACTGGCCGACAGCGCCGGCGTAACGCTGGCCGCGAACATCGCGGTCATCCCCATCATCGGCTCGACCTTCGGGCGGGTTTCGCTGATGGCGGTGCCGGCAAATCTGGTCGCGGCGCCCCTGGTCCCGCTCATTCTCTGCACCTCTGCCCTGACCGCGGCCGGCGGCGCGATCTTTCCCGCAGCGGCGAGCGTTCTGGGAAGCCTGGCGCTGCCGCCGCTCAGCGCCCTGATCGCCGTTGGCCAAGGCGCGGCGGCCATCCCCGGTTCGGTCCTCTCGTTCTCGGGCGCCGGAGCGGAGACGGCAGCGGCGCTCTACGCCGCGACCGCGGCCCTGGCCCTGCTGCTTATGCGCGTGCGGCCCCGATCCGCCGAAACTCAGCGGCCGCGGCGTCTGGGACTGGCGTTCGCGGCCGCCGCAGTGGCCGTGGTCGCCGCGATCACGTGGTCCGACGTCCTGGACGGCGAAAGTGGCCGGCTGCGCGTGTCGCTGCTAGACGTCGGCCAGGGCGAGGCGGTCCTGATCACAACGCCGTCCGGATACCGAGTGCTCGTCGATGGAGGGCCCAGCGGGCCGGCGATCGACGCGGCGCTGGGCCACGAGTTACCCGCCGGAGCGCGACGCTTCGACCTCGTCGTTCTCACGCACGCTCAGGACGACCACGTGAGCGGCCTGGTCGAGGTTGCCGAACGCTACCACGTCCGGAGCGCTCTCCTCAGCCCGCGAGAGGGGCAGACAGCGGCTTACCGGGAGTTTCGCGCCACGCTCGACCGCCACGGAGCCGAGGTTTCTCTCGCCTTCCCGGGCGAGTGGCTGGACCTCGGGCACGGCGTCCGGCTGGAAGTCCTGGGGCCGTTGGAGTGGTTGCTGCAGGAGCATGACGATGGCAACGACAGCTCGGTGGTCCTGCGCCTGGTCTACGGGAGCGTCAGCTTTCTCCTCACCGGGGACCTGGGAGTTAAAGGAGAGACGGCCCTGCTCGCCGAGGGCGGCGACCTGCACGCCACGGTCCTCAAGGTCGGCCATCATGGTTCCGCCGGCTCGACCTCGTCCGACTTCGTCGATGCCGTACGGCCGTCGGTGGCGGCGATCTCCGTCGGTGCAGAGAACTCATTCGGCCATCCTTCGCCTTCAACGCTGCTCCGCCTCGCGGGCCTGCCGATCTTCCGCACCGACCGCAACGGGACGCTGCGTTTCGAGACCGACGGCCGGCGCCTCTGGGCCGGCACGGAGCGTGGGAGCTTCCAGGTCGTCGACCCGCGGCAGATCAGCGTAGGGCCCTGATCGCGACCCTTATCAGGTGCATCCCCGACTACTTCACTCCCGCTCGGGGGTCGATAGGTAATTTGAAGGCCCTAGCAATTCAAGGAGCAGCGGTGGAAACTCTCGGCATCATCCTCATCGGGCTGGCTTTGACCCTGCTGGGCCTCGCCGGCGTCTACGTCGCGGCGCCCGTCTTTCTGCGCCAGACGATGCCCGGCTCGCGGCCGCGCATTCGGATCAAGAGCGAAAACTTGATTGACCCCGCGCGGGCCCCTAGCCTTCTACCCCTCCGCGAAGCGAGAGACGCCGGCGCGCAAGCGCGACTCGCGACGGCGAGCCCGAGACCGGCCGGAGAGCTATTCTCGGAGATCATGGCCATCCGTGAGGGCATCAACGAAATGGCTTCACAGATTGCCGCCCTGCGAGAGTCGATGGAGACCACCGGCTCCCGACCCGGGCGTGCCGTCCGTCGGGGGACAAACCGGCCCGGCGGCACGGCGGCGAACGCCGCCTGAACCTCCACTTCGAGCCCGCCGGCCCTCGTCCGGAACCGGGAATGCCGGCATTCCGATGCTATAATCCGCGCCGGAAGCGAGGTGGGACGATGCTCCGCATCGACGGCCGCAGGAACGACGCGCTCCGGCCCCTGAAAATCCAACTAGGGTTCCTCGACCACGCGGAGGGCTCGGCGCTGATCTCCGTTGGCAAGACCATCGTCCTCTGCGCGGTCAGCATCGAAGACCGCCAGCCCGGCTTCCTGCGCGGCACCTCCGGCGGCTGGATTACGGCCGAATACGCCATGCTGCCGCGCTCGACCCACACCCGTTCGCAGCGGGAGTCGGTCCAGGGTCGCATCGGCGGCCGCACCCACGAGATCCAGCGCCTGATCGGCCGCTCGCTGCGGGCGATCGCGAACCTGGATATCCTCGGCGAGCGCACCTTCGCGATCGACTGCGACGTGATCCAGGCCGACGGCGGCACGCGCACGGCCTCGATTACGGGCGCTTACGTTGCCCTGGTCCAGGCGATGCAGCGCCTGGTCGCGAATGGCACGTACACAGGCCTTCCCCTGCGCTGCCCGGTCGCAGCTACGAGCGTCGGCATCGTCGAGGGCCGCGCGCTGCTCGACCTCTGCTACGAAGAGGACTCGCACGCCGAGGTCGACTTCAACGTCGTGATGACCGGCGAGCATAAGTACGTCGAGGTCCAGGGCACGGCCGAGGGCGGGACCTTCGACAAGGAGGCAATGGACCGCCTCCTCGCGCTGGCGGAGAAGGGCATCGACGATTCGTTCGCCGCCCAGCGCGGCGCGCTCGAGGCTGCCGGCCTGCCCGTCCTGTAGCCTAGCGCGCTGATCTCCGCCGTTGCTGACGGTGCCGAGCGCCGCCCTGCAGTACGCCCGTTTCCGTTGCGATAGGCAAGGTGTTCGTTGTCGGGAGGTCGATCGCCTCGAAGTCGACTGCCGGGAAGGTGCGGTCGAAGCCGAGGTTCTTATGCGTGAGTGAAAGCGAAAGTGCGACGGCCACGTCGGCCTTGATGATCCCGAGTTTGCGCGCCGCCACGGCGATCCGGGTCTGGCAGCGGCAGTCAACGGACAGCAGTGCGGCCGTCCTGGCCGCGGAGCCGACGGCGATGCCGAGGTCGATGTCGCGGAGATTGCATTGCGGACCGATGAACTCAAGCTCATCAGACTCCTGGCGGAGCCGATTGGTGGCGTTAAGGAACTCGGCGCAGGTGGCATAGCCGCAGGCGCCGCAGTCGTAGTTCGGCGGATACCAGCCGCTGAGGCCGACGAACAAGACGGCGTCAAGCGCCTCGGCGACTTCCGCGTCGCGGAACCAGATCGTCTCGCGGCGCTCTTTACCGCGCGCACGCATCCAGCGTGCGAGGCGGGATAGCGTTTCGCCGTCCTCGACGATTACGGTCTCCATGAAGAGCTTCCCACCCTGCAGGAAAAGCTGGCCGCCTGACTTTGGCGCCGTAATCGCCGCGCCGGCCATCAGCCTCGCGGCCTGGCGGACCGTGTCGGCGCGGATCTCGTCATAACCCACGGGAGCGCTCATGGCGCGTACTTCTCGCACCAGGCATAGAGCGCGTCGTAGACGAACGCCTCTCGCTCGAGCAGGCGGTTGTCGTCGGCCTCGACCTCGAGCGAACCAAGGCCCACGGCCAGCAGGCCCGGTGCCAGTGGATCCGTGTGCAGGTCGCTCTCGATATCGGCGGCGTGAACGATCTTCGCCAGGCGAGCCAGCGCCGGATTGCTTCCGAGCTTGAACTCGTCGATGAGCACCTCGAAGGTGCATTTCTGGCCGCGGTGTGTGTAGGTGGCGTCGGGAGCGTCGAAGGAGCGCCCGTTCTCACGCGCCGCCACGGACAGCACCTCCGAAGCAGGGACGTAGAGTATCTCCGCGACGGGATCGATGAACTTGCGGATCAGCCAGGGACAAGCGACGCGGTCGGTCTTGGGCCGCGCCCGGGTTACCCATTTCATGTTGCTCTCCTTCTTCAGCCCTATTTCGCCCGCTCGTAAGCCTGCTCGGTGAAGCGGGCCAGGGCATTCTTGCACTCCTCGAGCATTCGTTCGACGGGCTGATGCTCCGGCGAGCCAAAGGCGTCTCGCTCGCGGACCTGGGCCAGCCAGCGGACACGCTTCTCCAGGTCTTGCTCAAGCTCTTCGACCTCGGCGAAGTCAAGCTCGTCCGCGTCTGTCGCCCTCTGAATGTGATCGAGGAACTTCTGGCACAGGCGCCGGACTTCGAGGTACTCATCGTCTCGGGCCTTGTTGAACCGAGACCTCAGCCTCTCGGCCTGACCGGGAGACAGGTCTCGGGCCGCAAACGCGGTCGCGCTGCCGCCATGGTGCTCGACTTCGGCGACGACCGCCCGGACGGCCGCCTCCAGCCGGTCGGTCAGGGGCAGGAACCAGAGGCCCTCGTCCGTGTAGACCGCCCCGAGCTTTCTCAGGCGCCGCCAGACCGAGACCCGCTTTCGCGACGGCTCGGGGGGCAGGCTGTAGCCGAGGACGAGCCATTCCTGGCTTTGCATCTTGATTTGGATTCTACCGGGGCATAGCCTTCTGTAACGGCCGTTACGGCGCAATCGTACACCCGGAGCCCAATGCAGTGGAATCGCCGTTAGTGCGCCGTCGCTGGCGGGTTCTTCGTGTGGAAAGGGACATGCACTCGTTAGGCTCGGCGGAGCAGGAATCCGAGCGTTGCCCAGTTTCGCCTTCATCGTGTAGAGTAACAGCGGTTACATCTGGCAAGGCCTTTTGCGTCAGGCAGGAGGGGAATGACTGATGCTCCCAAAATACCTGTATGAGCCCCTCGACACCTCCAACCCCGACCCGATCCTCGATCAATCGGTTGTCCTCGCCCTGGCGAGGAGACACGTCTCGCGGGCAGACTCAGTCGTCAAGGTCGACGAGACAGGCGGCCAGGCTCGGGCTTATCACATCGATGATGACCTGATCTTCAAAACTCAGCGGCCCCATCGTCTGAATCTCTCGCGCACCAGCCTCGAAAAGGAGGTGTTCTTCCTCCGGCAACTGGCGCCCTACCCAGACATCAACGTGCCCAAGGTCCTGGGCTACGGCCAGGAGGGATTCGTCGAGTACATCCTGATGACGCGGATGCCGGGCGTTGCCTTGCGTAACGCGGCCTTGAACGAGGCCGAGCTGCGGGAAGCGCTCCTCGCGATCGGCAGGTGGCTGGGGCGACTCCACGCGATCGCGCAGGAGCCCTTCGTTGAGCTCCTGTCGTTCCCGGGCGACCGTTCGCACGAGGACCTCAGCAAACGGATTGAAACCTCCGTCGAGCAGGCGGTTGATGCGATCGCCCGCGAACCCGGCATCTGGGACCTCGACATCGCCCCCGAGAAGGTCGCTGAAAAGGTCGTAAGGATGATGCCTTCTTCAGGCGCAAGGGTTGCTCTGCATTCGAATCCCCGCGGCGAGCACGCCTTTGTGGACCCCGACACGAAAAAGTTCATCGGCGTGATCGACTTCGGCGATGCCTTCATCAGCCACCCCTCGTTCGACTTCCGGACCTGGTTCCGATACCAGGATCGCCTCGGCCTTCTCGCCGGCTACACAGACGAAGGACGCCTCGACGATGACTTCATGACCAATTGGTTACCGGTCATGCTGATGTGGGACATGACAATGATGACTCGGAGGCCCCAGTGGCGCACCGACGCCTTGAACAACCTCCGCCTCCTGCTGAAACCGGACTAAGGATGGCCCCTTAGCCTTGCAGAGTCCTGGCCTGGCAGCCGGAGATCAGATTGCAGATGCCTAAATTCCTCTGGGCCTTGAGAGGTTACTTCCGCCAGGTCGCGGGCGAGCTCGTTCTGGGCTCGCTCTGCGGGATCGTGATGAACACGGCCGTGGTCCTGCCCGCGATCCTTCTCGGCCGCGTGATCGACAAGGCCCTGGCGCTCGAGAAGGGCGACGCGACTCCCACCGCCGTGACCTGGGCGGCGCTGGCCTTTATCGGCGGCACCGTCCTCACCGAGGGCCCGCGGGTGGGCAAGCGCTGGTGGCTGATGACCGCCAACGCCCGCATCCGGGCGAACATCAGGGCAGACGCCTTTCGCGGCGTCCTCAGCCGCCCCCTGGCCGACCTCCACCGCACGCCGATCGGCGACCTCATGGCCCGTATCGTCGGCGACGTCGAGGTGCTCGGCGTGGGAATCAGGGAGTTCACGATCGAGACCTGGGACACTCTGCTGTTCTCAGCTTCGTTTATCGTGGCCATGTTCGCGATCGATGCCGGCCTCACGGCGCTGGCTCTCCTGCCGGTGCCGGCGGCGATGGTCATCGCCCACGCCTCCGGCCGCTGGGTTTCGGGGCGGACGACGCGGGCGCGCGAGGCAAACGCAGATCTGACGGCAGCGATCCAGGAGGACCTTGCCGGGATCCGCGTGCTCCGCCTCTTCGGCCGGGCGAGCGCCGCCGTTGAGCGTGTGGCCGTCCTATCCGGCACGCTGGCCGAACGCAACCTGAGCATGACCCGGCTGAAAAGCGGCCTCCAACCCGTGTACAGCACCCTCATGACAGCCGGCGTCCTCTTTGTCGTCTGGCAGGGCGCAGAGCGTGTGATCGCCGGTTCTATGACCGTCGGCGGCTTCGTGGCCTACCTGGAGCTGTTCTTGCGCTTCGTAAACCGCGGTTACCGCATCCCGCAGCTCGTGAACTCGCTCCAGAGCGGGGCGGCGGCCTACGAGCGGGTTCGGCCCCTGCTTGCGCCGGCTCTGTCCGTGAAGGGCGAGCCGCGTCTCGCTTCGCTTCGCTCGGCGTACGTGGCCGGCAGCGCCCTGACGCCCTCCCTGCCCGCGCGCCAGGAGCGCGGACCAGTCGCCGCCGTGCTGAAGAACCTTACCTTCCGTTACCCGGGCGCGCCGACCTCCGCACTCCGTGGCATCTCGCTCGACATCCCGGCCGGCGCGCTCGTCGCCGTCACGGGGCCGATCGGGTCGGGCAAGAGCGCGTTGGCCCGCGCCCTGACCGGCGTTTACCCGCTCGAGTCGGGGTCCGTCCTGATCAACGGCCGCCCTCTCGCGGACCTGAGCCGGGTCGAGCGGGCCGGACTCGTGGGGTATCTGCCCCAGGACGCGCATCTCTTCTCGGGGTCGATTCAAGACAACGTCCTCCTTGGCCTTGGCGGCGATCCTCAAGCCGAAGCCAGCATGCGAAGGGCAACCCGGCTGGCCTCCCTCGATGATGATCTGGCCACCTTCCCCGACGGTCTTGACACCCAGATCGGCGAGCTCGGCGTCAGGATCTCCGGCGGTCAGCGCCAGCGCGTCGGCCTGGCCCGCGCCCTCGCGGCGGCTGCGCCGGGCTTACCGGGACTCGTGGTCCTCGACGACCCGTTTTCGGCCGTGGACGTCGACACCGAGGCAGCCATCGTCGCCGGCCTGCGTGATGCTTTCGGTCCGCAGGCGCCGCCCGCTGAGAGGACGACGATCGTCCTCTGCTCCCATCGACTCGCCGCCTTCCCTCGCGCCGACCTCGTTGTCGTCCTCCGGGAGGGCGAGATCGAGGAAGCCGGCACTCACGAGGAGCTTCTGGCGGCCGGCGGCCTCTATGCCCGCATCTTCCGCGCCCAGCGAGTTACGGAGCGAGCCGCGGCCGGTGAGGCGCGATGATCGGCGCCGCGACGGCCAGGCCATTCCCGCGGGCAGCGTCAGCGGGCGCTCTGTCGCAGATTGGCGGGCTGGTCCGGCCCTGGCGTCGCTGGCTGCTGCTGATTGGCGCCCTCGTTCTCGGCGCGGCGCTGCTCGAGCTTGTTCCGCCCGTCCTCGTGCGCTCGATTGTCGACGATCACCTGACCCTGGGGCGAAAGAGCGGGCTTCTTGCCCTTGCCGGCCTCTACCTGGGAGCGACGGCGGGGGTGCAGGCGCTGACCTTCCTCTACGGCTACCTCGCGGCGGCCGTTGCCCAGCGCGTACTCAACGCCCTGCGGGTGCGCTTGTTCGCCCACTTTCAGAGACTGCCCGCCGCCTATTTCGACCGCACGCCGCTCGGCGACGTGATCAGCCGCTGCACCGCCGACGTCGAGACGCTCGACACCGTGTTTACCACTGGTGTGGCCACGCTGGTTGCCGACATGTTCCGGCTCGTCACCATCGCGGCGACGATGCTCCTCCTCAGCCCCCCTCTCTCCGCGGTCGCGGTCCTCGTCGTCCCGCCCCTGGTCGTCGTCACGCGCTTCTTCCAGGTGCGCGTCAGGGACGCCGAAAGAGCCAATCGCATCGCTGTCGGTCTGATGAACACTCACCTTCAGGAAAGCTTACGGGGCATCGAGGTCGTACAGGCATTCGGACAGGAAGCTAGCTTCGTGGCCAGGTTCCGAACAGTGCTACGCGGCGTAGTCGCGGCCTATAACCGCTCGGCGTTCTTCTCCTCCCTCTACCCGCCGACGACGGCGCTGCTATCGGCTTCAGCCGCGGCCTTCCTGCTCTGGGCGGGCACGCGCGACGCCCTTGCCTCTCTTGGCATCTCGCTCGGCACCCTGACCGCATTCGCCCTGCTCCTCCAGCGCTTCTTCAAGCCGATAACCGCCCTTGGCGACGAATGGCAGACGGTGCAGGGTGCGCTGTCCGGCGCCGAGCGCATCTTCGAGGTCCTGGCCTTGCCCGCGGACTCGGGCGGGAAGTCCGGCGACGCACCGCGGCGGCAATATGGGCGAGGGATCGTCCTGCAAGACCTCGTCTTCGGCTACGTCGAGGGCCGTGCCGTGCTCCACGGGATTGCCCTCGAAGTTAGGCCGGGCGAGCATGTCGCGCTCGTCGGCCGGACCGGCGCCGGCAAGACCAGCGCCCTCCACCTGCTGGCCGGCCTCTACGAGCCCTGGGGCGGGACGGTCGCGGCCGGCGGCCGCGACCCGCGGTCGCTTGCCGAAGACGAACGGCGCAAGCTGGTCGGCGTCGTGCCCCAGGCGGTGCAGCTGTTCTCGGGCAGCGTCTACGAAAACCTGACCCTGGGCGACGAAGGAGCCGCGGCCGAAGACGTGTTTGAAGCCGCCCGGATCGCCGGGGCGGATGCTTTCATCCGCGCGCTGCCGGAAGGGTATGAGACGGTTCTCAGCGGCGCCGGCGGCGGAACCGGCGCACAGCTCTCGGCCGGCCAGCAGCAGCTCATTGCCCTTGCTCGCGCGCTAGTCTCGAAACCCGCTGTTCTCCTGCTCGACGAGGCAACGTCGGCCGTCGACGCCGCCAGCGACTCAGCCTTCCGTGAGGCCCTGCGCCGCTCGGTGTTGGCCGGCGGCTGCGCCGTGCTCACCGTCGCCCATCGGCTCTCCACGGCGCGGGAAGCCGACCGCATCATCCTCCTCGACAGGGGCGAGATCGTCGAGGAGGGAACGCCGGCACGCCTGATCCAGGACGGCGGCCGCTTCGCCGCTCTCCTGACGCTGGAAGAGGCAGGCTGGGACTGGCGATCGGGCCCGGTGGCCGGGGCCTGACGCTGAGTTCAGTGGAGGACTGCAGATGACTACAAATCCGCTCGATCCCGTGCTCGATTTCGAGTACGTACTCTCGCTCACGCACCGGCACCTGCCCTCGGCAAAGGCGGTGGAGGCCGTGGACGAGTCCGGCGGCGAGGCCAGGGCGTACGTCATCGACCAGGTCTACATCTTCAAGACGCAGCGCCCGCACAAGGTCAGGCTCAGGACCAGCCTGGAGAAAGAGACCTTCCACCTGAACCTGATCGCCCGCGAAGCTCCCGATTTGAGCGTGCCCAGGGTGCTCGGATACGGCCGTGAGGGGAGCGTCGAGTACGTCTTCATGACCAGGATTCCCGGCGTCGCCGCCCGCAACCTTACGCTGGCCAAAGACGCCCGGGCGGCCGTCCTCCGCGAGCTGGGCCGCACGCTGCGCGGCTTTCACGAATTGCCGTTGGCGCAATTCGAAGCCAGCGGACTGTTCCCCGCCGACAGGGACTCAGCCGACGTTCGCACCCGTCTGCAGGCCTACTTCAATCGCGCCCTGGAGGCGATCACGGTCCAGCGCGATGCCTGGCGCTGGGCGGTCTCGCCGGAAAGCCTGGCGAAGATAGCCCTGGATGCGGTCGCGGTTAAGGTCGACCTGGCCGCGCTTCACTCCAATCCCGGCCCGGAGCACGTCTTCGTCGACCCCGATAGCCTGGGCTTCTCGGGGGTCATCGACTTCGGCGATGCCTTTATCAGCCACCCGGCCTTCGATATGGCGCGGTGGACGACGCCGGCGGACAGGTCGGCCGTTCTCGCGGGCTACGCCGAGAACGAGACGCTCAGCGAAGCGTTCATGGCGACCTGGCGAGCCGTCATGATCGCCGGCATCATGTCGGTCTTTGCCCTTCGCCCGCAAAGGCAGGCCGAGGCGCTCGACGATTTAAAGTCCCTGGTTAAGGAATCTTAACGCCGCAGGCTGGGCTGCGTTGGTTGCGCAGAAGAAGCCGGCCCGGCATTAAGGCATGCTTGTTTCACGTATCTTGCTTCTCGTTTGTAGTCACGCGTACTCACCCAGGAACGTGCCGCCAATTACGTGCACGTGGGCGTGGTCCTGGCTTTGCATGGCATCCTGGCCGAAGTTTGAGACCAGACGGAAGCCGCCGGGACAGTGCTTCTGGCCCATCTCCACCGCCTTCCGGCCGACGCGGCCGAGGTCCGACCAGAGCTCCGCTTGAGTCAGATGCTTGACCGGCGCCGAGAGCAGCATCACCGGCACCCAGCGCAGGCGGTTGCGAAAGACGATCACTTCTTCGTCGCGGTAGAGGACGTCCGCCGCCTCGCGGCCGGCGATAATCTCACAGAAGATGCAGAAGCGGTTCATCAAATCGCCTCATCGTAGCGAAGGTACAAGGAACAAGGAACCTCAGAGGCGAGAGAAGGGAAGCCACTGTTCGCACGTAGCCGAGACTTCCAGTCTCGGCGGCGCGCGGGAGGCCAATGGTCTACCCTTCCGCCACCCCGGAAGCACCACGATAATGGCCTGTGGCCGACTTCAGTGGCTTTCGCGGCCTCCGCTTCGACCCCGCCGTGGCCGGGGAGGCCGCCGGCCTCATTTCGCCGCCCTACGACGTGGTCTCGGGGGACGAGGCGGCCACTCTTCACGCGCGCAGCCCCTTCAACATCTCCCGCGTCGATTTCGGGGAGAGGCGGGCGGGCGACACGGACGCGGACAACCGTTATACCCGCGCCCGCGCTGACATTTCCGCCTGGCGGGCCAAAGGCGCGCTGGTCAAAGACGAAACGGCGCGGATGTACGTCTACGACCAGGAGTTCACCCTTCAGGGCAAGCGGCGGCGGCGGCGCGCGATCTTTGGTCGCCTCCGCCTCGAGGAGTGGGAGAAGGGCATCGTCCTGCCGCACGAATATACCGGAGCCGAGGCTAAGACGGACCGTCTCAACCTCTTGCGCGCGACCCGCGTCCACCTGAGCCCAATCATGGCGCTGTACCCCGGGACCGGCGCCGGCGCAAGGCCGATGCTCAGCGGCAGCGACCTCGGCGAGACCGTTCTCGATGCCGTGCTCGAAGGCGAGCGCCACAGGCTGCGGCCGCTTTCCGGCGCCGCCGCGGCGCGCGTGACCTCGTTCCTCGCGGCCAGGCGCCTCTACATCGCCGACGGCCACCATCGCTACGAGACCGCTCTGAGCTACCGGAACGAAATCCGCGAGCCTGCCCCGCACTGGCGCGGGGATGAGCCGGAGAACTTCTTGCTCGCCGCCCTCATCGGCATCGGGGACCCGAACCTGGTCGTCCTGCCGACTCACCGCCTGATCAGCGCAGAGCGTGCGGGGGACCTCACAGGCCGGCTCCAGGCGCACTTCGAGGTCGAGGACTTTGGCGACGCCGGCGACCGCACCGCGCTCGGCCGTCTGGAGCCGGCGCTGGCCGTGGCCGGCGAATCAGGGACAGCCTTCGGCGCCATCGGTCTGGACCCGGGACGCCTCCATCTCCTCAGGGCCAGAGACCCCGCGGCGATCGACGCGCTCCTTCCCCAGGAACACGCCCCGGCGTGGCGGCGTCTGGACGTGAACGTCCTCGAGCAGGTCGCGTACCGCGACATTGGTTTTACGCCCGGCGCCGACACGGTCTCGTTTAGCGAAGATGCGGCGGAGGCCATGAGGGCCGTGGTGTCCGGCGAGCGGACGCTGGCGTTTATCCTCAATGCCACACCGGTGAGCCAGGTCGTCGACTGCTCGGACGCGGGCGAGCGCATGCCGCGCAAGTCGACTTACTTCTATCCGAAGCTCGCGACGGGCGTGGTGCTGTACCCGCTGGATTAGGGCCTGGAGCGCCGGCCGGGGCGTGGTTGATCACGCCCTGAATGGTCCGGCGCCGGCGGTCCCTCGCTCAAACGCCGCGCACCTCTGCGACGCAGGCGAGATCAGTCTGGCGGAAACCGAGGCCCTGGTAGAGCCGCGCTACGACGGCATCGTCCGCGGACAGGAATACTGTCTCCACTCCACGGTCGAAGGCATCCTCGACCAGCAGGCTCGTGACGGCGGACGCTATCCCGCGTCGCCGGAAAGCCGGGAGCGTCCCCACACCCACGACCTCGCTGACCTTCCCGACCGGCTGATGGCTGCCGACCGCAACCGGATGGCCATCCACGAAGGCGGCCGCCATGACCGTCGACCCGGTCCGCAAGCGCTCCCGCTCGAACGCCACGAGACTAGCACTGCGCCCGCTCGCAGCCGCCTTCAGCTCCGCCGCCCCTTCTTTACCCACAGCGGTGCCCGGAGACGCGAACGCTACGGCGGCCACCGCGCCCAGCAGCGCCAGGTCGTCCTCGGCTGAGAGCAGGCGAACAAGCGCGCCGATGGGCGATGGCGCGTAACGTCTCCGGGCCGAGTCCAGCACCTGGAGCGGGTGCTCATGCACCACGAACCCGGCCGCCTCCGCGGCCGGCCTCACGCCCGGAGTCGTCCCCGCCACCCACTCTAGCGCCTCGGGTACGCCGAGCGTGCGTTGCCGCTCTCGCACGCGAAGGACATCAGCAGCGGAGAATTCTGACGCGCCCAGTGCCGGCCTCGCGTAGTAAGACCAACCAGGTCCCTCATTGACGAACAGGGTGAAGTGCCCGATCGACTCGGCCCGTGCCGCCTTGCGGGGCACGGCATCGTAGTAGGACTCGATAACAGCCATGAGCACATTCACGGGCCAAGCCTACCAGCTAATGCCGGACCCGCGCCTCGGTCCTTGCGAGGCCGCCTCAGCGGCCGCGGCAATTTCGGGCGCACGGTCGGTGCAGTCCCCGCACATCGCGCGTTTGACGCCGGCCCCGAGAGGCCGCTAGTATGGCGCCAATTCGGAAGAGAGGACGGAGATGACAGCACAAGTGCCGTGGCCCAGCGCTTCTATCTTGTTTCCGTCCCGGCGGGCCGGTTAGCGGCTGATCCCGGCAGTCGCAGAAACTTCGACCGCGGACGGATAGCGTCCGCGGTTTCGTTTTGTCCGCGGCACTGCGGAGGTAAGCGTGCTGAGAAGCCCGAAGGTGCCGGATGCTACCGGCATCTATCTCATCAACAGCGGCGTTTCCAGCCTGGCGGCCACGCTGGTGTTCACCGTCAACCTGGTTTACCAGGCGCAGAACGCCCACCTGAGCCCCCTCCAGCTTGTCCTCGTTGGGACGGTCTGGGAGGCGACCTATTTCATCTTCGAGGTGCCCACCGGGGTCGTGGCGGACGTGTTCAGCCGGCGGCTTTCGGTGATCATCGGCACCTTCATCGGGGGCGCGGGGCTGATCTTGGCCGGCGCCTTGCCGCTGTTCGAGACCATCCTGCTCGGCCACGTGGTCATGGGCATCGGCGGCACCTTCGTCAGCGGCGCGAACGAGGCCTGGCTGGCGGACGAAGTCGGGCCGGAAGCGGCAGGCAAGGTATACCTGAGGTCGTCTCAGGTGGCCCAGGCCGCGGGTTTGATCGGCGTGCCGATCAGCGTCGGTCTGGCCCTGATCGTGATCAATCTGCCCATGGTGCTCGGCGGCGGCCTGAATTTCGTCCTGGGCGCGTTCCTCATTCTGACAATGAAGGAGCACGGCTTCCGGCCGGCTCCTCGCGAAGAGCGCGGGTCGTGGACGGCGATGACGGCGACGCTTGTCGGCGGCGGCCGTCTCGTGCGCCGGCGGCCGGTGCTGATCACGATCCTGGTCATCGCCGCCGCCTGGGGCATGGCGAGCGAGGGCTTCGACCGGCTGTACACGCCGCTCTTTTTGCGCGAGGTTGGCTTCCCGGCAGTGGGGCTCAGCGCGGTCGCCTGGTTCGGGATCATCTCGATGATCACGAGAGTGCTGAGCATCTTCGTGACCGGCCGCGTGCGCGCGCGGCTGGACACGACCGATCACTCGCGCCTGGCAGCGGCCTTGCTCGCGGCCGATTCACTGAGGACTGCCGGCGTGGTCGCATTCGCTCTTTCCGGCAGCTTCGGGCTGGCGCTTGCGACCTACCTGGCCGCTCGCATTGCTGTGAACCTCCACGTCCCGCTGTACACGGCCTGGATCAACCTGAGCATCGACTCGTCGGTGAGAGCGACGGTTCTCTCGATCAGCAGCCAGGCCGACGCACTGGGCCAGGTCGGCGGCGGACCGGTCGTGGGACTGATCGGCAACGCGGTCTCACTGCGGGCGGCGCTCTTCGCCGCCGGTATCGCCCTGGCCCCGGCGCTGCTGCTCTACGGACGAGCGAGCCGGCAGGGCGGCCGCGCAGGCGTGACAGAGGTGAAGGTTGCGACCGAATAATTGTTCGTCGCCGAGTCTAAAGACCATCGGGCCGAGGCCCGAATATCGCGGCCCACCGCCCGCCCTCGTTGGGAAGGGGCGCAAACGCTCGAAGTGGTTCGAGGGGCTCACCACGAACGGAACATTGACCAGGAACGGAAATACCCGGCCGTGCGGCGATATACTCCCGCCGTGAGCGTTGAGGGAGGCACCGGTCCGCAGGAAACCCCGCTCGCGCTGGGCCTGCGGATCGTCGAAGGCGTCTACGGCGAGGCAGACCGGTTGCTGGACCGGGGCCAGCGGCACGCCTTTCGCCTGTTCTGGTTCTTCTTGCCCGAGACGGCGCTGCTGCGCCAGCTGCGGTTCCAGCATCTCCTGATGTCGCGCTTCCTCTCCGACGCCGGCCAGCAGTCTCTGGCTTACGGGGCACTGGTCGCGGTCGTGCGCGAAGGCGGCTCCGCGTTCGACGCGGCGCTGGTGGGGAGCGCGGCGCTGCTGCCGCCGGCCGTGCTGGGTCTGTACGGGGGCGCCGTAGCCGACGCGCTGCCGAAGCGCGTCGCCCTGGCATTGGCCTACAACCTCCAGGCGCTACTCTGCCTGGCGACGCCAAGCTTGCTCGGCACCGACCTTCACGCCATGATCTTCTTGCTGCTCGCCGTCAACGCCCTGGGCCAGGTATCCGGACCAACGGAGTCGTCGGTCCTTCCCTACGTCGCGACTCAGGCCGAAATCGCCAGCGCGGCCTCGCTCATAAGCCTGGCGTCTACGGCGGGGACCGCGTTCGGGACGGCCCTGCTCGCCCCCATCCTCGTTCACGCGTTCGGCGTGCGGCCGGTCATCTATCTCGCCGGAGTCCTGCTCCTCCTGGCAGCGAGCAGGGTATTCGACCTCTCGGCCGGAGACCAGAAACCGCCCGCGAACGCTATGGCAGCACTTCGCCGCGACGTCCGCGCCCTGGACACGGTGCGCTGGCTTGCCGCGCAGCCCGCGGTCGCGACGATGATCTTCGTCGCCGTGCTCGCGGGGACGGCCCAGATCGTGATGCAGACCCTGGCGCCGCGCTTCGTTCAGGCAGTCGTGCGCGTGGACGCTACCAACGCCGTGTACGTCTTCGCGCCATCGGCACTGGGACTGTTGGTTGCGCTGGCGCTGACACCGGCCCTGATCAGGGCCCGCGGAGAGCGAGGGACGGCCCTGCTGGGGTTCGTCCTCGTCGCCGCGTCCCTGTTCTCGCTAGGCATGATTAGAGACCTCACGGCCGCGATCGACGCCGTGAACCCGCTGCGGGCCCTCGAGCTGGTGGGCGCGGACCTGGCTCCGGGCCTGCGGACGGCATCGCTCCTGGCACTACCCCTGGGCCTCGGCGTCGCCTTAACGGCGACGGCGGTGCAGACCTACATCAACCGCCGCGTACCCCTGGCCTACCAGGGGAGAACATTTGCCCTCCAGAGCGCGTTGAAGAACGGGACCGCGATCATCCCGCTGACCGCGCTGGGCGCGCTGGCCTCCGCCTTTGGCGTCGAGGCGGTCTTGATCGCGTCACCTTTCGTCCTTCTCGGTCTCGCGTTTGGTCTGATCCAGCTCAGCCGTCACTTCGGCGGCCACGCGCCGCGTGTGAACCTGGACGTGATGGCCTCTTTCTGGTCGGAGCCGGAAGCGCCAGACCCGACGGCGGCGCCGCCGTGATCCGATCGCTTTACCTCTCGCCCGACGAGGGGATGCGCAACAGCCTCGGGTCCGACGAGATTGCCTCGTTATGTGGAGTCGGCGAGGGCCTCCCTGCCGGCGAGGCTGGCGTGCTCTGGGTAGACGTGACGGGCGATGGAAATGACGAGCGCGCGATGTTGCACGACGTTTTTGGCTTTCATCAATTGGCGATCGAGGACTGCTACAACGGGCGCACCGACACGCCGAAGGTCGACGACTACCGCGAGTATCTGTTCATCGCCGCGCAGAGCGTCCACTACTTCAGCGTCGGAGAACGCCTCGAACTGGCGGAGCTTGACATCTTCCTTGGGGCCAACTACGTGGTGTCCGTCCACACGGAGGAAATGCCGAGCATCGATGAGCTGTTCCAACGCGCCGGCGAATCCAACCATCTAATGAGCCGGGGCGCCGACTTTCTCGCCCATCATCTCCTCGATGGCCTCATCGACTTACTCCTGCCGGCCGTAGAGGAGATGGACGAAGCCCTCGACGACCTCGAACAGCGCATCCTGGCCGAGCCCGACAAGCGCCACCTGCCCGAAGTCCTGCTCCTGAAGCGGAACACGCTGCGTCTTCGGCGCTCGATCCTGCCTCAGCGCGACATGGTCAACCGCCTCTCGCGCGGTGAGTTCGGCGACCTGATCGGCCGCGAGGCGCTGATGTTCTACCGCGACGTCTACGACCACATAGTCCGCGTGGATGAGATGCTCGAAGGTCTGCGTGATCTTGCGGATAGCGCTCTCAACAGCTACCTCTCATCCCTGAACAATCGCATGAACGAGGTGATGAAGACACTCTCGATCGTCGCGGTTATCTTCCTACCGCTGACGCTGATCGCGAGCATCTACGGCACGAACCTCGATCTCTCGCCGGGCATCGAGTTCCGCCACGGTTTTGTTCTGATGCTGGGGGCGATGCTCCTGGTCTCGATGGTGTTCGCCGGCTATTTCAAGTATCGAAGATGGTTTTGAAGTCATCCGTAAGCGCGGATTGGAAGTCAGGAAGCACGTCGCCCAGGATCGATAGGGCGCCAGAGTGACGAGGCGTCAAGGCAAAGGATGGTAAGCCTTTGAGACGGGAAGACCTTGCCTGGACGACGGAGAAGATAAGAGAGATGAGCGCGGGAACGATGCTCGACACGATCGGCGTCGAACCCCTGGGGATAGAACCCGGCCGTTGCGTCGCCGCCATCGATCACAAGCCTCATCTGTCGATCGGCAGCGGCGTCTTCCACGCGGGCACGATCGTCACCCTGGCCGATAGCTGCGCAACATACGCAGCCCTCACCGTGACCGACCCGGAAGCGACGATGGACGCCAGCCGTTTCCCCCTGGCCGTGCAGATCTCGGTCAGCCTCGTGCGCATTACGGATCACGGGCGGGTTACGGCGGAGGCCCGCGTGGTCCACGGTGGGCGAACCACTCAAGTTGTTGAGACAAGGGTCACGGACGAGCAGGGGCGGCTCATGGCCACGGTAACCACGACGCACATAGTCGTGCCAGCGCGGTAGCTTCTTGCCAGACGAGCGAGAGGAAAGAAATGCTAAGATGAGCCCATTATCATTGCGGGTCGCAGTCAACGGCGATCGACAACCGAACCTTCCCCTAGAACTGGCGCTTTCCCACGCCGGGAGCCCGCCGCCCGTTCACTCTACCTGGCCCTCGTCCTTAGGTAGCCCCTCCGCCCCGACGAGTCGGGGCCGGACCGGGGCGAATAAGCATTCACGGTCATACTGTGATATCCCGCGAAGGGGAGGACATGGGCTTAACACGCGAAAACCAATCAGATGAGACGGTCGCTACCGTGACGAAAAGCCGCCCCGAACGCTACAGCCCGGCCCAGATCGAATCACGCTGGCAAGAGCGCTGGGAGGCCGATAAGCTCTATCTGGCCGAAATCGACCGCGCGAAGCCGAAGTGGTTTTTCCTGACGATGTTTCCCTACACATCGGGCGACCTCCACATCGGTCACTGGTATGCGGAGGCGCCGGCGGACACTCAGGCCCGCTTCCGCCGCATGAGCGGCTACAACGTCCTGCGCCCCTTCGGCTATGACAGCTTCGGCCTGCCAACCGAGAACGCGGCCATCGACACCGGCGCGCACCCGCAGCGCTGGACCGAAGACAACATCAACCGCATGCGCGAGCAGCTCAAGACCATGGGCTGCATGTTCGACTGGACGAAGGAAGTCGCCACCTTCCGGCCCGACTATTACCGCTGGAACCAGTGGTTCTTCCTGAAGTTCATGGAACGCGGGCTGGTCTATCGCGACAAGCGCCCGGCGAACTGGTGCCCGTCTTGTCAGACGGTGCTGGCCAACGAGCAGGTCGAGAACGGACTTTGCGAGCGCTGCGACACGCCGGTCGTCAAGCGTGACCTGGACCAGTGGCTGCTGAAGATCACCGCATACGCCGACGAGCTGCTGGACACGTCGAAGCTGCGGTGGCCCGAGCGTATCTGCCTGATGCAGAAAAACTGGATCGGCCGCAGCGAAGGCGTCGAGATCGCGTTCGGGCTCGATATCGCCGGCGTTGATCAAACCCGGCTGCCGGTCTTCACGACGCGGCCGGACACCGTCTTCGGCGTGACCTTCATGGTCCTGTCGCCGGAGCACCCGCTGGTGGCGCAGATCACCACGCCCGAGCGAAGGGGCGCCGTGGACGCTTATGTCGAGCAGGCGCGCCTGCAGACCGAGATCGAGCGCACTTCCACCGAGCGCGAGAAGACCGGCGTCTTCACCGGCGCCTACTGCACCAACCTGCTCGACGGCGACCGGGTGCCGGTCTACGTCGCGGATTATGTCCTGTACTCCTACGGCACGGGGGCCGTCATGGGTGTGCCCGCGCACGATCAGCGCGACTTCGAGTTCGCCCACAAGTACGGCCTCGGCGTGAAGATTGTGATCGCTCCGCCCGCTTACGGGGGTGAAGCGCTGACCGCGGCCTACGTCGACGAGGGCACGATGATGAACTCCGGCCGGTTCGACGGCCTGCCTAACATCGAGGGCAAGGAGCGCATCGCGGATTATATCGAGTCATCCGGGGCCGGCGGCCGGGCCATCTCCTACCGCATGCACGACTGGCTGGTGTCGCGGCAGCGCTACTGGGGAACGCCGATACCGATCATTTACTGCGCGACGGACGGAATCGTGCCGGTGCCCGAAGACCAGCTGCCGGTGCTGCTGCCTTACGTCGAGGACTACCAGCCCCTGGGTACCGGCGTGAGCCCGCTGGCGAACGACAGCGATTTCGTCCAGGTGACCTGTCCCCGTTGCGGCGGTCCCGCGGCGCGCGAAACCGACACCATGGACACCTTTGTGGACTCGTCCTGGTACTTTATGCGCTACGTGAATCCGGGGTACGACCGGGGCCCCGTGGACCCGGAGGCCGGCAGCTACTGGCTGCCCGTGGACCAGTACACGGGCGGCGCCGAGCACGCGACCAAGCACCTGCTGTACGCGCGCTTCTTCTGGAAGGTGTGCCGCGATATGGGTCTCGTGGACGGGGACGAGCCCTTCGCGCGCCTGTTCAACCAGGGCATTATCGTGGCCGAAGACCGCCAGAAGATGAGCAAGAGCCGACCCGACTTCGTGGTGAACCCGGACGAGCTGGTGAAGGCTAACGGGGCGGACGCCGTGCGCGCCTTCCTGATGTTCATCGGACCGTGGGACCAGGGCGCGAGCTGGAACGCGAGCGGAATCCAGGGCACCGCGCGCTGGCTGCAGCGGGTGTGGTCGCTGGTCCTGGAAGAGCCGTCCTTCGGTGCCATGGGCGCGGACGAGGTGCGCGACCTGCGGCGTCAGATCCACCGCACGTTGCAGCGCGTGACCGAGGACCTGGAGAACTTCCGCTTCAACACGATGATCGCCGCGCTGATGGAGTTCACGAACTACCTTGCGCGCGTCGCCGACCTGGGCGCGGTCGACGAAGAGGCGTGGCGCGAGGCGACGCGGACGCTCGTGCTAATGCTGGCGCCGAGCGTGCCTCACGTCGCCGAAGAGCTGTGGAGCCGCACGGGCGGCGAGTACAGCGTCCACACGCAGGCGTGGCCGCGTTTCGATCCGGCGCTGGCAACAGCGGAGACCTTCACGCTGGTCGTCCAGGTCAACGGCAAGCTGCGCGACCGCCTCGAGGTAGGGGTTGACATCAGCGAGGCCGAGGCCGGGGCGCTGGCGCTGGCGAGCGCGAAGGTCCAGGTGCACACCGAAGGCCGCCGGATCGAGCGCGTCCTGTTCGTGCCGCGGCGGCTGGTGAACGTCGTCGCGCACTAGCCCGATGTCAGGCATCACGCGCCGACGTCTGGCCGCCGCGGCGGCTGTCCTGCTACTCCTGGGCGCCGCCTGCGGAGGCGGCGGCTCGAAGGGTCCGTCCACGCCTGACGTCAAGACGGCGCCGGCGACGGTCGTCGTCAGCCCACCGTCCGCGGGGACGACGGTGGCGCCGTCCGCCAGCGTGGCGAACGAGCCGGTGGCGTTCGCGACCGATGACGGCGTGACGGTGCGCGGGCACTTCTACACCACGGCCGGGCCGAAGCGCAAAGCCGTGGTCCTGGCGCACATGTTCCCGAACGACCAGCGCGCCTGGAGCGGATTCGCGCTGGAGCTGGCGTCGCAGGGGATCGCCGCTCTCACCTTCGACTTTCGCGGCTTTGGTGAGACCGGCGGCGGCCAGGACATCTCGAAGATCGACCGCGACCTCGAGGCGGCAGTGCGCTTCGTGCGCTCGCGCGACTACGCGCAGATTTACGTGATCGGCGCCAGCATGGGGGGCACGGCGGCGCTCAAGGTCGCCGCGCGCCAGGACCTCGCCGGCGTCGTGGCCGTCTCCGCGCCGGTGAGCTTCATGGGTTTGAGCGCCGAGAACGACGTGCGCAACGTCACGGAGCCGAAGCTCTTCATCGCGGCGCGCACCGATCCCAATGGCGCAGCCGCCTCGCTGGCGACGTTGCTGCAGGCCGCGACCGGTACGAAGGACAGCCAGCTATACGACGGCTCGGCTCACGGCACGGAGCTGCTCCAGGGTGCGAACGCCGCCCCCTTCCGGCAACGGGTGATCGAGTTCTTGCAGAGATAGACGCTAACAAGTTCCCCAGCATTGGGGTCAGGGGCCGACCCTGGGCGCGGCCTGAGACATGCTCCAGGCCAGCGGCGCTACGTCCACTTGACTTCGAACACCCGTTGCTTGCCGGCAAGGCCCTTCAGCTCCACCTGGCGGCCGCCATCGAACACGAACTCGCCGCTCGACTCCGTCAACTCCTTGAGCAGCGACGAAACCAGGACCTGGCCGCCCAGGGCCTGTCCACCGATGCGCGAGGCGAGGATGACGTTCTTGCCGTAGAAGTCGTCCCTGTCGCGCACCGCCTCGCCGGCGTGGAGGCCGATGCGGATGCGTAGTGCCGTTTTGGGAAACGGCACGTCGACGGCCCCCGGCCGCGCCGCTTCCCGAAGCGGCGCTACGGCCTGCGTCGGGTCCGGCCAGGCGGCGATCGCCCTTTGTATAGCGATCGCGCACTCGAGGGCCCGCCGCGCGCCCTGGAAGGCGACCATGAAGCCGTCGCCGATGGTCTTGACCTCGAAGCCGCCGTGAGCGCGGAGTTGAGTCCGGATGAGGTCGTTGTGCTTCTGGAGGAGGGCCATCCAGGCCTGGTCGCCGAGGCGCTCGGTGAGGATGGTGGAGTCCTCGATGTCGGAGAACATGATTGTGACGGTGCCATCGGGCGCTACCGCCGCCGCCGGCAGCGCGGGCCGCTCCGCCTCGACCGCGGCGGTGACGGCGTCGATCGAAGTCCTGAGGCCGCCGGAGCCGATGCCCTGAAGCCGCAGCTTCAGCGCCAGGGCGCGGTCGAGGTAGAGGCGGGCGCCGTGCTGCTGGAAGAGGGCGATGGCGCGGTCGAGATGCGCGAGCGCCTCCCGCGTCTCGCCCCGCCGCTCCGCGACCTCGGCCAGGCCGAGCAGGCAGCGCCCGGCCTCGACCGGGCAGCGCTCGCGCTCGCACCACTCTAGCGCGATACGGAAGTACTCTTCAGCCTTCTCGATATGGCCTTCGTGCAGCAGGACACGAGCCAGGACTCCAGGGATTGACCGGTTGGCCCGGTAGTTGAATTTGAAATCAGCCACCGGCGCTTGAAGTGCCCAGGTGGCGGCGGCATGCATGAAAGCCGCGTCGGCCAAGAATGGCAGGGCCTCGTCGACTCCCGCTATGCTGGGCCCGCTTACGAGTACGCCATCGACTCTGGGTCCCGGCAGAGCATCCTCGACCTCGCGCAGCCGGGAGAACTCGAATCGAGCGGCCTCGATGTCTGCGGCTTCCCAAAGGACTCGCGCCCGCAGACTATGGATGTTGGACATCCAGTCTGACAGGCCGCCGGCGAGAGAAACGTCCGGAAGCAGCGCAGACGCGCGGGAAAGGTCACCCGCCATCTCCGCCCGCATGGCGCGGAGGTTCGCGCGGTTCCAGTTCGGGCGGCTGTCTTCCCCGCTTAGAAGCTCATCGAACGCCTGGAACTCGCATCGGGCGAGCAGCACCGCCGCGAGATGCAGGGTCGTGTTGTCCTCCCAATAGCGAATGTGATGCCTGCCGGCGTACGCGCGGGCTTCTTCCACTACTTCCTTGGCGTCATCGAGTCGACCGTACGGCGAAAGCAGCTGCTCGCCGAGATTCCCGAGGATTCGCACCGCCTCAGCGGTTCGCCCGAGGGCGTCGAACCGCTGAAAGGCGGCCCGCGAAAGACGCGCCCCTTCGTCGACGTTTCTCTCCCTGAATGCCTCACGGGCCGCATCTTGCAGGAGGTCCGCTTCGATGTCGTCGAACCCGTGGGCCGCGCTGAGCGCTGTCAGCCGCTGGCGGGTGAGCCCCCTTTCGGAGGTACCGGGCGGTTGCGACCATAGAAGCTGGGACAGGAGCCTGGCCTCGAGGTGCGGGTCGCCCTGGCCCAAGAGGTCGAGCGCCGCCGTCAAGTTCGCACGGTGGCGGTCGGCCGGAGCCACGACGAGAGCGGCCTCGAGCGTCGTAGTCGCGACACCCTGGGGGTCGTCTCGCTGGCGATAGATCGTGATGGCCCGCATCAGACTGCGCCAGGCGTCGCGCTGACGATTAGAGTTGCGGTGACAGCGGCCGAGGGCAGCAAGTAGCGCCGCTTCGTCTTCACCCAGGCGGTCATCAGCTTCCGTCACGAGCGTGAGGCAGCTCTCGTAGTGACGTGCAGCTTCGTCGTAAGCCGATTGGGCCTCCGCCTGCTCCGCCGCGAGCTTTGAGTACAGCACGGCCTTGCGGGCCTGGCCCGGGCCGAGCATCGCCGCCTCGACAAAGTGGTGGGCCAGACGCGGCGCCCGCTCCGCCGCCAGGCTGTCGCCCCAGCGCCGCTCCAGCGCCTCGCCGACCTGGCCGTGCAGGCGCACGCGGCGGGTGGTCGAGAGCTCGTCCAGCAACGTCTCCTGCATGAGGGCGTGGGTGAAGCGGTAGCGCCCCGCCTGCCCCATCTCCTCGATCACCCGCGCCTTCAGCGCCTCCTCGATAAGGCGCAGAAGCTGGTTTTCGTCTCGGTCCCCGGTTAAGGTCAGCGTGTCGTAGGTGAACTCGCGGCCGGCGATGGCGCACATCTGGAGCAGCTCGTTGGCCTCGGGGGAGATGTGGTCGAGGCGGCGGCCGAGGGCTTCGCGCACGCCGTCGGGGATGCGGATGTCGGAGACGGACTCGCGGGTCAGCGTGCCCTCCTGGGCCATCAGGTTGACGACCTCGGAGAGGAAGAAGGGATTGCCCTCCGTCTCCTCGAAGATGCGACGTACCAGCTCCGGCTTCGGCTCGACGTTCGCCGCCACCCGGATGTAGGCCGCGACCTCGGGCTGGGTGAGGCCGCGGAGGACGACGCGCGCGAAGCCGGGGTCGCGGTTCAGGCCGGCGAGCGCCTCGGAGAGCGGGTGGGTGCGCGAGAGGTCTGTGTCGCGGTAGTTGCCGACGATCAGGACGCGCAGCCGCGAGAGCTCCCGGCCCAGATGCTGGAGGAGCAAGAGCGTCGGCTTGTCGGCCCAGTGGAGGTCGTCGAGGGCGATGAGCAGGGGCGTCTGAGTCGCCATGGCCCGGATGAAGGCGGCGTAGGCCTCGAAGAGGCGGAACTGGGCCGACTCCGGGTCGGTGATCGGCTCAGGCTCGACGAAGTTCGGCTGCTGGCGCAGCCAGGTGAAGATGCGCGACAGCTCGGCTCCGGCGCCGGGTGGCAGCTGCGGAGCGATTACAGCCGCGAGGTCGTTGGTGGCGGCGTAGGCGTTTCCGACCTGGTACCAGGGCCAGTAGGGCGGCGCGCCCGAGGACTCGTGAGTGCGGCCCCACAGCACCTGGGCGCCGCGCATGCGGGCGTAGGTCTCCAGCTCCTGGGCGGTGCGCGTCTTGCCGATGCCGGGCTCGCCGACGAGCATGACCAGCGAGCCGTGGCCGGCGAAGGCCTCGTCGAAGGCCTTGCGCAGCTTCTCCAGCTCGGCGCTTCGTCCGACGAAGACGCCGCGGGCGAGGCGGTCGAGCGGGTTCTCGGTCGAGTCGGAATGCGAGGCCGACTTCTGCGTCGGGTCCACCTTCGCCAGCGCCCCGCGTACTTGGGCCGCGGACTCTGGCCGGGCGTCCGGCGCCTTCGCCAGGAGGTGGAGGATGATCTCCTCCAGCGCCGGCGGGCAGCGGTCCGTGAGCCAGGAAGGGGCCACCGGCGGCGTGTTGATGTGCTGGGAGATCACCGCGGTCGGGTCCTCGCCCAGGAAGGGCGGGCGGCCCGTGACCATCTCGTAGAGCATGCAGCCCAGCGAGTAGAGGTCGGCTTTCGGTGTGCTCTCGCCGCCGAGGGCCTGCTCCGGGGGCATGTAGGCGACCGTACCCAGCATCATGCCGGCCATCGTCACGCGCGAGCGGTCGAGGGCGACGGCGAGGCCGAAGTCGCCAAGCTTGGCGACGAGAGTTCCCCCAGGATTGGGGGCCAGGGGGCCGACGCCCTCAGGCGAACCCCTCACCCTAGCCCTCTCCCCCGGGGAGAGGGGATTATCGCTGGCGCTTTCGGAGACTGGACCAGTCTGCCTCTCCCTTCCGGAGAGGCGCACGTCCTCCCTCTCCTTCTGGGAGAGGGTTGGGGTGAGGGCGTTGCTCCCCTCTCCCCTTGTGGGAGAGGGGTTGGGGGTGAGGGCCGTCAGCCACACGTTGCCGGGCTTGAGGTCGCGGTGGACGATGCCCTGGCGGTGGGCGTGGTCGAGGGCGGCGCAGACCTGGGTGGCGATCGAGAGCACCTCGTCGGTGGGTAGCCGGTGGTCCTCAGCCTTCGCAATGAGGTCTTCGACCGAGCCGCCGGCCATGTACTGGGAGACGATGTAGGGCACGGCGGACGCCAAGGCTGGAAAGTCTCGGCTACGTGGTCCCGGTGCTGCCTCCTCGAGCACGTCGAAGACGGTGACGATGTTGGGGTGGTCGCCGAGGCGGGCCATGGCCTGGGCTTCGTTGCGCACGCGGGCCAGGCCGGCGATGTCGAGGCCCTCGGTCTTGATCACGGCCAGGGCGACGTCGCGGTCTAGCCGGGTGTCGTGGGCGAGATAGACGCGCTTGCGCCCGCCCTCGCCCAGGAAGCGCTGCACCCGGTAGCGGCCGGAGGCGAAGGAGGTAGGGAGTTGGATGTTGGCGTCCGGACTACGGCCGGGGCCCGCGGCGGGCGGCCCTTCGCCCTGGCTCAGGACAGGCTGAAGCGGCCCGCCTACGTCCTCCCCGCCGGCGTGGCCGGGCGCCGCGAGCCCGCGGTCGGCGGCGGCGAGCAGGGCCTTTGCATCTTCGTTGTCGGGGTCGAAGGTCAGGGCGTGCTCGGCGCGCTCTCGGGCCGCCGCCCAGTCGCGGCGCGCAGCCGCGGCCTCGGCTTCGTCGAGCAGGCGGTCGATCTGACGCTGGACTCGTTCGCTGGGCATCGGTAGACTGCGCAATCATTATGCGGCGGCGCAAGGGTGTCAATCGAAAGCGAACGGCATCGTCGAGCGTGGATGGGGGATGGTGACATGGCGCCGGCAGATCGGTCGCCTTTGACACTCGGGCCATGGGACGCGGCGAGGTTGAGGTCGACTGAAGCGGCTTCGGGGCTTCAGCGGCGGCGGCGGGGAAGGCTTACGGTGATCGCGCCTACGGCCGTGATGGGCAGCACGAACTCGGCCGCGATGTCCACGCCGGCCTCTACGAGCAGATAGCCAAGCCCGAGCACCAGGAGCCCGCCGACCGCGAGGAGGTACGAATCGCCGACTATGAAGTCGTACCAGAATTGAAAGAAGCCGACGACGTACTTCAAGCGCTCCCTCCCGACGCGGCCGTCGCAAGCTCGCGGCTGTCGCGCGAACGGAGCATTGCGATCAGGGCGAGCGCGGTAAGCCAGTAGAACCCGACCAGAAGAAAAATCGTCGGCTCCCTGAGCGACCACTCGAGGCCAACGCCCTCACCGCCCCAGAAGGTGCCGAAAGACATCAGCATGAGGCCGACCGCGAACTTGATCGTGTTCTCCGGGATTCTGGTGAGGGGCTGGTGAACGCGAAGGCCGACGAGAGAGACGGTGACGAAGGCGGCGACGGCTCCCGCGGCGGCGAGGTCGAGGCGGCCCGAGTTGGCGCCGAAGGAGATGACGATAAAGGCGACCTCGAGCCCTTCCAGGAACACGCCTTTGAAGGAGACGACGAAGCCAGTCCAGTCGAACTCACCGGCAAGGAGGGGTTCTTCTTTGAGTTCGGCAATCTCTTCTTCGTAGATCCGCTCTTCGTCATGCAACGCCTGCATCCCGACCGAGCGCATGATCGCCTTTCGCAGCCACTGCATGCCGAACACCAGAAGCAGGACGCCGACGACCACCCTCAGGACGTTGATGGGGACGAATTGCTCCAGCGAAGCGCCGAGGGCGCCAACAATTACGATGAGCGCGATGCTGGCCGCGAACACTCCGGTCAGGGACGCACGCCAGCCCCGAGTCACGCCGACGGCGAGGATGATGGTCATCGCCTCGACCATTTCGACGGCCGAGGCGAAAAATGCGGAACCTACGAGAAGAGCGTTATGCAACGGACAACTCCGTCAGGAGGGCCTGAGTCCAGGTCCGCACTTCAACGCCCCGGGAACAGGCCGCGCGACCATCAGGCGGGGTGTTCGGCCGGCGCCGGTTCCGCCCGCTCGGAGAGGGATTCGATCCCAGCGTGGACGGTGACCGCGAAGGCGGAGAGCTGGGCTTCGAGGCGCTTGAGCATCTCCAGGGCGTAGCGGTCCGCCTCGTCCATCTGGTTCGATGCCGCTTGCTCCGCCTGCACCATGCGGCCCTGGACCTGGGCCTGAGCTTCGTCGAGCATCGCCTGGGCTCGTTCCTCAGCGCGACGGGCGATCTCTTCCGCCTGCGCCTCCGCCTGCCGGACCAGGGCGGTCTCTTCCAGCTTCTCCTGGGCCTCGAGCTGAGCGCGATGAACAACGCCCTCACCCTCCCGCCTTGCCTCCTCGATGATGGCGTCGCGGTTCGCCGTGAGCTGCTTGGCTTCCTTGACCTCCCAGGGGACGGTCGAGCGCATCTGGTCGATAAGTTCGAGTATGCGCCGGCGGTCGATAACCACGTTCTGGCCGATAGGCATGCGGCGGGCCTCGGCCACGAGCTCCTCGAGCCGGTCGATCAGGTGAAGGATGTCCACTCTAACCTCAGCTGACTGGGTCACCGAGCTTCCTGCGCAATGCCGCCGCCACATGGGGCGGTACAAGGTCCGATACGTCGCGCCCCAGGCCGGCCAGCTCACGGATACGAGTGCCGCTGATGAAGAGATTGTCCAGCTGTGACATGAGGAAGACGGACTCGATCTCAGGCGCCATCTTTCTGTTCATGAGGGCCTGGTCGAACTCGTCATAAAAGTCGGTGACGGCCCGCATGCTGCGGATAAGGACTGAAGCGCCGACCTTGCGGGCGAACTCAACAGTCAGGCCCCGATAGGACATGACCTCGACGTGGTTATGTTCATGGATGGCTTCGCGAAACAGCGCCACGCGCTCCTCGGTGTCGAAAAGGAGGGCCTTCGGCGTCGATTCCGCCACGCCAACCACGAGCCGGTCGAAGAGGGCCGCGGCCCTGCGGGCGACGTCGAGGTGGCCATTCGTGACCGGATCGAAGCTGCCGGCGAAGACTGCGGTTTTTGTCAATTACGGCTCCTTCGGGGGGCCTCAGGAAACGTTCTTTACTGATAAAGAGTGACCCGCGTGTCGCCGTAGCGCCGGCTCAGCACCTGCCGCCGTCCGCCAAGCTCCTCGGGCCAGAGCCGCCGCTTCGAGTGCTCGACGACGACCGTGGCCTTTTCGGCCAGGAGGCCGGCAGCGATGAGCGCGGCGAGCTCCGACTCTGCCCGATCATACTCGTACGGTGGGTCGGCGACCACCAGCGTGTAGGGTCCACGCAGGCGGCCGAGCGCCTTCTGAACCGGCAGGCCAAAGACGGCCGCCCGGTCCAGGGCCTCGATCCGTGCGAGGTTTTCCCGGACAACGTTGCAGGCGCGCGGGTCTGAATCGACGAAATCACAGTGGCCGGCGCCGCGGCTCAAGGCCTCGACCCCCAGGGCTCCGGTGCCGCTGTAAAGGTCGAGGACGCAGGCGAGGTCGCCGCCGTGAGCCGCCAGCAAGTCGAAGATCGCCTCGCGGACCAGATCAGAAGTGGGCCGCACACCGCTTCGGGGAGGCCCCTTCAAGGCGCGGCCACGTGCTTCGCCGCCGATTACCCTCATGTCCGGTCCACGATCAGGGACGTGGGGTCGGCGAGGGCGTGACCCCGGGTCTGAGCGTGGGAGTCGGCGCCGCCGGCTGTCCCGCGGGGCGCACGTCGAGCACGACCTTTTGCGTGGCGCGGACGACACCGTCGCTGATGATCAGGGAGACATCGTAGGGGCCGGCCTGCGAGGGCGCCTTCCAGATGATGTTGCCCTTCTGGCCGGCCTCGATTTGGCCGGCCTGACTCTGCCAGACCGGGCGCAGCAGGGCGCCGTTGGGCTGGCTCAGGGACACGCTCCCGGTCTCGGCATAGGCGCGCAACGGCTCCCAGAAAGCCGGGGCATCGGGGTCGAGGGAGATGTCTTCGATGGCAACTCCGCCGAAGCCGGACCGGCGCGCGAGATCGAGGCGGAACGCAAGGCTGAGGCTGTTCTCGATCCATACGGTCCGCTGTCCACCGCGGCCGGGATAGGAGAACGCCACGGCGAAGGCGCCCGGGTCCCACAGGATCCCGGTGGCGCCGTCGTCCTGGTAGATGTTCTTACCCACGATGCTGACGGAGGAGTTGGGAGCGACAGGAGCGGCCGTGCGCACCTCGATCGTGCTCGCCATCGTCAGCGCCTCGCGGAGAGGCATCGTGCGCAGGCCGTCGCTGCCTTTTTCGCGGCTCTGGCGGCTGACAACAAGCACCACTTTCTTGAGGTCGATCTTTGGCTTGAGGTATGCGACGACTTCATCCATGCGCTTGTAGAAGAGCGAGGGGTCAGCTTCGGGGATCATGCGGACTGCGTCGACGCGGCGGTTCAGCTCCTCCCAATCGTAGGCGCCGCTGTCCCACTGGACGCCGGTTTTCGTCGGCGCCGGCACGGTTACGGTCAGCGTCTTATTGGCCGAATGAAGCCTGTCGGCAAGGAGGCCGATGAAGGTGTTGAAGTCCGGCCTCCGGGCCGGCGCGATGCCCCGGTAATCGATGTCGATACCGGTTATTCCGGGTTGCTGGGTCAGGGCCACGAGCGCGGCGACATGGGTGGCGCGAAGGTCCGGCGAGGCCAGGATGGCGTTGATTGCGTCCACATCCTTGGGCTGCGCCGCGCGGACCGTGGGGGCGACGTTCTTTCCCTGGGCGTTGAATTGAGTCGCCGAACCGGCGAGGGTGCCATCGGGATTTGGCACGTAATCAACGGGATTGACCGTGCCGACGACTTCCAGCGCCGCGGCGTCGACCTGAGCGCCCGGCGCGAGCCAGCCGCTGATCTGGGCCGCGCTGCCCGTGCGCCGGAGAACGGCCACGTTTGATGGCATGTCCGGAACCTCGCCCTGAGCCGAGGCGCCGTTGTTGATCAGAGTCGCGGCGGCGATTCGCTCCCACTTGCCATTGCGGTTTGTGTAGAGCCCGAGATTACGGCCGTCGGACACCGGCTGGAGGAGGCTGACGGTGAGCTTAAAGGGGCCATCGGTGCCTTTAGGTTTTTCGAGGCCGAATACGCGGCTCAGAGCCTCATAGCCTTCAGGGGCCTTCGGGAGTTTGGCGCCGGAAACCTCTTTCGACGCCACGACCCCGGTCGACGATGAGGCGTTGTTGCCGCCGCGTAGAGGAGAGCCCGGCATAAGCACAAGGGCCAGGAGAATGGCGCCAAGCACGCCCATGCCGATCAGGATCGTGCGGGCTGTCTTGTCCCGCGCCGCGGAGGAGTCGAGGACGCGGTCAAAGGGCCCGGGCTCGTTCACCTTGGCACTACCTGCACTGATGTCTCCAGAAGGCGGCCATCGCGCGAATATTGAATGGTCACCTTCTCATTTGGCTGCACGCGGCTCAGTGCGTTAATAAAGGGCATGTCCGCATTCAGGTCGTTGCGGCCAATCTTGAGAATGATGTCGCCGGGGCGAATTCCGGCGCCCTGGGCCGGGCTGGCGTCGATCACACGCCGTACAAGGGCGCCGTGGTCGAGCCGGAGATTGTTCGCCCGGGCGACGCCGTCATCGATGTCGAGATGATCGATGCCCAGATAGGGTCGAGGGAATTGGCCCCGCTCGATCATCGACTGCACGATGGGCTGAATCGTGCGGCCGGAGATGGCGAAGGCGATCCCCGACACGGTGTCCTGGTTGCCTATCCTGCGGATAACGGTCGTCGTGAGTCCAACGACCTCGGCCCTGGTGTTAATCAGGGGACCACCGCTGTTGCCGTTATTGATGGCAGCGTCTGTCTGTATGAGGTCCTCCATGAAGACGTTATCACGCAGATAGCGGCGCCCCGCGCCGCTCACGACGCCTACGCTGACGCTGTTGCGGAACTCATAAAGAGCGCTGCCAATCGCCACCACCGTCTGACCAAGCTTCAGCGAATTCGGATCGGAGAAGGCCAGAGCCTTGAGGCCTCCGGGCGGAATGCGAAGCAGGGCGAGATCGGTGAATGGGGCGTCGTTCGAGACCACCGTCGCCTGGCGCTCCTCCCCGCTGTTGAGGACGACACTCAGCTTGCCGGGGTCGTGGATGACATGCTCGTTAGTCACGATAAAGCCGCGCGGGTCGACGATCACGCCCGAGCCGACCGAGACGCTTTCCACAACGCGACCCTGGCTGTCCTGGCGTGGCGGCTGCTCATTGATGATCGTTACGACCGCCGGCAGGGCCTGCGCGACCGCCTCGCTGACGGCGGTCTCCTCGCTGGAGAGGATCCGCCGCTCGGTGGCGTCCGGCTGCCCGGATCCGGAGGACGACGAGCCGGAGTCGCCGACCATGACACTGACCGCCGCCCCGGAGATACCCCCGGCCAGGAAGGCCACGACGGCGACGGCGACCAGCCAGCGAACCGGAAACCCGGCCTTGCCTGGCCCCTCTTCCATCCGCTCCACCACTGATCAGGGAACTTATCAATTCCCGCCTCATTCTAGCACAGGGTCTTGGGGGCGACGGGTCACGTGGGCGACCCACGTCGAAATGAGGACCGACTGCCTGGCCGCGTTAGCGAGCTATTCCGATTGACATTGTTGACCGGCGGAACCTAGAATGTGCCGCGAGTTCATCGGTTTCTATCTCGCGCTGAACCCCGGCGGTCAGGACGACGCGGGGTCAGTTTTTGCTTTTCAGTCATAGGAGCGCTCCTCAGTGCCTGACCTTCGTGACTACGAGCTAGTGGTAATCCTCAACCCAGAGATTCCGGAAGATGCCGTCCCGGCGACGATCGAGCGGGTCCAGCAGTCCGTGACATCCCGCGGCGGCGAGATTGTGGACACGAACCACTGGGGCCGGCGGCGCCTGGCATATCCAATCAGGCGCCACCTGGAAGGCAACTACGTCGTCACGCAGATCAAGCTCGACCCCGCGAAGATCTCCGACCTCGAGGGCGGGCTACGCATTGCGGAGGAAGTTCTCCGGCACCTGATCGTCCGGACGAACGAATAGCACCCCTCCACAGGGGTAGGCGGGTAGCGCACACAAGGCTTTGAGCCGGAAGGGAAAACGGGATGGCGGACGGGCTGAACAAGGTGATGCTCATCGGAAACCTCGGCGCCGACCCCGAAATGAAGTTCACCGCGAATGGCAACGCGGTCACAAGCTTTCGCATGGCTGTGGGCCGCTCCTTCACATCGAGCGAAGGAGAAAGACGGGAGGAGACCGAGTGGTTCACCGTCGTCTCCTGGAACAAGCTGGCCGAATTAGTGGGCCAACACCTGCAAAAGGGGCGTCGGGTCTATGTTGAGGGTCGCCTGGTAACGAGGAACTGGGAACGCGAAGGCCAGAAGCAATACCGCACAGAGGTCGTCGCCAATCAGGTCCTCTTCCTCGACCGACCGCAGGGGGCTTCTTTGCCCGAGTACGGTGGTAGCGGCGACGTGGAGCCCGACGACCTGCCGTTCGAGCAGTAGACACCAAGAGTGACCGCGGGGCGGACCTGAACCTGGAGAGAAAGACTTGAGCGAGTCGAACGAAGAGCCAACGCAGCCTACCCAAGAAGCGCCGGGGGCGCCGGCCGGCGCCCGGCCCGATCGCCAGCGCCCAAGGCGCGGCGGTGGCCGCTTCGGCCGCCGGCGTGTCTGCGCCTTTTGCGTCGACAAAGCCGAGTCCGTGGACTACAAGGAACCGGCCAGGCTGCGCCGTTACATCTCCGACCGCGGCAAGATCGAGCCCCGCCGGAAGACGGGAACCTGCTCCCGCCACCAGCGAATGCTGACGGAAGCGCTCAAGCGCGCCCGCCACCTGGCCCTGCTGCCGTTCACCGCCGAGCACATCCGCGTATCCGGAGCTCTCCCGGCCCGAGGTTGATCGCGGCTCTTCCGCAGCCTGACAATAGCACTGGACTTCGCGAAGGGGGCCATGAGCCTTGACCCGCCGTGCCCGCCCTGTGACAGGCAGGACTCTGCCCTGGGCCAGCCTCGATCCAGAACAGCGCAACGCCATCTTCCTCTATCTCGGAATCGGCGTCGTGGTCGCGCTGGCCCTGGCGATCATCGGCCTGGGCTACTACCGGGACAAGATCCAACCCAAACACGAGACCGTGCTCACTGTCGGCCCGCGCAAGTTCGACGTCTCCTTCCTGGAGCGGCGTGTCAGGGCCGACTTGAGATCGGGGGCCGCCTCCCCATCCAGCACGATCGAACAAGTGGTCATAAAGTCATTGCAGAACATCGAAGTCGAAGAGGTGACCCGAGCCTCGGCGAAGGCGGCGGACGTGACGGCCACCGACGATGACATCGACGGCTACATTAAGAACGCCCTGGGGTTCTCCACCGGCGTACCGCGCGACGCGTTTGCCGGCGCGTACCGGCAAGAACTCCTGAGAAAGGGCCTTCCGGTCAACGAGTACCGCGAAATCGTCGCCGCGACCGTGGTGCGCGAGATGATTACAAAGAAGTTTTCGAACGCCGTGCCGGCGCAAGGCGAACAGGTGGACGCGAGGCTGATCCAGGCCCCAAATCAGGCCCAGGCGCTTGAGGCCAAGCAGCGGCTCGACAGCGGCGAGAACTTCACGGTGGTCGCGGCCACGATCTCGGTGCACAACTCCAAGAGCACCGGCGGGGAGGTCGGTTGGGTACCGAGGGGCGCACTTCCCCCGCCGGTAGACGCTGCCCTCTTCTCTCTGGCCCTCGGCGATGTAAGCGGACTGATCGAAGCGACGGACGGGTTCTACATCGTCCAGGCGCGCGGGCGGGATACGCGCGAGATAGATCCAGCCGTGAAGCAGGTCATCGGGAAAAGGGCGCTCGAAGACCTCGCGCAGCAAACGCGAAAGGACATCGGGTCCACGGCGAGTCTCACCCAGGACCAGGTCGCCCTCATCGGCCGCCGCCTGCTCGGCGATATCGCGCGACAGCCCCGTGGTTAAGTCTGGCCCCGTCAGGGTGGCGCTTCTGGGAGCCGGGACCGTAGGTGGTGGCGTCGCGCGCATTCTCACGGAAAAGCTCGACGCCTACGCGCGCCAACTGGGCCAACCGCTACTTCTCACGGGCGCCCTCGTGCGCGATCTGGACAAGCGAAGGCCGCTGGTAAACCGCTCGCTCCTCACAACAGACGCGTCTCTCATCCTGGAGGACCCGGAGGTCGACATCATTGTCGAGGTCATGGGCGGCGAACATCCGGCGCTCGAGTACATCACGCGGGCGCTGAAGAACGGCAAGTACGTGGTCACAGCCAATAAGGAAGTGATGGCGAAGCACGGGTCGCACCTGATTGCACTGGCTCGCGCCCATGGCGTGGACATCTTCTACGAAGCCAGTGTCGGCGGCGGCATCCCGATCATTGCCCCGCTGAAGCGCGACCTGCTCGCGAACCGAGTCCTCGGGATCGCGGCGATTATCAACGGGACGACCAACTACATCCTGACGGCGATGAGCCGCGATGGCGCCGATTTCAGTGAGGCGCTACGCCACGCCCAGGACCTGGGCTACGCTGAAGCAGACCCGGCGAACGACATCGAGGGCGAAGACGCGCGCTTCAAGCTCGCGATCCTCGCCAGTCTCGGCTTTCGCAGCCTCGTGCGACCCGAGGACATCTACCGCGAAGGCATCACAAACCTGACGGCGCGCGACTTCAAGTACGCGTTCGAGCTCGGCTACGCGATCAAGCTCCTGGCGCTGGCGCGCGCCGAGGAGGACGGCATTCAGGCGCGTGTCCATCCAGCGCTGGTGCCACTCGACGCCCCGCTGGCCAAGGTCGACGGCGTTCTCAACGCGGTGCAGGTCGAAGGCGACCTCACGGGCAAGGTCCTCTTCGAGGGGCCGGGCGCCGGCAGCTTCCCAACGACAAGCGCGGTTATCGCCGACGTCCTCGACGCGGCGCAGAGCATCCTCGGCGGGCGTCGCGAGGTCCACTACCGGGAGCAGGAGCCGACACCCATCCTGCCGATGAGCGGCCTGCGTACGGGCTACTACCTGCGCCTGCGCGTCGCCGACCAGCCGGGCGTCCTTGCCCAGATCGCTAAGATATTAGGCGAGGCCGAGATCAGCATCTCTTCGGTGATTCAGAAGGAAGCGAACGCGGCCGACCAGAGCGCGGAGCTCGTGATTATGACTCATCAGGCGCGCGAGGCCTCGATGCAGGCTGCCCTCGTCGCCCTCGAAAATCTCGAGGTCGTCCAGGCGATTGGCAACTTTCTGCGGGTAGAGCACTTGTGACGGCCAAACGCGAGGTCCAGCTCACCGGCGATACCCTGGCCTGGGTCCACCGCGAGCTGGCGGAGATCAAGAGCCGGCTGTCCGTGGTGCAGAGCGCTTCGGAGCAGAGCCGGAATCTGGCGACAGACGCCGCGGAGAAGGCCCACACTCTAATGACGCGCGTCGACCTGGTTGAATCCCAGGCCGCGACGATCACGAACCTTCAAGAGGAGCTGCGCCTGGTCCGCGATCAGCTCGCCCGCGCGGCGGACGACATCAATTCGCTGCGCCAGAGCCGCGACGAGCTCGAGCGGCGGGTTTCGGGCGACGCCGAACGTGAGCGGCAGGAACGCAACGATTCGGGCCGCCGCGTGGCCGAGGTCCAGCGTCAGGTCGACACGTGGCAGGAACGCGTGACCGCCTACGAGGACGTGAACAGGCGGAACCTGGAAGCCACTTCCCAGCTCCAGGTCAAACTGGAAGCCCTGCAGGCGGACGCGCAGGAGACGAACGCCCGCCAGGCGCGAGACCACACGACGCTAAGCCGCATGGACCAGGAGCTAACCAGGGTCGCCGGCGCCCTGACCGATCTTCACCGCGAAGATGAGGCCCACAAGGAGCGCTTCCAGAGCCTTGCCGAACGCCTCGCCCGCCTCGAGGGGGACCTCGAGAACATGAAAGGACACATCGGCCGGATCGACCGCATCGACGACCGCCTGGAGTTAGTCCAGGCCGAGCGATCGCGCCACGGCGAGCGCATCACGGACCTTACTCTCGAGGCGGACAGGCTCAACGAAGCGCTGACCGCACAGGCGGAGCGCGGCTCTCTGATAGAGGCCAGGATCAGCGGCTACCAAGACGAGCTGCGCAACCTCGACAGCCGCCTGACGGACGTCCGGGAGCACCTCAGCGGTTACCTGCGGGCGGTCGTCGACCTCGAAACCGAGTTCAGGAAGCGCCGGATGGCAGCCCTGGAAAAGGAGTCGCGCGATATCCACAGCCGGGGCATCACCCTTGGCGAAGAGTAGCGCCCGCCCCGGTGTCCTCCGGCGTTACGCCGAGCTGTTGCCGATAACTCCGGCGACGCCTCAGATCGACCTGGGTGAAGGCAGCACTCCGCTGGTCCGCTCGCGGCACATCGGGCCCAGCCTCGGCATCGACGACCTTTACTTCAAGCTGGAGAGCTGTAACCCAACGGGTTCTTTCAAAGACCGGGGCATGGTGGTCGCGGTGGCGAAAGCGATTGAAGCCGGCAACCGCGCGGTGCTATGCGCGTCCACTGGCAACACCAGCGCTTCCGCGGCGGCTTACGCCGCTCATTGCGGCCTCGACGCCTACGTCTTCATTCCGAGCGGCCAAGTCGCGCCGGGCAAGCTGGCCCAGAGCATCGCCTACGGCGCCAGGATCGTCGCCATCGACGGTAACTTCGATGACGCACTCAGGCTGGCACGGGAGTTCTGCGCGAAGCATCCCGTGGCGCTGGTGAACTCGGTGAATCCGCACCGCATTGCCGGTCAAAAGACGGCCGCGTTCGAAATTGTCGACGATCTGGGCGAGGCGCCGGACAATGTCTTCATCCCCGTGGGCAACGCCGGGAACATCACGGCCTACTGGGCCGGATTCCAGGAATACGCCGAGCGCGGGCGCGCCGCGCGGCACCCGCGGATGCTGGGTTTCCAGGCCGCCGGGGCGGCGCCGATCGTCCTCGGTCATGCTGTGGCTGAGCCGCGGACGATCGCATCGGCCATACGCATCGGCAACCCGGCAAGCTGGAAGGGCGCCCTGGCCGCGAGCAACGAGTCCGAAGGAAGCATCGACAGCGTCAGCGACGAGGAGATTATGGACGCGTATAGGCGCCTGGCCCGGGAAGAGGGTGTCTTCTGCGAGCCGGCATCGGCGGCTTCGCTGGCGGGCCTGCTCAAGACTGTCGGAGCTGGCGGAGGTCTCGCCGGCAGGGTGTGCGTCTGCATCATCACGGGGAACGGCCTCAAGGACCCAGACACGGCCCTGGGGATTAAACGGGAGCAGTTCGACGTCCCGCCCGAGCTCGAGGCGATCGAGCGCGCGCTCGGGTTTTAGGCGATCGCCGCGGGCGAGTCCGTCTCGCGGGGGCTGCGGCCGCGGCCTCCTTCGGTCTCGCAGTCCTGAAACACGACATCGTTTGACGCCCTTGGGAGGCTAACCCTAATATTTACTGTGCCTGTCTGATTCAGGCGGCCCGGAGCCGCCGGCGCGCCGTGCCTCCGCTCCCGGAAAGGGAGCGCTATGTTTGGAGCGATCATTTGCCCGGAGCGACTGCTGAGACCCGCGATATCGACTCGGAAATAGACTGTCTCCTCGCCCTCCAGTCCGAACACACGACCTTCCTTCACCCGTCCTGGCTCCGTTCCTGGTTTGACGAGTTCGGCGACGAACGCGAGCCGCTCATACTGCGCGCGGGCGACGATGGCGCTCTGGCGATCGCGCCTTTGATGCGGGAGGAGGGGCGCGTCACCTTCATGGGTGACAGCTCGGTCTGTGACTTCATGGACGTGCTGGTAGCGCCGGACCGCCGCGACGAAGCCTACAGAAAGATCTGGGCGAAGCTGTGCGCGGAGGACTGGTCGGAGCTGAGGCTCTGGGGCCTGATGGACTGCTCACCAACGCGGGCGGCCCTGAAGTCTCTCGCCGCCGGCTCGGGCTACGCCGTCGCCGAGGAGCCGGAGGCCGTGGCCCCGCGGCTGGCCCTGCCCGCGACCTGGGATGACTACCTCGCGTCGTTGAGCAAGAAAGACCGCCACGAGCTGCGCCGGAAGATGAGACGGCTGTTCGAGAGCGGCGCCAACGTTGAGCTGAAGGTCTTCGAGACCCCGGACGACGTGAGCGCCGCCATGGACGATTTCCTTCACCTGCACACGGTAAGCCGTCAGGACAAGGCCGAGTTCATGAGCGGACGCATGCCGGAGTTCTTCCGGCGCATGGCCTCTGCCCTGGCGCACGCGGGTTTGGTGCGCCTGTTCATGCTCTACGTCTCGGGCAAGCCCGCGGCAACGGTCCTCGGCTTCGACGCAGGAAGCTTCCTGTACATGTACAACTCGGGTTACGACCCTGACCTCGCCGGCCTGTCGGTGGGACTCGTGTCCAAGGCACTGTGTCTGCGCTGGGCGATCGAGAACGGAAAGAAGGGGCTCGATTTCCTGCGTGGAAACGAGCCCTACAAGTACGACCTCGGCGCGACCGATCAGCAGATATACACGATCACGATCCGGCGGTAGCCATGGCACCTCTGCGGATCGCCGTCATCACCGTTCACACCTCTCCTCTGGCCCAGCCGGGCGGCAGCAAGGCCGGGGGCCTAAACGTTTACGTGCTGGAACTGGCCCAGGAGATGGTACGCCGCGGCGCCGTCGTCGACATCTTCACCAGGGCGACGAGCCCGGAGACGCCTCTCGTGGTTGGTGTTGAACCGGGTCTGCGCGTGGTCCAGCTGCGCGCCGGACCGGCTCGAAACCTTTCACCGGAAAGCGTCTTCAAGCACCTGGAGGCGTTCGAAGGGGCACTCCTGGAGTTCTGCCGGAGCGAGGCCACGGCTTACGACCTCATTCACAGTCATTACTGGCTCTCGGGCCTTGTGGGTGAGAAGGCGAAGGCCGCCTGGGCGATTCCGCACGTGACAATGTTTCACACCCTCGGGGAAATCAAGAACAGAGCCAGTCCCGACGAGAGCGAGCCGCCGGTCCGGATCGAGGGAGAGGCGCGCGTGGTCCGCGGCGTCGACCGCATAATCTGCGCGACCGAGCACGAGAAATCGCTGCTCGTGAGCCTATATGGCGCGGACTCAGAGAAGGTCGACATCGTGCCGCTGGGCATCGACCTCGACCGCTTCCGGCCGTTCGACAAGGACGGCGCGCGAGCGGAGCTGGGGTTCAAGGACGAGCGCATCATCCTGTTCGTGGGCCGCATCGAGCCCCTCAAGGGCGTGGACATCCTGATCAACGCGGCGGCGATGCTCGAGAGCGACGTCGACTGCAGCGTGCTGATCGTGGGGGGCGACGAGAGCTCGGCCGAGCGTGTGGAGGAGCTTCAGGGGCTGGCCAAAGACCTGGGCATAGCCCACCGGGTGGCGTTCGTCGGCGCCGTCGACCACGACAAACTGCCCCTCTTCTACAACGCGGCCGACGTGTGCGTCGTTCCTTCTCACTACGAGAGTTTCGGTCTCGTGGCCGTGGAGGCGATGGCGTGCGGCGTCCCGGTTGTTGCCTCCCGGGTCGGCGGACTCACCGGCACGGTGAAGGATGGCGAAACCGGCTATCTGGTGCCCTGGCTCTGCCCGGAGCCGTTCGCCGCCCGCATCGAGATGCTGCTCGAGAACGACTCACTAAGGCGCGGCCTTGGCGAGGCCGCCCGCGAAGCCGTGGGGCGTTACCGCTGGGAGAACGTCGCCGGCCAGGTCCTGGACATCTATCATTCACTCGTAAGCGGCCCGGCCGGCCGCCTCTTGTCGGCAGGCACGTAGGGAGAGACTGCGATGGCCTTCAACCTCGCTTCCTGGCTGTGGCGAAACGGCGCCCGCGGCAATGGCGCCCGCGCACAAGCCATACCTCCACTGGAGGGACCGAAGACGCTGATGGCCGTAATGGCGCATCCGGACGACATCGACTTCACCTCGGCCGGGAGCATCGCCAGGTGGTGCGCGGAGGGCTGGACGGTCTATTACGTGCTCGCGACCAGCGGCGACAAAGGAACCCACGAGAATTTTACTCGCCAGGAGCTGGCCGCCCTGCGGGAAGAGGAGCAGCGCGAAGCCGCCACCGCTCTTGGCGTAAAGGAAGTGTTCTTCCTCGGCTATCCGGACGGCTTCCTGGAAGCGACGACAGAGCTGCGGGGCCAGATCGTGCGCCTGCTGCGAAAGTACAAGGTCGACGTCGTCCTGACCTGGGACGGCTTTCGCAAGGGCTTCAACCACACAGACCACCGCAACATCGGCATCGCCACGCGCGACGCGGTCTTCCCCGCCGTGCGCGACCACCTGTACTACGAGGAGCACCAGAAAGAGGGGTTGGGCGGCCACCAGGTCAACGAGCTGCTCCTGGCCGGGGCTGAAGACCCCGATTACTTCGTCGACATCAGCAACTTCATCGAGAGAAAAGTAGACGCTATCCTGTGTCACAGGAGTCAGGTCTCAACCCGCAACCGCGAGGAAATGATGAAGCAGTACCAGGAGCGCGCCCGCCGGCCCGGGCGCCGTGGCCTCACCGAGAGCTTCAAGCGGGTGCGGATCGGCCGGCCGCCGCGGCAGCAGCAATCAGAAGCACCGGCGTCGGTGCATGGTGAACCTGCTCCGGTGGACCTGCCCGAGGCGCGGGCGGGGGCAGCGCCATCGCCAACCTAGCGTATTACGCGTTTCTGGGCGGGTTCGTGCTCGCCGCTACAGGGGCGCTCAGCCACCTGGTCGCCGCGGTCGCGACCTGGACGGTCTACCGTCAGGCGGCGACCGGCTCGGTCAGCGTTACGATGCCGGTCAGGGTCGAAGCGCCGCCGGCTCTGGGCGCTCTTGGCGTTGCCACGAGCCGTCTGGCCCTTCTTCTCCTTACCGCATCGATCATCTTCCGTACGTTCGCCGTCGACCGGCCTCCAATCGGGAACCTCTGGGAATACACGGTCGCCCTGGGCTGGGGTATAACCCTCTTCTCAAACCTGTTCGAATTGCGCTTCCAGGAGCGAGCGGTCAGCGCTGTGATGATGACCGTGGCGACCGTCCTCATGACCATCGCGCTGCTGTTCTTCCCGTCGTCGGTCCATCCCCTCGTGCCTGCCCTCCAGGCCAACCGCATCCTCGCAATTCATGTGACAACCATGGTGCTGGCATACAGTAGCCTGTCGGTCTCTTTCGGCGCCTCGGTTCTCTACCTTCTCAACCTTCGTAGAGGCGATGAGCAAGTCCAGACGGGCTCGACGACCGGCGGCGTCCTGCGCCTGCCCACGCGCGAGACGCTGGAGGAGATCGGATACTGGTCTGTTCTGGTGGGCTTCCCGCTCCTGACGCTCGGCATCGCCCTGGGGGCGTACTGGGCGAACTCCGCCTGGGGCCGCTACTGGGGTTGGGACCCGAAGGAGACCTCGGCCCTGCTGACGTGGTTCGTCTACGCGGGCTACCTGCACGCCCGAGCCCTGCGCGGCTGGGAGGGCCGTCGCTCGGCCTGGCTCCTGGTCGCGGCGTTCGGAGCGGTGATGTTCACCTACTTCGCCGTCAATTTCGTGTTCTCGGGTCTGCACAGCTACGCGGGCGTTTAGCGTTCGACGGATCATCAAGTACGGGCTCCTCGCCGCCGTGGTGGCCGTGGCCGTCTATTCGGCCGCCGTCTGCACCGTCACAGAGCCGACCGGGGGTTGTGACTTCCCGGCGGAAGGGTCGAGGGAGGCGGCTACCCTCGACGCCGCGCGGGCAAAGGCCGCCTTCACCCTGCTCTACCCCTGCGATCTGCCAGAGGGTCAAGGCCTGACCTCGGTCGACGTCACCGGCGCGGCCGGCCGCCAGAGCGCGACGATGTTCTTCGACGGCCCCTTCGAGATTAGCGTTCGCCAGTCGCAGGTCGCGCCGATTCAGAGCGCGGACCCGGCGGGCGCCTCTCACATCGTGATCGAGCTCCTCGCGGGAGTGAACGCCGACCTGATCGAGCGCAATGACGGCTCCAGGCGCGCGGAATACCGCATCGTATGGGCGCGGGGCGGCTTCTACTACGAGGTCCTCGCCCTCGGCCCGCCCCTTAGCCGGCGCCAAATCGTCAACGTCGCCAAGACCTTAGAGTAGGGCGCCGTACAGAAGCCGGACCCCGACGAGGGCCAGCGCCAGACTTAGAAGCCGGAGTACGACGCCCTGGCGAGGCGCGAGCCAGACGGAGGACCGCGCGCCGAGTTGGGCGCCGACGAGCACGCCGGCGGCAAGCGAGACCTCCTCGGCGATAACGCCGCCGTAGTCACCCTGGACGAGGTGGACGGCGGCGCCCGCGCCGGCCGTGAACATCAGAGTGAAGGTCGAGGTGGCGGTCGCGATATAGCCCGGGAACCTCATGAGAAGGACCATCGCCGGCACGTAGATGATGCCGCCGCCGACTCCGAACAGGCTGGACACAAACCCGATGCCCAGGCCGAAGCCGGCCCCGAGAAAGGGGTCAAAGGAGTACGCGTAGGTGTCTCCCCCGGCATCGGTGCGGACACGGCGGAGATAGCGGCGCGGCGGCGGCGTCGTGAGGACGTGCGCCGGCCGCGGCAACACCAGCCACACCGCGACCAGAAGGAGGAGGACGGCAAACGCCGCCTCAAAGGTAGGGCGGGGGAGGCGACCGGTCACGAGCGCGCCGGCGATTGCCCCCGGGAGCGTCGCCGCCGCGAAAATCGCCGCCGCCAGGTAATCGATCCGGCCCTGGCGTGCGTAGGCCAGCGCGCCGGAGGCGGCGTTGAAAAACACGACGCCCAGCGAAACCGCGGTAATCACGTCGGCGGGCCGCTGCGGATGGAGAAGCAGCAAGGCGGGCGTGAGCACGAAGCCGCCGCCGGCGCCGATCAGCGTGCCGTAGGCGCCGACCACGACGCCAAGGAGCACGAGGCCGGCGAGGATTACGATGTCGGACAAGGCGAGCGACTCCGGCTGCATCTTGCCATTTGTTGAGCGATCCGCTCAACAATCCAGGGCGTGAGCGGGGCGGCCGCTGGTATGATCCCGTCGTGATAGTGGACTTCCACACACACGTGTTCCCGCCGAGCATGATCGGCGCCAAGAAGGAATCCTGCCGCCGCGACGCGGCCTTTGGCGCCATATATCGCGACCCGCGGACGAAGCTCGCCACGGCGGAAGACTTGCTCGAAAGCATGAGCGGTGCCGGGATCGATGTCTCCGGCGTCCTCGGCTTCGCCTGGAGCGCTGCGTCCAACCACGCGCCGGCAAAGACATGCTGACGGCTGAGATCGAACGCTGCGCACGGCTCGGCGCATCCGGCCTCGGCGAGCCGCGGCCGATCGACCAGGGCTACGACATCGGCATGTCGGAGGGGGAGGCGCTGGCAGGGGCCGCCGGCGACAATGACCTGTTTCATGTCTCAGAGCCGGTGGGGCACGCCTATGCCGGTAAGGCGGGACTCCCTCTCACCGACTTCGCGGCGTTTGTCGAAGGCCACCCGGGACTGCGCGTGATCAGCGCTCACGGGGACGGGGTCTGCCGTTCTACGCCCTGATGCCGGAAGTGAAGCGCGCGTTTGAGTCCTGCTGGTTCGATACAGCGGCGACGCAACTCCCACATTTCGCGGACGTCTTTCGGACGGCGTTAGCCCTCGTCGGCGAGGACCAGATCCTGTTCGGGAGCGCTTTTCCGCTTGTTCCCCAGGAGACGGCCAGACGCGAGGTTGAGGCCGCACTGGGAGACGGCGCGGCTGCCCGCTCCGTGCTGGGCGGCAACGCCGCGCGGCTTCCGAGGATCAAGTGAATCAAGAACGCCGGCAATCGCGAGACCCGCAACTACGGCTGTTCGTCGCCGCCGAGCTGCCTGAGTCCTGGATTGCGGCCCTCGGCACCCTGCAGGATACGCTGCGGGGTGCGCTCGATCCGGCACTTCGCCTGCGTTGGGTACGGCCTGAGGCGATTCACCTCACGCTCAAGTTCGTCGGCGAAGTGCCCGAATCCAGGCGAGCGTCGGTGGAGTCCGCGCTTAACCAGGCGGTCCCCGAGCCGCCAAACCTCATCATCAGCCTTCACCGCATCGGAGTGTTCAGCGACCGTCGCGCGCCCCGAGTGGTCTGGGCCGGCCTCACGGGGGACACGGTTGGGCTGATAAGGCTCGCACAGAGGATCGACACGTGGCTCCATGCCTCTGGCTTCCGCCTCGAGAAACGCGGGCTGACGCCTCACCTCACGCTGGCGCGTATACCATATGCGCTCCCCGGCGAGGGGCGGCAGGCTTTCGAGGTCGCTCTTGCCGCGGCGGCGATATCGGCGATGCCGTCCTTCACCGTCGAGCGCGTGAGCCTGATGCGCAGCAATCTGGGTCCGGGCGGCGCCCGCTATGAGCGCCTGGCGGTCTTCCCGAGCTAGAAGCGTGTCCCGGCCCATTGAGCTGGCGAAAACGCCCTCTTTGGCGGCCCTGGGCGAGCTATACTTGCGCCGTGGTTGAGGACAGCGGCCCGGAGCCCATCTCGGTAATCGTCGTCTCAGACTTCGTCTGACCCTGGTGCTACGTCGGCCTCGTGGAGGTCGAGCGGCTGCAGAAGGAGTACGACGTCGAGGTCCTCTTCGCGCCTTTCCTGCTCGATCCCACGGCACCGGCGGGAGGCAAGCCACGACGGCCGATGAGCAAGCCCGAGGCCCCGCCCAGCCCACTCGAACAGCGCGGCGAACGCCTGGGTATCAGATTCAGCCGCGGCCGTACGCTCACCTCGAACTCGCATCTGGCCCTGGAAGCGGCGGAATACGCGCGCGAGAAAGACCATGCCTGGGAGTTCCACCGGGAAGTGTTCAAGGCCTACTTCGAGGACCTCTCGGACATCGGCAGCATCGACGCTGTGGTGCGGGTGGGTGAGAAGGCCGGCCTGGATGGGAGCGACTTGCGCCGTGTCCTCGCCGGTGAGGACTATCGCAAGCTCGTCGACGAAGGCGTTGCCTGGTCGCGTTCGATTGGCGTGACAGCAATCCCGACCTTCGTCTTCGACGAGAGACTGGGCATGGTCGGCGCCCAGGAGTATCCGGCACTGGAGCACATGATGGGCCAGGTCGGAGGCAGGCACCGCCGTCAGACCGGCTGACAAACTCCCGCCGCCGTTGCCGTCGTGCTCACGCACTGAAAATGGAGTCCCGCGTCCTCGGCCACAGTTGATGCGGGCCTGTGCCGAGATTGCCTAAGAGAGAAATCTCGCTACAATACAGTGGGCGTCTGGCCGGCCACCAGACGTGGCGGCGGGGTTAGAGAGGTAGTCTCATCAGCCCTGAGCCCTTCAGGCCGGCAGCGCGGCGCGCTTACCGGCCCCGGCCGGTCAAGAGATCGACCGGTCCGCGTAGACTTCTGTTCCATCTCCTGGTCCTGACGATTACCGTCGTCGCGGCCGTCCGCGTCGCGTCCACGCCCTACGGCCGTACCCCGGCGGAAGCCGTTGGAGCGACGGATGGGCTGACCGCCTCGGGGATCGTGGCCGCCTTCCAGGAGGAGGCGGCGCTGCCCCCGCCTCCGCCACCGGCGGTAGCGAGCGCGAGAAGGCTTGCCGACCTGGCGCCCGTCGCCTCGTCTCGCCTTGTGGATTTGACCGCAGAGGGGCTGCGCCTCGCAGCGGCGAGAGTGGCGGAGGAACCCCGGCCGCCCGCGGCGCCCGTGCCGACGCCCACGGCTGCACTTTGCGACTCTTCCCAGAGCCCGCTCTATTGCGTCTACACGGTCGAGAGCGGTGACACGCTGAGCAAGATCGCGACCAAGTTCGGCCTCAAGAGCACGGAAGACCTTGCCGGTTGGGACCTGCTCGTGTTCAGCAACCGCCCGGACATCATCACCGCCCAGGACTACATCCAGCCGGGTCAAAAGCTGCGGATTCCCGTGGAAACCGGCGTGATTCATCTCGTGCTCGGCGGCGAAAGCGTGAGCGAAATCGCGCGCCGCTATGGTGTCAGCGTGGCAGACATCGTCGGCGCGTCCGGGCCGGTCTCCGACCAGCAGACCCTCCAGGTCGGGCAGGAGCTGCTGGTCCGGAGCCCCAGACGCCTCGCGGGACCCGCGACGAGCGCCGCCCCGCCGCCGATCGCCTCAGCGGCCGGCCAAGCCGCGGGCACGCCGACGCCTGAGACCGCTGCCAGCCCCCGGACATCACCCACCGCGCCGGGCACACCCGCGACCACGGGCACGGCCTTGGCGCAGCCCTCAGCCACTCGAAAGCCGGTCACCTCGAGCACGGCGCCGACCCGGCGCACGGGCTTCATCTGGCCCACGACGGGTCCGATCTCCAGCTACTTCGGGCCCAGCCATCCCCTCGGCATAGATATCGACCTGTTCCAGAACACGAACGCGCCGATCGTCGCGGCGGCGGCCGGCACCGTAACTTTCGCCGGCGGCAACCCCTGCTGCTCCTACGGTCTCTACGTCGTGATCGACCACGGCAACGGCTACGTGACGCTGTATGCCCACCTCTCGCGCATACTTGTCAGGACGGGCCAGAAGGTCAACCAGGGGGAACTGCTGGGATACAGCGGCATGACGGGCTACGCGACGGGGCCTCATCTTCACTTCGAAGTGCACTACAAAGACACGATCATCGACCCGCTCAGCATCCTCCCCTGATTTGAACCGCTCGGCGCTAGCCGCCTGCTGCGGCTCTCGGGCCGGCGCGAGTTCCGACTTCCCCTTCGGCCCGGAGGTGGAGGTCTTCCGGGTGGGCGGGAGGATCTTCGCCCTCATCACCACGGCCGGTCCCCTGCGCATCAGCCTCAAGTGCGATCCCGTGCTCGCCGAGATCCTGCGCGCCAATCACCCGGCTGTCACGCCCGGATATCACCTGAACAAGCGCCACTGGAACACGGTCGTGATCGACGGCAGCCTCTCTGAAACCGAGGTCCGCGAGATGGTGGACCACTCGCAGGCGCTGATCGTGAGCAGTCTGCCAAGGTCGAAGCGTCCGATATAAAGCCCGCCGCGGCCTTCGGCCGCGGCTACAGCGTTCACCTCGGGCGGCCGGAGCTGAAGGTCCCACCCGCTGTCGCGGTCGCGCGCTAAGCCACCACCAAGCCCCGGGGCTGACGCCGCTCCGGCAGGCCGATAATCCGGCGCGCTTCGAGCGCGGTCACGATCGGCCTGGCGACATCACGCGCGAGCTCGGCGGCCTGACGGACGAGGTCGAGGTTGGAGGGCGTGCCATCGCCCGCGTAAGGTTCAAGGCCGACCTGAAGGTGGCCGCCGCGCTCGAGGGCGAGACGAGCGAGGCCGCAGCCAACGACGTCGCCACCGATCGCCGAAACGAGCCAGGGCAGCCCTGTGCCCTCGAGCATCGAGAGGTACGCTTCGAGAGCGGGCCTTGTAGGCGGCAATCCGAAGCTCAAACGCCGGTTAGCGCCGAAGTACAGCTTCACAAACGCACCAGGGGGCAGACGGCCGGCGGCGTGATAGGCGAGAACGACCCGCAGAAACCCGGGCTCGAAGATCGAAATGCTCATGCCAACGCCCGCACGCTCGCAGACCTCGAACATGTAGCGGGCATCGCGGTAGGTGTTCTGGTAGACGGAGTCTACGGGGCGCGGCAAGCCATCGGCGTCGGCGCCGCCGAGATTGGTCGAACCAGGATCGATGAGGCCCATCCCGAGGACTCCGGCGGCGGCCAGGGATTCCACATGCGAGTAACGCCGCTCGATCGTGACCTGCGGGGCGCCGCTTGCCATAGTCGGATACAAGATGGCGTCCGGGCGTTCATTCAGGACCGCCCGCCAGGCTTCGAGGTAGGGGTCCGGATCGTGCCGGCCGCTGCCTCCGATAACAGGGTCATCGTTGTGGTTGTGGATGATGGTGGCGCCGGCGTCGATGCAGCCGATGGCGTCGGCCGCGATCTCCGCGGGCGAGCGGGGCACGTTGGGGTTGCGGGCCTTCGGCGTGCCGCCGTTGAGGGCCGCTTCGATGATCAGGGGCCCGGAAAGCGGCGGTCATTGCCTCTTCAGGATTATGGCGGACCTTGCCGAGTCTAAAGCACGCGACGAATTGCGCGGGTGGTCAAGCGTGCATATTGTGTGCGAAACGCCGATACGCCGCCACCTCCGCGAGAAGGCCGAGCGGCCCGCCGGCACGGCGCCGGCCGCGACGAACAGGAGATGCACGTGACATTAACCGAGACCCGACCGCCAACCACTGACGTTGGAGCGATCACGGAGGAGACGCTGGCCGCGCTGCGCGCGCGGCTGAACAAGTCGCCGAACTTCCGCATCGCCCAGAACGCCGTCACGCAGGTGACGGTTGACGACGTTGCACTTAACCGCGACGTTGTGTTCGGGACCGATCACAGCTTCTCCCACGTCCTCGACGACTGGTCTGCCACGAACCAGCGCAACACGGGGCGCTGCTGGATGTTCGCCGGCCTGAACCTCCTGCGCGTGGGCGCCATGAAGGAGATGGGACTGAAGAGCTTCGAGTTCAGTCAGAACTACGCCCTCTTCTGCGACAAGATCGAGCGAGCCAACTATTTCCTCGAAGCGATCATCGAGACCGCCGGTCTCGACGTCGACGACAGGTCCGTGGCCTACCTCCTGACCCACCCCATCGACGATGGCGGCCAGTGGAACATGTTCGTCAACATCGTGCGGAAGCACGGCCTCGTACCGAAGCCGTTCATGCCGGAGACCCAGAGCTCATCCAGCACCGGGCGCATGAACTCGATCCTCCGTTCGAAGCTGCGTGAGACGGCGAAGACGATACGCGAGATGGGCGGGCGTGGCGCGTCGCCGGCCGAGCTCAGGGGCGCCAAAGAAGAGAGCCTGGCCGTCGTGTTCCGAATCCTGTCGATCCACCTGGGCGCGCCGCCGGCGAAATTCAGCTGGCAGTGGACCGACAAGGACCGCAATTTCCACCGCGATCCTGACATGACGCCGCGCGAGTTCGCCCAGAAGTACGTCGACCTGCCGCTGGACGAGTACGTCTGCCTCGTGAATGACCCTCGCGCGGGCAGTCCGATGGGCCGGACATTCACCGTGCGCTACCTGGGAAACGTCGTCGGCGGCGGCATGGTCAAATATCTGAACGTCGAAGCGTCTTTGATGAAGGACATCGCCCGGCGGACGATACTCGAAGGAGAACCGGTCTGGTTCGGCTGCGACACGGGCAAGATGTCACGGCGCGACCTCGGCCTCTGGGACAAGGACCTGTACGATTATGCCTCGCTCTATGAAACGGAGTTCGGTCTCAGCAAGGCCGCTCGCCTCGAGTACCACGAGACGATGATGACGCACGCGATGCTGTTCACGGGCCTTGACGTCCTCGACGACCGCGTGCGTCGCTGGCGAGTCGAGAACAGCTGGGGAGAAGAAGCCGGTCGCAAGGGCTTCTTCGTCATGAATGACTCCTGGTTCGACGAGTACGTGTTCGAGGTCGCCGCGCGCAAGACCTGCTTGCCCGCGGAGCTGCGGGAAGCGCTGGACCTGGAGCCGATTGCGCTTCCGCCCTGGGACCCGATGGGCGCCCTGGCGGGAAGGTCGCGAGGCTAAGGTTTCGGCATTGGCGCGCCCACCCCGCGTCATGCCGGTGCCGGACGGCGAGCTGGTCCGGCGCCTCGAACAGAGCCACGGCACCCTGGGAAACCATTGGCGCCCTCACCTCGAAGACGGCGGCTGCCGTTATCGGGACTTGTACCCGGCCGCCGACTGCCCCTGGTGCGCGGCGGAGCGGAAGTCGCCCTGGCGACCGAGAACGCCCTGACGGGCGAGGCACTCAGCCCGGCCGGCCCTGCCTCGCCGGCATCACGAGCCGGGGCGGAGCGCGAAGGGCGGAAGGCAGCCGGGGAACCACCAGGCGAGAGGTTGCGGCCAGGACTTCTAATGCCCGCTCCCTTCCGGGACCCCAGCCTAGACCGAATTGTTCCCTTAGAACGGCCGGAAGAAGGCCGGCCGTAAGCTCTCTCAGGGCGGCAAAGACAGGCGCGGCCGGAGGTCCGGCCGCGAACAACTCGGCGGCGATCCGGCGTCCGGCGCCGCTCACCTTTAGCGACCGCAACGTGTCCTCCACATAGCGGCGGAAGGCGGCGATGTCCTCCGGCGCCTCGTCCCGACTGACGCCGAGAAGCGCGCCGGCCCGGAGCATGTCGCGGTAATAGGCGTCGGCCTCCTCCTCACTCAACGGCCTGAGAAAGCGCTGGTGCATGAGGAGGGCGGTGTCAATCAAGGTCGCGAGGACCCAGAGGAGGAGGTCAGGGTCGGTCGCGCGGTAGCCGTCACCCACGACTTGCTCGTGCACCGCGTTGATGGAAGCGGCCGCCGCTCGCACCTGGGCGGGCGATCCGAAGACGATGGCGAGCGTGGGACGCAGCGTCCGGAGGAGACGCTCGAGCCGCCGACCCCGGAAGGCGCTGTGCTCGGCAACGCCCGCGGCGACGGCCGGGTGGGCGACCTGCATCAGCAGGGCGCGGCCGCCGCCAAGCAGGACCATGCTCTCCCGATGAACGCGCCTGATGGCAGAGGCGTCGGAGAATAGTGCAGCCGTGGTATTGGTCGCCGCCTTCATGCCAGACAATTTACTCGGCATGACCCCTCCTTAAGAGAAGCTTCCGCCAAGGCAGCCATGCCCCTGAACGACACGATGACTTCATCGTGAGGCCAGGACCAACCGACACGATCAAATGATCGTGATCGGCGTCCTCTTCATCACGATGCCGGCCGTCTTGGCGTTCGCCGGCGTATCGTCCTCCGCGGGGGAGTCCTCGAGCGGCACTAAATGAAGCGGGCCTTCTTGCTTCACTTGATCGCTATGGCCGTTGTTAGGGGAAGCATCCTTGGGTCGGACCGCCTGGAGTCGCGCTCATCGGGCCAGCGGGCGGAGTTCGTATGGTAGCGACCACGGCATCGGCTCGTTGCACGACCATTATTGACGTGATAGGACCATCGTTCGTCCAGCAAATAGTGGCGGAGGCGGTACGGGCGTGGAGGAGCGACATTGTCAGAATAATCGCCATGAGGCTAGCAAGAATGAACCTTTTCATGGTGCTCCTTTGATTCAGGATGACCGACTTGAGGCAGATGCCTCTATCCGCGAGCGCGACACGCAAAGCCGGAGCTCAAGGACAGTCTAAATTCTACTGCGGGTTCCCTAGTTTACATCCCCAGTGCGAACCGTGCGCCGCTGGCGCTTGGGGCTTCCGGTCGAGAAGTTGGGCGACGCGCGTTATCATGCCTTCAACTTTAGCGCCGACCGCTTTCACCCCAACGACCTTGGCCACGCTTACTGGTTCGAAATGGTCAAAGCCGGCGTCGAGATCAGCGGCCTGGTGCGGGACGTCAGACCCGGGACTTCCAGAGAAGCCGAGGAATGGGCGAGCTGATGACTGATGCGGAGTCACTCAAAGCCGAGGTCTGCGCCCGCGTCGACGCGATCCGGGGCGATCTGGAAATCGCCTGGCGCACGATCTGGGAGAACCCGGAGCTTGGCCTGCAGGAGCACGGCGCGGTCAAACTGCTGTGCGACTTGCTGGCCCGCCACGGGCTGGAGCCGGAGCGCCGGATCGCCGGCCTCGAGACCGCGTTTCGAGCCGACATCGGCCCGGACAGAGGGCCTCGTGTCGCGCTGTTCGCCGAGTACGATGCGCTGCCCGGCATCGGTCACGGCTGCGGCCACAACATCATCGCCGCTGGAACGATTGGGGCGGCGCTTGCCCTGGCGTCGATCGGAGACCGGCTTCCGGGCTCCGTCCGGCTGCTCGGCAGCCCCGCCGAGGAGTCAGCGGTCGAGGGCGCCGGCGGCAAGGTGCCGATCTTGCGGGAGGGGCACCTCGATGGGGTCGATGCCTCGATCATGATCCACCCTGGCTCGAGAACCAGGGCCGGCGACCGTCCTTCTCTCGCGGCGAGGGCGCTGAAGGTCGAGTTCCACGGCAAGGCGGCCCATGCGGCGGCCGCGCCGCACCTGGGAATAAACGCGCTCGACGCGGTGATCCTGACGTTCAATGGCATCAGCCACCTGCGTCAGCAGGTGCGCAACGATGCCCGCATCCACGGCGTGATCACGCACGGCGGCGAGGCGCCGAACGTCATCCCGCCCTACGCCGCAGCCCGAATTCGCGTGCGCGCCAACGACGCCACCTACCTCCAGGAGCTTTACGGGCGCGTTCTGGCCTGCGCCGAGGGCGCCGCCACGGCAACCGGCGCCCGCCTCGAATGGCGGGAGGACGTTTACCCTTACCACAACACCGTCCCCAACCGGCCGATCGCCGCCGCGATTGAGGCGAATCTGATCTCTCTAGGGCTGAAGATCGACCAGCCTGACGCCAGCCTGGGCGGAGGCTCGACCGACTTCGGCAATGTGTCTCACGTGGTCCCCGCCGTGACCGCTTACATCGCGATCGCGCCGGCCGGCACTCCCGGGCATTCAGACGCGATGCGCGAGGCCGCCGGCTCGCCCGCCGGACTCGAGGCTACCCTCAACGGCGCCAGAGTCCTGGCCATGACGGCAATCGATCTCCTGTGCGACCAAGAGCTTCTCGCGGCCGCGAAGGCCGAATTCGAGAAAGCCGAGAAGCTCAGCGAGCCTTAGGCGAAAATCGCTTCTGAAGGGGCGACTGGGAGTCTCCGCTGTGGTCGGCGACTAGCAGCCTGTCCAAGAAATCGGTAGGCGAGGCTTTCTAGCCTCGCCGGCATGTGTGCGCAGATTCGACGCCGGGGCTCGAAAGCCCCGGCTACGGGATAAGTGGAAGGCCTCCTGCCGCTCAGCCCGCCGGCGGAGTAACCGGCAGGATGATGCGAGATGGGTGGTCGCGATCGTGAAACACCGTGTTCGTCGCGACCACAATCCGCCGGTGGCGGCCGAGAGGCTCGCCGCTATTGGGGTTCAGGTCGAAACGGGGAAAGTTGCTGCTGGACACGTCCACGCGGATCCGGTGGCCCTTCTTGAAGACGTTGGAGGTCGGGTAGAGGTGGATCGTGAACTCGCAGGCCACGCCGGGCTCCAACAGCTTCTCGTGTTTGAGTGATTCGCGGAAGCGGCCGCGGATGATCCCGTCTTCGAGGTTGAGGTCGAATCCGCCCGGGAAGTCGACGCTGGCCGGGTATACGTCGATCAGCTTAGCGGTGAAGTCGGTGTCGACCGCGGAGGACGAAGCCCAGAGCCTTACCTCGATCTCGCCCGTGACCTCGATGTCTTCAGCGAGCGGCTCGGTCTGGAAGACGAGGACGTCGCGCCTCGCGGACAGCGGAATTGGCCTCAGCCAGTTCCAGACGTGCTCGCCGCCGCGCTGGTCCCAGGCTCCCTGGAGCATGATGCCAACCGCGGAAGAGATGTTGCCCCCGATCGTCGGAACGGGGTCGCGCGGATCGAAGTCGTAGCTGGTCGATGATTCCGCTCCGGGCTCGGGCTCGGGCGACAGGAGCCCGCCCGCGCGGAGGTAGAACGGCGTAAAACGGGTGCGGGCGAGCGGCCAGTCCTGCTCGTCACGCCAGGAACCGCCGTGGTTCAGTCTGCCGTCGCCGGTCTTCGAGCCGTCACCCGTACCCATGACGAAGATACGAACCGGGGTCGCGAAGGGCGCCGCCTTTCCCACGGAGTTGTCCGCGCCCTTGAGCCAGTGGTCGAACCACTCCAGGCGCCAGGCGAGGGGGTCGGGAATGGCGGCGTCGGGGCCAAAGCTCACCTGTCCGTGTGCCGATGCCCCCTGTTGGCCGTGGATCCAGGGGCCCATGATCAGGTAGACCGGTCCCTGGATCGCCCTGGTCAGCGCGCAGAAGTTGGCGGTAGTGTTGCCGGCCCAGGAGTCGTACCAGCCACCGACCAGATAAACCGGCATGTCCTGGTATTGGGAAGCACGCTCGCGGATGTTGTTGATGTCCCAGAAAGGGTCGCCGGGACCGCGGCTCATGGCCTCGACGAGCCAGTTCTCGTATTCTGGCGCGTGCTTAAGCGGCGTGGCGCCGCGACGTACCGGCAGATGGGAAAGGTAGGTGCGGCGGTTCGACCACATCTCGACGAGCGCCGGGCCCGCGACGCCGTCGCGCGACTCGCGGCTGCCGCGGCCGGCCCAGGTGAAGATCCAGTTCCAGAACCGCATTTCGAAGGCGCCGCCGTTGCGCAGACTCTGATACCAGAGGTTCGACATCGCGTCGACGGGAATCACAGTCTTGAGCTGCTGGGCGCCTTCGAGAGCGATGGCATGCTGGGTGCCGCCGGCGTAAGAAGTGCCGTAGGTGCCGACCTTGCCGTCGGACCAGGGTTGGGACGCGATCCAGGCGCAGGTGTCGGCGCCGTCGCGGCCGTCGTCGTGAAGCATGTGCCAGATACCTTCCGACCGCCAGCGGCCGCGCACGTCCTGGATGACGACGACATAACCACGTTCGCCGAAGAAGCTCGCGAATCGCTCGGTGGCAACCGCGCGGTCGGGCCCGGGCTCGTCCGAGGTCGGCGGCTGAACCTCGCGGTTCGGGGACGATGCTCCTTCTTTGCTGTAGGGCGTGCGTTGGAGGAGGGCCGGGAACCGCTCGCCCGGGTCGCCGCCCGTGGGAAGGCGAGGAAGGTAGAGGTCGGTGGCGAGCGGCCCTCCGTCCCGCATCGGCACCATGACATCGCGCACGATCTCGACGCCGTACCTGGCTTGCGCGGGCGCGGACGTGGTCTCGGTCATAGAAACCCCCGGAGATCAGCTGTGGTGCTCTGCGATGCCCAACCGTAATCGCGCGGCTCGCATCTGTCAATTCGGCAGCGGTTGAAGCCATTGCGACTTCATGGCCGCCGAGACTGGAAAGTCTCGGCTACGTGTTTTCGTTTTGGCCGCCCCACGAAAGTGGCAAGGCGAATTCCTGGTTCCTCGTTCCCGGTTCTTCGTCGAGTTTGACAGCGATACCCAGTGGGGGTACCGTGGTCTTACGTGAACGTAAGCGCGAGACTCCAGGAATCCCGATGATCTATCTCGATAACGCGGCGACGACGCCGCTTCATCCTCGAGCCCTCGAGGCGATGATGCCGTACCTCACGCAGAGCTACGGCAACCCGTCGGCGACACACACGCTCGCCCGCCAGGCCCAGAGGGCGATCGACGACGCTCGCAAGACGGTCGCGGCCGTGCTCAACTGCCGCTCCTCGGACATCGTCTTCACGTCCGGCGGCACGGAGTCCATCAACACGGCCCTCAAGGGCGTCGCTTTCGCCCAGAAGAAGGCGCGGGCCGGCAACCACGTCGTAACGACGACCGTCGAGCACCACGCCGTCCATCACACCTGCAACTACCTCGAAGACTTCGGGTTCGACGTCACCTATGTGCCCGTGGACCGGTATGGACTCGTCGACCCCGAACAGGTCGCAGGCGCGGTCACGGAGCGGACGGTGCTGGTCTCGGTGATGCTTGCGAACAACGAGGTCGGCACCATCGAGCCGATCGCGGAGGTCGCCGCCGTCGTGGCGGCTCGCGGACGAGAGCTGCGGCGAAAGGTGCCCGTGCACACCGACGCGGTGCAGGCCCCCGGATACCTGTCGCTCGACGTAGAGGCCCTCGGCATCGACCTCCTCAGCCTGTCCGGTCACAAGTTCGGGGGGCCCAAGGGCACCGGCGTGCTTTACATGCGCCGGGGCACGCCGTTCACCGCCCAGATCGCGGGCGGGGGTCAGGAGCGGCAGCGCCGCGCCGGCACCGAGAACGTCGCCGGGATCGTCGGCCAGGCCGTGGCTCTGGAAATCGCGGAAACGGAACGCGTCGACAGCGTCCGGGTCTGCGAGGCGATGCGCGACACCCTTGCCCGGCGTATCTTGAGCGCCGTGCCGGACGCCTCCCTGAATGGCCATCCCTCGCGGCGCCTGGCAAACAACGTGAACGTCAGCTTCCGGGGCGTGCGCGGCGATGACCTCGTGGCCGCGCTCGACAAGCTCGACATCGCCGCCTCGGCGGGCGCCGCCTGCGGCTCGTCCACCTGGGAGCCTTCGCACGTGCTTTTAGCGATGGGCCTCGCGATGACCGAGGCCGTGGGCAGCCTGCGCCTCACGCTCTCGTCGGCGACGACGATCGAAGAGATCGACAGGGTCTGCGAGCTGCTGCCGGAAGCGGTCGGCGGTCTGCGCCAGACAGCGGGCGCGGCCGCGCGCTAAGGCAGGCGCGCTCGCTCGAGGGCGCCCCTCAAGCTCGCCCTCTCCCTAACCCTCTCCCAGAGGGAGAGGGGACTGGCTGACCCGCGGAGGAAGGCTGGGCGGGCACTTCGTTCGCCGGAGGATGCGCCTCTGCGGCGATTATCATGGCGGCGTGGAAAAGCTGATCATTGTGGGCCTGGGCAATCCTGGTAACGCCTACGCCGGCCATCGCCACAACGTCGGATTCTGGTGCCTCAACCGGCTCGCCCGCCGCCACGGTATCGACTTCAAGGCCGGCAAGACGGCATCGACGGGGCGCGGACGCATCGGCGGCGGCGACGTGCTTCTGGTGAAACCTCGGACTTATGTCAACCGCAGCGGCCTCGCTGTGGGGCCCCTGGCCCAGCGCGAGCACGTGCCTGCCTCGAACGTCATCGTCGTCTACGACGAGCTAGACCTTCCCCAGGGACGGCTGCGCCTGCGCCGCGGAGGCGGCACCGGCGGGCACAACGGTCTCAAGTCGATCGCGGCCGCGCTGGCGAGCGAGGACTTCGGCCGTGTGCGCATCGGCATCGGCCGGCCCGAGGTCGATGGCGTGCCGTCCTGGGACCCCGAGGTCGTGGCCGGCCACGTTCTCGCGAAACCCGCGTCGGGCGAGAAACGCGTCCTCGACGCGGGTGTCGAGCGCGCCGTCGAAGCGATCGAGGTGATCATCGCCGAAGGCTGGGAGCGGGCGATGAACCGCTTTAACGCGGCGGAGGCTTGAGCTTTTCGGTACCCGGGGCCGAAGCCTGGGTACCCAAAGCAGCAATGTGAGGGGCAATCCGCAGGCGGATGGGAACCGCGAGGGCCTGCCGCGCTCAGAAGCTGTAAAATGGCCGTAGAAAGGCCCCCCGGATGCCGGGGCGGCCGTTTTGGCGTTGGTGACCATGGACCTCTCCGGCCTTCTCGAACCGATACTCGCCGCCGGCGGGCTTCCGCGCCCGGCGCCGGGCGCGCCCCTGCGCGTCGGCGCCGGTGACACGACTAAGGCCGGCCTGGCGGCGGCGCTGGCGCGAGATGCCGGCGGGCCGGTTCTCATGGTCGTGGCGAAGGAAGCGCGGGCACGTGACCTCGTGGAAGAGCTTGGCGCCTGGCTCGGTGCGGCCGTCGGCCCTCGGGTACGGCTCTATCCTCAGCGCGACCGTCTGCCCTACGAGCGGGGGACTGAGGAACCCTGGGACACTCGCGCCCGTCTCGAGACGATCGGGGCCCTCGGCCGGAGTGAATCCCCGGCCCACGGTGGGGACGCCGGCCGGGGCGAATCCCCGGTGTATGGAGCCGGCCCGCCCATTATCGTAGCCTCGGTCGAGGCCATCGCCCAGCGGACGCTGGCGCCCGACGTAGCGCGGTCGGCCTTTTGGTCGCTGGCGGTCGGCGCCCGGCTAACGCCGGAGGACCTCCTGCGCCGGCTGCTGGAGGCCGGTTACGCGATCGAGCCCCTGGTCGAAGCGCCGGGACAGGCGGCGCGGCGCGGCGGCATCGTCGACCTCTTCGCGCCGCAGACGGCGGCACCGGCGCGGGTCGAGTTCTTCGGCCCGGCGGTCGAGAGCATCCGCGCCTTCGATCCGGAGACACAGCGCTCGCGTGAGCGCCTCACTTCGATCACGCTCGGCCTCGCCACGGAGTTTTCACCCGACCGCGCGGCCGCGCGGTACCTGGCGGCGAGCCTCGACTTCCGCGCCTGCACGGAGGAAGCGGCTGGCACGATCCGCGACGAGTTGGAGACGCTGGCCGCCGGAGGCGTCGCGCCGGAGCGGTCGTTCCTGCCGGCGCTGCTTTCGCCGTTCTCGCTCCTCGACCACCTAGCGGCCGGATCGACGGTGATCCTGGACGAACCCATCGACCTGTCCCGAGCGCTGGACGAATACGTCGCCGAAACGGCGACGATGCGCATCGAGCGGGAGGCTCGCGGCGAGCTGCCCATCGGCCTGCCCGCGGCGCAGTCAAACTGGCACGACCTGCAGCGGAAGCTGGCGGCGCACGCGGTTGTCGAGCTGCTGCGGTTTGGGGCGGAGATGCCGCCCTCACCCGCGGCCCCTCTCTCAGGCGGGAAAAGGGGGGGCCACAGACGGGCCGGCGACGGAGCAGCATACCCGAGCGCGACAGCAGGCGAACGGATAGATTCTTCGGCTACGCCTCAGAATGACAATGATGAGGGGACTCAGAGTGACAGCTACGAGGGGCCTCAGAATGACGGCTACGAGGGGCCTCAGAATGACGGCCTGGTTATCCGGCCGCCATTCGTGCCCGCGCCGGGTTTCGGGGGGCGCATCCGGCTGCTGGCGCGCGAGGTCAAGGCCGTTGCGCGGAAGGGCGCGGCCGTGGTGATCGTCTCGCAGCAGGCGCCGCGCCTGAACGCGGTGCTCGGCGAAGAAGGCGTTGGCGTCGGTGTGGTCGAGGCGATAACAGCGGCGCCGGCGCCGGGGTCGGTCCAGGTGATCCGTGGGTCGCTGCCGCACGGGTGGCACTTGAGGCCCGTGGTCGAAGACGGCGGGGGTGAATCGCCAGCCTACGCTGCGGAGGCAGCCACGGCGATTCTGCTCCTGACCGACGCCGAGGTCTTCGGTTTCGTGAAGCAGCGGCGGGCGCTGCGGACCCAAGGGCCGGACCGGTCTTCGCTGATTGCCGACCTCTCGCCGGGTGACTACGTCGTCCACATCGAGCATGGCATCGCCCGCTTCAACGGCCTGGTCGTGCGGACTGTTGAAGGCACTTCGCGCGAGTTTTTGGAGCTGGGTTACGCCGAGGGTGACCGCCTGTTCGTGCCTGTCGAGCAAAGCAACCGGGTGGCGCGCTACGTCGGTCCCGGCGAGTACCATCCGGCCCTGACGCGGCTGGGCAGCGGCGAATGGACGCGAGCGCGGGAGCGAGTGCGGCGGGCCGTTGCCGACGTGGCGCAGGACCTCCTCGACCTCTACGCTAGCCGCCAGCTCCTGCCGGGGCACGCGTTCTCGCCCGACACCCCCTGGCAGCAGGAGCTCGAGGCGTCGTTCCCCTACGTCGAGACGGCGGACCAACTGGTAGCGATAAACTCCGTGAAGGCCGATATGGAGGCGGCGCGGCCGATGGACCGCCTGATCTGCGGCGACGTCGGCTATGGCAAGACCGAGGTCGCCGTGCGCGCCGCGTTCAAGGCGGTCATGGACGGCTTCCAGGTGGCCGTCCTCGTCCCGACGACGGTCCTCGCCCAGCAGCACTTCACGACCTTCAAGGAGCGCCTGGCCAGCCTGCCGGCGCGGGTCGAGATGCTCTCGCGCTTTCTGTCGGACAAGGAGGCGCGTGTGGTCGTCCTGGACACGGCCGGTGGCGGCGTCGACATCCTGATCGGCACCCACCGCATCCTCCAGAAGGATATGGGCTTCAAGAAGCTGGGGCTGGTGATCATCGACGAGGAGCAGCGCTTCGGCGTCGCGCACAAGGAGCGCCTGAAGCAGATGCGCCAGGAGGTCGACGTCCTCACGCTGTCGGCGACGCCGATCCCGCGCACCCTGCACATGTCGCTGGTCGGCATCCGCGACCTATCGAACATGATGACGCCGCCGGAGGACCGCCTGCCGATCCGGACCTACGTGCTGGAGTCGGACGACGCCATCATCCGCGAGGCGATCATGCGCGAGCTGGAACGCGGCGGCCAGGTCTTCTTCGTCCACAACCGCGTGTTCAACATCGAGCTGATCACAGAGCGCATCCGCCGGCTCGTGCCGGAGGCGAACATCGGCATCGGCCACGGCCAGATGCACGAGGACCAGCTGGAGAAGACGATGCTGGCTTTCACCGCGGGCGAGATCGACGTCTTGGTCTGCACGACGATCATCGAATCTGGTTTGGATATCCCCAACGCGAACACGATCATCATCAACCAGGCGGACAAGCTCGGGCTGGCGCAGCTGTACCAGCTTCGGGGCCGGGTGGGCCGCGGCGCCGCGCGCGCCTATGCCTACCTGCTCTACGAGCGCGGGCGCGCGTTGTCGGAGACGGCGCAGCGGCGGCTACAGGCGATCTTCGAGGCCACGGAGCTGGGCGCGGGCTTCCAGATCGCGCTGCACGACCTCGAGATCCGCGGCGCCGGCAACCTGTTGGGCGCGGAGCAGAGCGGGCACATGGCGGCCGTGGGCTTCGACCTCTACGTGCGCATGCTGGGCGACGCGGTCGAGCGCCTGAAGGCGTTGCAGCGGGGTGAGAAGCCGCCGCCGCCGGCGCTGGCGAGGCCGGCCGTGAGCATCGACCTGCCGATCACCGCGCATCTGCCCGACGCCTACGTGCCCGACCTCAACCTCCGCCTGGCCCTCTACCAGCGCCTGTCGCGGGCCGAGAAAAGCGAAGAGGTCGACGCGATCGAGGCGGAGCTTGTCGACCGCTTCGGGCCGCCGCCGCCGGCGGCGAAGAACCTGCTCTGGGTCTGCCGTCTCCGCCTCCTGGCGACAGAGTCCGGCGCCGGCGCCATCCAGGTCGAGGGCGACCAGATCGTCCTTCGCCTTCTCCCGGGGCGCGAGATCGACCGCGGCGCCTATCCGCGGCGGGTCCCGGGTCTCGCGTCGGTCACGGCCCACCAGGTCCGCCTGGACCGCGAGGCGCTGGGTGAAGGCTGGCGCGAGGGCGTGGTGCGGGCGCTCGTAGCGCTGCAGGGGGTAGTGGTGGGGATGAACTAAAGGGGAATTGGGACGTTGGAATTTGGACTTTTGGTGACAAACTCGGCGGCAAGTGGTGAAGACCGCAGCCGGAAGTTAGGCGCCGCATCTGCGTGGTCGGCAGCAGCGGCTGCGGCAAGACGTTCGTCGCCCAGGCGCTGGCGGAGAAGCTGGGGCTGACCTACATCTGCAACGACGCGATCATCTGGCGGCCGAACTGGCAGCCAGCGCCCCGGGAGGAGGAGCTCGTGGAGTTCGATGCGGCCACGAGGGCGGAAGGCTGGACCCTCGATGGCAACCTCGGGCCCTCGGCGTCGGACCAGCTGGTCCTGCGCCGCTGCGACACCATCGTCTGGCTCGACCTGCCGCGCTGGCAGGTCCTGCGCCGCACTGTCGTACGCGTGGTAACTAAGGAGCCTCTCTGGCACGGCAACGTCGAGCGTTGGCGCACGGCCTTGTCCAAAGACTCGGTGGTCTGGTGGTCGGTCCGAATGCACGCGAGTCTGCGCCGCCGGTCCGGCGCGCTGTTCGCGGACGCCGCTTTCGCGGACCGCGTTCGCCACAGGTTCACCTCGCGCCGCGAGCTGAACGAATGGCTGGCGTCGCTTAGATCACGAAGCGTCTGGTCGACAACGGCCGGCAGGCCGTGAACCGGAGCCCAGAGGCGCTCGAACGAGAGCCGGCGGTCAAGCCGACTTTCGCAACCGCGCCGGCCGCGGCGCAGCGCGGGCAAGACTAGGGGCGCGTCGCGGAAGAGCGCACCAGAAGGACCGGGGCAACGCCAGACCTGACCACCGCGCTGGCGACGCTGCCGTGAACAATGTTTCTGAGACCGGAACGGCCGTGCGTTGCCATTGCCACGATATCGGCCTTTTCCTGACGCGCGACGTCGATGATTGCCTTCGCCGCGTTATCGGCCGTTAGCACCCTCGACTCGACGGCAACGCCGGCTTCCCTTAGAGGGCGTCCCGCCTCACCAAGGTAGTCTCGGGCCTCTGCCTCCACTCTGCTTATGCTCTGATCCCTGGACTCCGCCCAGGGTGCGGGCGTTGGCTGATTCAGTTCCGCGACCTCGATTTGCGTCGACGATACGAGGGCCGCGGGCCCGGAGATGAGGGCCGGTCCCGACGGTTCTGGATGCATCCGCAGCAGTTCGTGCGCAGGGTCACATACCGTGAGAAGAACCACGGTGGCCCCGAGCCCCTTCGCCAGGTTGGAGACCGTCGCCAGTACCTGACTCGATTCAAGAGAGCCGTCGAGTGTCGTCAGTATCTTCATCACGATCCCCCTGATCGACCGCGGGGGCGGACGAACCCGCCGGTCGGGCGGGCGGCCAGAGGATGATCCTAACACTCGGTGTCAAGGCCCGAGGCCTTATTTGAACCGCGGCATCACCTTCTCAGCGAAAAGCTCCATCGACCGGCGCACCTGATCGCGCGGCTGACCGCCGCAGTTGAACCAGGCGATGATGTTGTTGACGCCGGTGTACTCGCGGTATTCGGCTATCTCGTCGCTGAGCTTTGCGGCCGAGCCGAGCATCACGGAGCGGTGGTGCAAGTAGTATTCAAAAGGCTGGGGCTCGCGGCGAAAGCCGAACATCTGGCGGTTGCGGGCGGTCTCGAAGTACCACATCAGCCCTCGTTCGTACTCCTCGGCGGCTCTTTCCGTCGAGTTGGCGACGTGCATCTGCTTTAGCTGGCCGGCCTTGCTCAGGGCGTCCTCGACCGCCGCCGGGGCGTGGCCGGCCACGAGCGCGGTCTCGCGGTAGAGCTCCATCTTGTGGCGGGCGTCGTCCCAATCGGGTCCCTGGCCCATGATGATCGGGAAAAGCCGCTTCGCCGCGAAAACGACCGATTCGTCACTGCGGGAGACCATCAGATACGCGGGCGGATGCGGCTTCTGGACCGGCTTGGGGAACAATTCGGTTTCGGGAATCGTCCAGAACTTGCCCTCGTGACAGATGCGGCCGTCGCGCCAGGCCTTGAGCACGATGTCGAGGGCCTCTTCCCAGCGCCCGTCGCGCTCCTCGAACTCGACGTCGTAGGTCGAGAACTCGAGCCGGTCATAGCCCTTGCCGATGCCCCAGTCGAATCTGCCTTCGCTAATCACGTCGATCAGGGCGAGGTCCTCCGCCGTATGGAGCGGGTGGTGAAGTGGCACGCGTGTCACCGCGGCGCCGATCCGAATTCGCTTCGTGCGGGCGGCGATCGCCGCCGCGATCACCTGCAGCGAGCCGACGACGCCGTAAACCCGGGCGTTGTGCTCGCCGATCCAGGCCTCGTCATAGCCCAGCTCTTCGAGCCAGCACATCTGATCGAGCTCGTCGTGCACCATCTGGCGGTCGTTGGTCCAGGCCGGCAGGGAAAAGAGGTGGAAGGTACCAAAGTTCATGGGCTGGGTCATGGTGTGGCCGTACTTGTCGCCTTCTGATCGTCCTGGTCTCGTCACTGGCGTCCCGGAGGATGACGGCGACGGTAGCACTTCGAGGGACATCTGTCTACGGAGGTCGGCGGCCGGCAGTCGGCGCCTGGCTCGACTTCCTCCTCGCCACCCGCCTACAATCGCGACACAGGAAAAATCACAGCGCCCGGAGAGCGAGAACCAACCATGAGGATATGGGACGTACACGTGCACTTCCCCCGCAACTTCCCCGGGCCCGGCGGACCGCCGGGCACGCGGCCGCCGGTCTCCGCGGGCGACTCCGGGCGTGACCCCGCGGCGGGCGAGGGCAAGACGCCGCAGGAGATGGTCGACCACCTTGCCGAGCGGCTGCGCGAGGTGGGGACTGTGAAGGCGAGCCTGCTCTGCGGCGGCCGCTTCGGCCTGACCTACGAGCAGTGCATCGACATGGCGATGAAGCACGAGGACCTGTTCGTGCCGCACGCGGTGGTCGACCCGGCCGACCAGACGTTCGACGACATCCATCGCTTGCACGAGATGGGCTACCGCGGCCTGAAGATCATTGGCACGCGCCACCCCTACGACTATCGCGACCACTTCCCCGTCTACCGCGCGGCAGAGGAGCTGGACATGCCGATCTTGTTCCACTGCGGCGTGATCGGCGGCGCTATGGACCTCCTGGCGCGCCATCCGCGGCGCGACCCGGAATCGGCGAAGCGGATGCGAGAGATGGAGAGCCAGATGCGCGAGGCGGGAAGCGGACGGACAGATTCTTCGGCTTCGCCTCAGAATGACAACAAGAATGGCTCTCAGGGTGACAATGAAGGGGGTTCCGTCGCCAACTGGGCGGATGACCGGCGCCGGAAGCTCGAGGCGGATGCGAAGGCCGCGGGCCAGCCGGAGAACCCGTTCGCCGCTTTCCGGCGCCTGGGGCCACGCGAGATGTCGGCTACCTACATGCGGCCGTTTCACCTGGAGACGATCGCCAACCGCTTCCCGCGTTTGAAGATCATCGGCGCGCACATGGGCGGTACGGGAAACTACGACGAGGCGGCTTCGGTCGCCCGCTGGCGGCGCTGGGTGTACTTCGACCTGTCGGGCGGCCGTACGATCGAGCGTCATACGATGGAGCGCGGCCTCATCGGCAAGGAAATCCCGATCGAGAAGCTTATCTTCGGCTCAGACTGCTCGGCGGACGAGATCCACGAGCACACGGAGCGCTTCGTGCGCATGTTCGACGAGCTGGCGCTGACAGAGGAGGAAAAGGACCTCCTGTGGTACCGCAACGCCGCGGAGATGTTCGGCCTGGAGAAGCCGGTCTGGGCCGAGGAATAGCCCCCGGTCGTCAGCGGTCGGCTATCCCGAACCGAGCGTAATTCGACAGCGAGGGTGCGCCGTGATTCGGCGCCTTCAGGATTCTCGCTTCCTGACCCACTGATAGCTGATAGCTGATAGCTAATGTACAATCGCCGCGGCCTCGCGAGCGCGGTCGAACAGTGCATGCTAAGTTGTCGCTGAGGCCGTCGGGTGGGATGCGACCTGCCGGCAACGGACAACCAATTTGGCGGAAACTCGAGAAAACCGGCAAAACGACCCAGCGGACGCTCCGGTGGAGGAATTGACCGCCTCCGCTGAGGACGCCGCGCCGCCGGCGGCAGGAGAGGTGCAAGAAGTAGAGACTCTCGACGCCGGGGCTGTTCCCTCGCCGGGTGCGCAGCCGTCACAGGACTCGGTCCTGGCGACGGCCGCGCCGGACGAGGAGGTCGGGGCGGCGCCAGGGGAGCCCGACGGGGCGGAATACACTACGGACGGCCCCGAGGAGCTCGACTTCGCCGCCGCGGCGGTCCCGGAGGCGCCGGAGTTGGTCCTGGGCGTGCGCCCGGCGCTGGTCACGCTCCTGGTGCTGGTCTACGTGGTCGGCGTGTTGCTCTTCCTGGCGATCGAGCCGACCAAGCCCTGGATCCTGCTGGTGGTGACCGGCCTGGTGACGGTCGGCGCCGACGGCATCCTGCGCACACACCAGCAGGGCGGCTTCGAGGGCGACATCGCGGGGACGGCGCCGTTCCTGTTCCTGCCGGCGCTCTTCACGCTGGGGTCCGGACTGTTCCTGGAGGACGTGGCAAAGGGCTACTGGGCCGTGCCCGGCATATTCGTATCGGCGGTGCTGATGTCGTGGATCATCTACGCCGAGCACGTCTCCGTGGACGATCAAGACCCGCTGTACCCGGTGGCGCGCCTGATCCTCAATGTGGGCACCTACCTGACTGCCTTCGCGTTCTTCGCCGTGGTCTATACCTTCGACGTCTCGCTGGTGCCGGCGGCGGTCGCCGTGGGGCTGGTGACGCTTCTGCTGTCGGTCGAGGTGTTGCGCGAGGCCGAGGCCGACCCCGTGCGGGCTCTGGTGTACGCCGGCGTCATCGGCCTGGTCGTAGCGGAGGCGCGCTGGGGCCTGTACTTCCTGCCGCTCGAAAGCTATCTGGCGGCCGTGTTCCTCCTGCTGGTTTTCTACATGGGCTCGGGCCTCGTCCAGCACCACCTGACGGATGACCTGCGGCCGCCGGTTGTGGCCGAATTCGTGGCGATCGCCGTGCTCGGCATCCTGATCGTCGCGCTCGGGCGCATCTTCGAGTCAAACGGGTCGCTCACGCCGTAGCGCTGCGCGTCCGGGGCGCCTAACCTCGCACCGGTCGATCGCCTCTGATAGACTGGACCGGTCCCTCGGGTCGGGGCGTAGCGCAGCCTGGTAGCGCACTTGAATGGGGTTCAAGAGGTCGAGCGTTCGAATCGCTCCGCCCCGACCAAAAAGGCTAGGACGCTTCGGATCGTTCACTCGGCGCCGGTGTATGTCAAAGGGCTGCGCACTTGACTAGGAGTCAAGTGCGCAACATGCGTATTTGAATGGGGTTCAAGAGGTCACTCGCTTGGCTCTCGGCAGCGTTACGGACCGCCTCATCCGTGGCAAGAAGCCCGTCCCAATCGTCAGGCCGTCCGGCCTGAGGTCTGCTTTACGTTAAGCCCGCAAGAGCGCCACGGGCGCTGATCGTTGACCGACTAATCAACACTCCCGACCAGGCGGGCCATCGATTCGCCACGATGAAGGCGCCGAACACCATCGGCAAAGAGTCGCGCCACACTCACGACATCTCTGGCCATGCCGAGGTCATCCTCGACAGGCAGGCTATCAGAGGCGACTACCCGGCCGACGGATGCGGCCGCCAACCGCCGGCGGCAGGAGCCCACGAATAGACCGTGGGAAGCGACGACGATCGGCCCGGCCCTTGCCCCCGCCTGCGTTACCGCTCTCACGGCCGCCTCGACGGTTGCGCCGGTGGTGATCATGTCGTCGACAATGATGGGGCGTCGGCCCCGCACATCGCCCACCAGGGCGGTGGCCTTGACCTCTTCAGGGCCCAAGCGTGTCTTGTGCACGAAGGCGACGGGCAGCCCGAGAATCTTCGAATAGCGCTCGGCCAGCTTTACGGCCCCCAGGTCCGGGGCAACGATGACATCATCCGGCCCCACGATCTCCGCCAAGAATTCCGCCAGATTAGGGACGGCGCTGAGGTGCTCGACCGGAAACGATGCGAAGCCCTCGATTGCGGCGGTGTGAAGATCGAGGGCAATCATACGCTCGACGCGGACCGCGGCCAGCAGATCACAGACCACGCGGGCTGCAAGCGCCTCGCGCCCCCTGGCCCGCCGATCCTGGCGGGCATAGCCGAAATAAGGGACGACCGCCGTGACCCTCGAAGCGCCTGCCCGCCGGCAGGCATCGGCGAGGAAGATCAACTCCACCAGATTCGGATCGACTGGCGGACCCGTGCCCTGGACCACGTAGACGTCTTTGGCCCGGACCGACTCCTTTATCTGAATATGGAGCTCGCTGTCCGGGAATCGGGAGACCTCGGCGGGGCAGAGCGAAAGCCCAAGTTCATCGGCGATAAGCCGCCCGAGCGATAGATTCGCGCTACCTGACAGCAGGGCAATATCGCCGGGTGCGTGCTCGTGCATGTTCATTGTCGACCTTAGCAAGCTTCTCAGGCAGATGACCCAGGCCGCCCCGGGGACTATGCGTGACCGCGGTACTCCTGGACCGACGTTGAGCTGTGGGTCGCGACGGCCTTTTCCAGGAGGCGGCCTTTAAGCCACTCCACGGTGAGCCGAACGGCTTCCCCCAGAGTTCCCGCCTCTTCGAAGAGGTGGCCCGCGCCCTCGACGATCGACAGGGTCGCAACCTTGCGACCTCTGGCGCCGAGGCGAACGTCGGCCAGCAGTGGATCCGCTGACCCGACGATGACCAGTGCCGGCACTTGGAGGCGGCCCAACTCTTCCGGAGCTATGGGCGGAGCCCGAAGCACGAGACTGTGCGGCCGAATTCGGTGCTCGACGACCGCCTCGAGAGTGACAACGGCACCGAGGCTGGAGCCGGCAACCGCGACGAGCGCTGAGTCTATTTCCGGCTGCTGGCGAGCCCAGCCGAAAACGGCCTCCAGATCGTCGACGTACGGTCCGACGCCAGAGCGCTTATCCATGGAGGAGTCTCCATGGCCACTGAGGTCGAACAAGATCGCTGCCATTCCGGCACCGACGAGATGCTGGGCAACGACGACGTTACGCGGCGAGTCCTTGCTGCTGCCGAGGCCGTGCACAAAGACAACGGCGGGGAATGGTCCTTCAGCCGATGGCGTCAACAGCCGGCCGGCCAGGCGCACGCCTCCCCGGGTCACGGTAAAGTCGCGTGAATCGTCTGCTGCGACGGGAGCGAACGACCGCAGAATATCCAAAACCTCGCGGTCTTCCACCGGGCGAAAGTCGCGGTAGTACTGGCCCACCGCCCAAAAGTCTTCGTCCTCGTGGAGGCAAACGACTTCGTCGGCTTCGCTCCTCAGCTCGGTGAGCGTCTGCGGTGGACCCACCGGCAAAGCTAAGATCACGCGCGAGGCGCCGGCGGCCTTCGCGGACCTCACGGCGGCGATCGCCGTTGCCCCCGTTGCTACACCGTCGTCGACGACAATGACATTCCGCCCCGCCAGAGGCGGACGCCTGTGGCCATCGAACAAGTCCTCCCGACGGGCGGCTTCCTTGGACTGCCGCTCGCGTTCGGCCGCGACGTAGGCGTCACTCGCCCCCGTAGCCTTCGCGGCGGCCTGGTTGAGATAGTAAACGCCGTTAGCGGTCGTGGCGCCGATGGCCAGCTCAGGATTGCCCGGGGCTCCGAGCTTCCTCGCAACGATGGCGGCGAGGTCACCGTGGACCGCCCGCGCGACTTCGACCGCGACCGGCAGGCCGCCGCGCGGAATGCCCAGGACCACGGGGCGATCCAGGGCACGGCCTGCCAGCAACTCGGCCAGTCGCCGTCCTGCATCCGTCCTGTCTCTGAAGAGCATTCCTGGATACTCCAACACTTGTCACTTTGGCCCTGCAGCGGCCAATCTTCCAGAGCCGATCAGCCATCGTGCAGGCGCATTCGGCCCGGTCCCAACCCGTTGGCACCCGAACCGATGTGTATCTCATCGGCGGGGCGGCGGAGGCGGCGAAAGAGGGGCGAGAATACTATCCTTTGGCCCCTGTAAGGTCGCCGGCCGGAGGCGTAGCCTGAGGAGTAAATGACAGAAACAATGACACTCGAAGAGGACCGCGAGCTGCAGTCGGGACAAAAGGCCGAGCTCCCCGAGCCGGTCAAGATGTACCTTCGCGAAATCGGCGCGACGCCGCTTCTCAAGGCGAAGGGCGAGGTCGAGTTGGCCAAGCAGATCGAGGAAGGGCGCCTCCTTGCCCGCCTCCAGCGCGAGCTCGTCGCGGCCCATGAGCCTCTGACCTACGAGAATCTCGCCCGCCTGCTCCTTGCCCGTCTTCGCGACGGCATAGACCGAATCCGGGCGGTCCTGCCCGAAGCGGGGCCTGCCTATTCAGACGTCCTCTTCCACCCTTCCTTGCAGGCATCGATCGAGGCAGAGATCGATCTCGCCCTTGGCGAGGCGTTGGCCGATGTCGTCGGCCCGTCCGGCAGGCAGATCATGGACGACCTCTGGGAGCTGTCGGTTGGCAGCAGGCTGCTGACGGCCGCCGACCTGGACGCCGGGCCGGCTGATGAGGAGACGATCGCCCGTCTCGGCGAGCTGCTGAAGGGGGCAGAACGACGCGCTGGTGACGCCAAAGACCACCTCATGCGGGCAAACCTGCGCCTCGTCGTCTCGGTTGCCAAGAGGTATCAGGGGCGCGGCTTGCCGTTCCTCGACCTCATTCAGGAAGGGAACACCGGGCTGATCCGGGGCGTCGAGAAGTTCGACTACCGCCGCGGCTTCAAGTTCAGTACATACGCGACCTGGTGGATACGACAGGCGATCACCCGTTCCCTGGCGGACCTTGGGCGGACCGTCCGGCTGCCCGTCCACGTCGTGGAGACCGCCTACAAATACCGGAAGGCTCTCGACGCCCTCCTGATCGCCCTTGGGCGAGAACCAACACCAGAAGAGATCGCCCAGCAGATGGGCGTTTCCGTCGACGCTCTGAATCAGCTCCAGGAGGCGCTCAGGCGGGAGCCCATCTCGCTCGAGCGACCGCTGACCGCGGAGAGCGAAGAGACCATCGGCGATGTGATTGAGCAGGTGGTCGCGTCGCCCTCCGAGACAGCAACGGCCAGCCTGCTCAAAGACGACCTTGCGACAGCGCTCAAGGTCCTGCCGCCGCGGGAACGAGAAATAATCACGCTGCGCTTCGGTCTGCGCGACGGCACACCGCGCACGCTGGAAGAAGCGGGGCGCCGCTTCGGATTGACCCGCGAACGGGCGAGACAGCTGGAGGCGCGCGCTCTCGCGCAACTGCGTGAATCGCCGGAAATCAGGTCTCTCAGCGACTACCTGGTGAATGGTGGTCCGCATTGAACCGGGACGGAGTTCCGACACCTGGAGGTTGAAATGCCCCACGCTTTAGCAATTGCTCAGGGAATCGATTGGGCAACTGAGATCGGCAGCTTCTGGGCATGGCTGGACGATGCCACGGCGGCTCTCAAGAACGGTCCGGAGCCTGGGTCTCTGGTCCAGGAGCTGGTCGCCAGTGAACGGGAACGGATCGAGAAGGCCGCGGCAAACCAACATGACCGATTCGCAGCGCGCTACAGCCTCACCGTCGCCGTTGCCCTCGTCGGGTTTCACTTTGCCTCGAACCAGAAGCTACTTGCTGCGCTTCAGGAATACGGCGTCTTCGAACCGCCGACGATCGTCCCCAGTTTCGATACAATCCGATGATTGTGAGGACCATACAACTGAGTCCCGGTCGCCGCGATTGATCACTCCCGGCTTCGAAGTTCTTGACCACACTGCCGACGCCGGCATTGTCGCCCATGGCCGGACGCTCGTCGAGGCGTTCGAGCAGACCGCGCGGGGCATGTATTCGCTCCTCGTCTCCCTTGATACCGTCCGGGAGACCGAGGTCCGCGGGATCGAGTTGGAGGAGGAGGACCTGGAACGCCTCCTGATCGCCTGGCTCACCGAGCTGCTATTCCTTACGGATACGGAGAGCCTGCTCTTCAGGCGGTTCGAGGTCGAGCTAGCGGGAGGGAGACTCAGCGGTCGCGCTCACGGCGAACGGATGGACGAGGAGCGCCACGAAGTCTCCGGGCAGATAAAAGGGGTCACGCGCCACCTGCTCGAGGTTACGAGTGAAGACGGGGGCTACCGGACGCGCGTTCTCTTTGACCTTTAGAAGGCCATGACCAGCTGGCGCGACATCCTTACAAAAATCGACGATTGTCGCTGGGAGATCCCGGCTACGTATAAGCCCGGCATGCGCGTCCCCGCCCTCATCTACGCCGATGAGACCTTGCTGGACATAATCGGCGAGGAGCAAGCCCTCGACCAGGCAGCCAACGTCGCCACCTTGCCGGGCATCGTCGGCCGCTCCCTGGCCATGCCCGATATTCACTGGGGTTACGGCTTCCCGATCGGCGGGGTCGCCGCCATGCGCACAGAGGACGGCGTGGTCTCGCCCGGCGGGGTTGGCTTCGACATCAACTGCGGCACGCGGGTCGTTGTCACAAACCTGACCTGGGACGAGGTGCGGCCGAAGATCACCCAGCTCGTCGACCAGCTCTTCCGCGACGTGCCCGCGGGCCTCGGCGGGAAAGGCCCGCTCACGGTCTCCGATGCCGACCTGGACGACCTGATGGTTCGCGGCTCGGCCTGGATGGTAGACCATGATTATGGCTGGCCGGAGGATGTCGAGCATTGCGAGAGCCGCGGCTGCCTGCCCGGCGCCCTGACCTCGGAGGTAAGCCAGCGCGCCCGCCAGCGGGGCAGGACCCAGCTTGGCACTCTCGGGTCAGGTAATCATTTCCTCGAAGTCCAGGTGCTCGATACGGTCTTTGACCGCGAAGCAGCGACTCGCTTCGGGCTGGGCGAACCCGGCCAGGTCGTCGTCTTCTTCCACTGCGGCTCCCGCGGCTTCGGCCACCAGATCTGCCAGGACTACCTGGACCTGATGGAGCGGGCATCGAGCCGCTACGGGATCCACCTGCCGGACAAGCAGCTCGCGTGCGCTCCGATCCGCTCGCCCGAGGGCCAGAGCTATCTCGGCGCGATGGCGGCGGGAGCGAACTTCGCCTGGGCAAACCGTCAGTACATCACTTACCGGATCAGACGCTCCTTCGAGAAAGTCTTCGCCCGCGGCGCCGAAGAACTTGGCATGCGCCTTGTCTACGATGTCGCCCACAACATCGCCAAGATCGAGCGCCATCAGTGGGAGGGCGAGGAGATTGAGGTCTGTGTCCACCGAAAGGGCGCCACGAGGGCTTTCCCCGCGGGCCATCCTGACGTGCCGGAAGCGTACCGCGACGTGGGCCAGCCGGTCCTCATCCCCGGCGACATGGGCCGCTACTCCTTTCTTTGCGTCGGCCTGCCGCGCGCCATGGCGGAGACGTGGGGGTCGACGTGCCACGGCGCCGGCCGTGTCCGGAGCCGCGGGGCGGCCAAGCGCCTGCTCAGGGGCGTCGACATCACCCAGCGCCTTGCGGGCCTTGGCATCATTGTCCGCAGCCATAACAGGGCAGCACTGGCCGAAGAGGCGAGCGAGGCCTACAAGGACGTCGCTAACGTCGTCGATGTCCTCCAGAGGGCCGGAATCACTCGAAACGTCGCCAAGATGCGCCCGGTGGGCGTCATCAAGGGCTGACGCCGCTCTTCACCGGAAAGCGAGTTCATCTTGCCCCGAGTACTGATCAGTGTCTTTGAGGTCGAGACCGTCCTGGTGGGGGTTTTCTGCTGGTCCTGTGGACCGCGCGGCACCCTTACGGAGGTCGTCCCGTTGATGCGTCCTCGAACCGCCTGAGGAGCTTTTTCTCACCGGCCATCATCGCCCCCCTGGCCAGGTAGAGCATGGGCAGAAAGGGCGCTTTTATCAAGAGACCAATCGGCAAGCCGAGCATCGTCACCTTCTCGAAGCTGCAGGTAACTCGCGTTCCTGGATCAGAAGCTTCCAGCGTGTAAGACCAGTCGGCACCAACGGGGATGAACGCCAGGACCATCGACCTTGTGTGCCAGGCGATCCGAGAATCGCTGACTTCACGGGCGGTGCTCCAATCCCAGGATGGAAGCTTTAGCGTCTTCCCCTGGTTTCGCCACCTGGTCCCGACGACCATCTGGCGGTCGTCAGACCGGACCCGGTCGACTTCAGTGTAGTCAGGAATGCGTTGAACCTCCGTAAGCAACTCGCGAACGCTGGACAGCGGCGCGCGAACAACGATCGTACGGGTTAGCACCGGCATCGGGCTTCCTTTCCCGGGCAAATTCTGGCCCGCCAGGCTGGGCGGCACCACGCGCGGCCTTGTTCTCTCCGGTTGACACCGCCGTTGCTCCCAATTGGGCCAAGCATTTCGACCAGCGAAGCATAACGGTAAGGTGCGCTTTTGGCGAGATCGACAACCGAACCCGAGCCTTGGCCTTCGAGGCGGAAGCGGCCTGCTGGACGGCTACGGGATTCGACTGCACTCCGGCGCTTGGTTACTCTTGTCGAACACCCTTCGCCAAACGCGTGCCAATCAGCAAGACCTCACCATCCTCAAGAAGTGACCATGTCGCAAGAGAACGTTGAGATGATTCGTGCGGGTTACGACAAGCACGGCATGGGGTTCTCCCTCTCCAAGTGGAACCCCGGCGCGGTCCTCGAGCTTTTTGACCCGTCAATCGAATGGGTCGAGCCGGATGTGCAGGACCTTCCCTGGCAAGGCACCCATCGAGGGCCGCAAGCCATTTCTGAGAAGGTCTTCGCCACGATCTCGGCTTTCGAGGAGTTGGAACTCGAACCGAAGGACTTCTTTGACCTGGGAGAGTACGTGCTCGCCGTTAGCCAAGGCCATCTTCGAGCCAAAGCCACCGGCAAAGAATGGAATGGTCCCTTTGCCCACGTGTGGACCGTGCGCAACGGCAAGATTGTCCGCTGGCAGGGTTTCGCTGATGCCCGGCGCGTCGCGGAAGTGTTTAACTAGCAGCGATTCCAGAGGTCACTGTCTCCGGCCGTGCCTGCGGGCTTCGCGCCAGGAAGGCGGACAGGCCCGGCCCGACTTGCTCCCGGCCATACTAATAGCCGACGGCCTCGGCTTCTTCGACCACAGTGGGCCCGGCCTTGTCGCGAAATCGATCCAAGACGCCGGAGGCGAGCAGCCGCTCGCGGGCAGCCCTGGCCTCGGCGGACGAGGCGAACTCTACCAGCAGGAACACCTCGCCGGGGTTGTCTACGCTGCGGAAGATCCGGTACCCCCTGGCGCCGCGCCGGGCTCCCGGCGAATCCTGGTCGAACATCGGCTTCCAGGCCTCGTAGTCACCCACGTCTATGCGCGTCACGAAGAATGCCATCTGGCCTGCTCCTGTCCCCACCGGCGTACCGCCCTCGGATTCCCGCTTCTGGGCTTACCGTTGCGATCATGCCAGCGCAAGAGGAGCCCGGCATCGGCGAAACCGCGCATTTATGACACGCCGTTTCGTCCGGTTGGTGGCGTAAAGGACGCAGGTTAGGCCAGACCCCGGTGTATGGCGTAAGCAGTGGCTTCGGCCTTGCTGCGCAGATTCAACTTCTGGTAGATGTTGGTGATGTGGCGGGACACCGTGCGTTCACTCAAGACGAGCCGATCGGCGATCTCCCGATTCGTCTGACCTTCCGCGACCAGCCTCAGCACCTCGAGCTCGCGCGGCGTCAACTCAGGCCCGCGGGAGGTCGACCGCGCCTTCGGCGCCGCAGCTTCACGCGCCGACCGCAGGAAGGAGTCAACGGCGGCGATCTCTGCCGCTCCATCGCCTGGAATCACCACGAGCCTGGCATGCGGCAGCGATTCTGCGAGGTCTCGGCGCTCCTCGAAAGCGCCAAACGGAAAGCCCGTATCGTGCACAACCAGCGTGGCCATCCCTAACTGTGGCAGCAGCGGGGTCAAGTCTACTTTTCTCAAGGCGCCGTGGTAGGAGATCAGGGTTCTCGGCGACGTGCTCCTCTGGAAGGTCAGGGCGAGGTCCCGCGCATGGTCTGGATTGGCGAATCTCGTCACCAGGTTCCCCGCCACGAGGCTGAAGAAGGAGAAGTCATCTTGAGCGATGCCGGCAACCGAGACGATCGCCCTTCCCACCGGATCGACCTCGAAGGGATAAGCGCCGGTTCTGAAAGGATTCAGGAGGACGAGCCGCGAGACCTGCTCCTGGTGGCGGGCCGCGTAGCCGATGGCGGTCGCGGCTCCTCCGTGCAGGCCGGCGAGGGCGAAGCTCTTCAGGCCGAGCCGGTCAACCACGGCCTCGAGGTCTCGCACCAGCGCATCCAGGCTCATGTCCATGACTTCGCGCCTGGAGGACCCCATGCCAGCGAAGGTCGTACCGGACGACGCTCCAGCCCAGCTCCACAAGGCCATCGGTCATCCCCCGCGTGTGAGGATGGAGCGAGCGATAGAAGTGAGCGTCCCCGAAGACGTTGGACGCGAAGACAATCGGCGCGCCGTCGCCCAAACGGAAGTAGGCGATTTCGAGTCCGTCGCTGGTTTTCGCGTACTCGAGACGTGGTGTCACGTCGAAATTGTATCGCCATCGCTGGCACGCGGCCCGCCCCCGAGCGCCGCGCGATGCTTCAGCCGGCCTGACCCTCAGGCACCACTCGCGAGCTCTTCGGCGCAGGCCATCGCCGCCTGCCAGTTCTTGCCCATGTCTGCCTCATCTCGGAGAGACCAGAAGGCCGAATGCAGAGCGCTCACCGCGCTCCACGAATAGAGCCGCCGACGGTCTAACGACAGCTCATCGGCGAACTGGTCGGCCCGCTTTCGTACCAGCCTCCGCCGCGCCGCGGGATCCTCTTTCTTCAGGCTATTGAAAAGAAATGGCGCGACTTCCCAGGCCGCATCGCCGACGAGGCCCTTCGGGTCGATCGCCAGCCACGGCTCGCGCTGTGCCGAGAGGATGTTGCCGTGGTGCAGGTCTCCGTGCAGAAGCAGCGGCTCGACGCCGTCGGCCGCCAGTTCGACGGCTTGCTCCAGGGCCGGCATCACCCAGGGGTACATACGCTTGGTTCTCGCGAGCCGCCTCGGCTCCAGCGCGGCCTTCAGCCAGTCGACGGAATGGGGGAAGGGATGGACCGCCGGCGGCGCGCGCCACAGCCCGCGCATTAGCCGGGCGGCCGCGGCAATCTCCGCCTCATCGTCTCTCAGGGTCTCAATCATCTTCCCCGGCTCAGCGCGCTCGAGCAGCAACGCGCCGAGGTCGAGGTCAGAGTCCAGGAGCCGCACGCACATCTGTCCGTCGAAAAGCCGCAGTGCCGTCGCTTCCTGGACTATTTCGTGTCCGGGGCAGCAGACCTTCAGGACGACGGGCTCTCCGTCGCGACGCGCTGTCGCGACGTAGTTAAACCAGAGCTCCGAAAACGGCGCTTCGATCTCCAGCGACCACGCCGCCGCACACCTGGCGATGATCGATGGCAGCCGCGCCAGCCATTCGCTCCCGGCCTCGCCGAGGCGCAGGACACGTGAGGTAACCCGCTTGGGTATGGGATAAGCCTGACCGGACACGCGTCGAGAATAGCAAACGAAGCATCAGGGGTGCTCCGTTGACGCTTGGCGAGCGCTATAAGCTCATCGTGTCAGCCCGGTGGTCGTCAAATTCTGACGACTCCCGTTCGCCGTCCGGCGGTCGTGACACCGCTCCCCTCGCCACTGGCGCGGGGCCGTTGCATCCAGGGCTCATGACCGGAGCGCGCATCATGACCGACGAAGCGTTTTACAGCGATCTGGGGCGCTACGCCCGCTATGAGGTACCGCGGCTCTGGGGCTTCATGCCGCTAACGGGACAAGCGGAATTGATGCCTGTCGATGCACAGCTATAGCCTGATCCAGCCCATATCGTATTGCCGCCAGACGCGATAACCCAGCCTCCCGTACCAGTCCACGAGCCAGGTGTAGCCGACGAAGCTGGTCGCGACGCCACGCGACGTGAGCAGCTCGGTCACTCTGGCAGCGAGGGCAAGACCGATGCCGTTCTCCCGCCGGTCTTCGGCCACACCCAGCGGTCCTACGCCGCCGGTGTTGTCGCCAAGCAGCGACTGCCAGACGAAGTCGTGCCGTCGCCATGGCACACGAAAGTCCATGACCATGGAGGTTCCGACGACGTCTCCAGTGCGCGTGTCCTTTGCAAGCACGATGTCGCTGTGCTCGCCGTGAGCGACTGTGGTCTCGTAATGAGTCAGCCACCGCGGAAAGTAGCGACCTTCGAATGCAAGCACCCGCGGTACGTCTGTCTCTTCTGCCGTCGTGATGATGATGTTCGGCAAACGGATGCGCTCGTAGACTTCTGGTGGTGTCGTATAGCCTTCCAGGGGGCGCACAAGATCGTAGCTCGCTTCGACGCGTGGCCAGCCGCACGCCTCGAAGAACTGCCACGCTCCTGGAAGGTTGGTTGGGACTCCCGCCCAGAAGTAGGACAGACCTCCCGAGCCGAGCTGTATCTCCTGCATACCTCTTTCCTTGAGGCGGGCAGTCGCGCGGGTGACGAGGGCGCGGCCGATGCCCTGGTGTCGATGCTGTGGGTCAACCGCAATCGCCATTAGTTCGCCTCGCGGCTGCAGGTCTGGCTGGACCCCCGGCAGACTCCGCGCCTGGGTGGCGACAAAGCCGATGAGATCGCCTTCCGCTTCGGACACATAGTGATCGCCGGGCAGGAAGAGGCCGCTGCCTACCGTCCTGTCATGAAACGCATCTCTGGACACGGGCCAAAAGTCGCCCAGTGTGCGTTGCCACAAGATAAATGCCGCCGGCTCGTCGCGCCGCGGTTCGTACTCACGGATCAGGATCGGACTCGAACTCATGACTCGGCTTCACTGCTTGGGTTCGCAGCGCCCCAGGGGGCCTGCGCTGGCAGCGCTCGGCATCTCGAGGGTCTCGCCGTCTAGGCCGGCTGCGATGCGCGTGCCAGCGCTTGCTCGGCTTCTTCGATCATGCGGCGGACGATTTCGGCGGCGGGGAGGACCTCGGTGATGCCGCCGGCGGTCTGGCCTGCCGTGGGCAGGAGGGCTTCGAGCCGGTTGGCACGGCCGGCCTCCATGAGCTGCTCGCGCAGGCGGCCGGCGTTCTGGCGGGCCTGGTCGCGCTTGGCCTGCCACTCTTCGCTGAAGGGCGAGCGAATGGAGCGGAGGACGGTGCCGTAGCCGGCGTTGCCGACGGGCGTGATGTCGTTGATCACCTCGACTTTGACGGCGTCTTCGGAGGCGGCACCGGTGACGATGGCTTTGTAAGCGTCGCTGGGGGCCGCTTCGACGGAGGCGAGGAAGCGGGTGCCGACGTTGACGCCAACGGCGCCGAGGACCAGGGCGGCGGCGAGGCCACGGCCGTCGAAGATGCCGCCGGCGGCGACAACGGGCAGGGGACGCACGGCGTCGACGACCTGGGGCACGAGGACGAGGGTCGCGACGGAGCCGCCGTAGCCGCCGGCTTCACCACCCTGGGCAACGATGATGTCGACGCCACGTTCGGCGGCCTGGACGGCCTGGGCAACGGTTGTGACCTGCTGCATGAAGAGGGCGCCGGCGTCGTGGGCACGCTTGACGTAGTCGCCGGGATCGGCGAGGGCCATGGAGACGAGCTTGGGGTGGACGGAAAGGCCGAGGGCGAAGGTGGCCTCGTCGACGGCCTGGACGACGTGATTGACGGCGAAAGGGCGGGCGGTGAGGTCCTGGACCATGGCCAGCTGGCGGCGGGTGTCGTCGATGGCGCGGGTGAAGGTGCTGAAGGTGCCGAGGGCGCCGGCATTGGAGACAGCGGCGACGAGGGCGGCGGAGGGGACGATGCCCATGCCGGCCTGGATTATGGGGTGGTCTATGCCGAGGAGGTCGCAGAGGGGGGTCTTCAGCATGGGGGCTCCTCTCGGGGAAATCGGTGCGACGGAAGAAGGAATTCGGGGGGCACCCCCCAGGCCCCTGTCTGTACAGCCCCGCGTCAGGGCGTTACGAGGATGCGGATCGCGCGCAAATTTGAGTTCACTACCGCGCAGTCTATCTTGGAGAGCCTCCGGAGTAATCGAATTCAGGAGGTCGAGCGTTCGAATCGCTCTGCCCCGACCAGACTTTGCCGCCAGATTCACTTCAAGATGTCTAGCCTGGAGAAGCCGAAAACGGCTCTCCTGAACCCATAGCCTGGCTGTCTTAGCCTGGCAAAGCTCACTAGAAAAGCAGGGTCGCTGACGAACGGCGCCGGATAGCTAGGCTGTCGCGCCGAAGCTTGAACGGACCCGTGGTAGACACTTGTGCTCCTTCACTTTTCACTGCCGCGCTTCCTGGCGAAGTGGCGGAAGTTCCTGATCTTGCCCACCGACCCCTTGACAAGCCCGCCAACGTGATATATCTATATCCATTAGGGATATATCCACGCTGCATCATCGTCTGCCTGTCTGAAGGAGGTCTTCATGCCACGGAACGCCAAGGCTAAGGGACACGCGCCGCTGACACCGGCGGCCTTCCACATCCTCCTGGCGTTGACGCAAGGCGAGCGCCACGGCTACGCCATCATGCAGGAGGTGGCACGCGTCACTGACAGCGCTCTCCGCCTGGGGCCGGGAACCCTCTACCGCTCGATCAAGCACCTGCTCGCCGGCGGCCTCATCGTCGAGTCCGACGAGCGTCCCGACCCGGCGCTGGACGACGAGCGGCGTCGCTACTACCGGCTGACGCAGACCGGCCTCAGGGTGACGCGGGCGGAGGCGCGGCGCCTGGCGCAGGTAGTCGAGGTAGCGCGAAGCAGGCGTCTTCTGGGCGGCCGGCCGCTAGCGAACCGGGGAGGGAGCTGATGGCCAGAGCAGCGTCGAACGGCGGCGTTCTCTCCCTGTCCGACGGCGTCTACCGGCTCCTGCTGGCCGCTTACCCGAAGGCCTTTCGCCACAGGTACGCCGCCCCCATGGCCCAAGTGTTCCGCGACACCTGTCGTCTCGCCTACCAGCAAAGCGGCGTCCCGGGAGTTATGCGGCTCTGGCTCCCGGCCGTCGGCGATTTCGTCTCGAACGCGCTCGCCGAGCGCATACAGGAGGTTCTCCCCATGACATCAGAACCCAGAGTAGTGCTCTCAGATCCTGGCGTCCTCGATTTCGAGACGGCCGCCTGGATGGACGGACGCTACGTCGCCTATACCCAATGGGACAACGACAGGGGCGGCGTGGGCGAGCTGGCCCTGCGCGATATCGCCAGCGGCGAGGTCCGCCGCCTCACCAACACGGATTGGCAGCGCGAGTACGGCTTCAACGCTGGTTCCGCCCTCTCGCCTGATGGCAAGCACGTGGCCTACGGGTGGTGGCACGACGGGCTCTGCGACCTGCGCCTCGTCGGGATCGACGGCGCCGGGCAGCGTCTGCTCTATCGCGATGAGGAGGTCACCTGGGTAATTCCCCACGGCTGGACCCCCGACGGCGAGCAGGTCCTGGCGAGCCTGAGGACTAGCGGAGAAGGCCGGGTGGCCCTGGTTTCGCTCCACGATGGCTCCGCCCGCGTCCTCAAGCCGTTCCAGCCAGGTGAGGCCGGGGTCTTTCGTTCTTGGCGCCTTTCGCCTGACGGGCGCCACATCGCCTATAGCTCGCCTCAGGAACGAGACCCCACAAAATCCGACATCTTCCTCCTCGCCGCCGAGGGGAGCCGGGAGAGCGCCCTGGTCCAGCATCCGGCCGACGACCGCGTGCTCGCCTGGACGCCGGACGGCAAGAGCGTCCTCTTCGCCAGCGACCGCGGGGGCACTCTCGATGCCTGGACCATCCGGGTGGCCGATGGCGAAGCTCAGGGCGCGCCAGAGCTGGTCAGGGCGGATATCGCTCCCCTGGGCTCATCTATCATGCCGCTCGGGTTCAGCCGGGAGGGTTCCTTCTACTACGGTGTCAACACACAGGAGTATCACCTGTATCTCGCCGGCCTCGACCCGGCGGGGAAGGTCATGACCTGCGAGAAGCTGGTCAGCCATGTGGACGGGCACGCCGGCGCCGACTGGTCGCCCGAAGGCGAGCAGCTCGTCTACGCCAGGGGGATGTGGTCCGGCGACTTCACCCTTGTCATCCGTTCCCCCGCCTCCGGCCAGGAGCGCGAGCTCTCGTTGCAAGGAAGGGAGGCGGGCGGCCACGGCCCGCTCCGCTGGTTCCTGGATGGCCGCGCCATCCTCGCCTACTGCCGGGACGACGAGGGCCGCGAGGCTATCTGCCGCGTCGACGCCGAAAGCGGCCGGGTCACGTCCATCGTCCATCCAAAAGGCTGGATGCCCTCCTTCCAGTTGTCTCCTGACGGAAAGACGCTCTTCTATTCGCTTGTGGACCCCGACGGAAGCCGCATCCTCCGGCGGGACCTGGAGACCGGCCGCGAAGAGGAAGTCTATCGCCCCCTGGCCGGTGAAGCAGGAGCTATGGCTATGGCCGTCGCGGCCGATGGCCAGTGGCTGGCCTTCACCTCACAGGTCGCTTCTGAAGGGCGGACTGTAGACACCCTAAACATCATCTCCACCAAGGGCGGCCCTTCCCAGGAAGGGCGGCAGCTGGCGAGAGGGCTGGAGGGAGAGCCATTATCAGGGCCCGCCTGGACGCCTGACGGACGCTATCTGCTCTTCGTGGAGCAACGCCAAAGAGCGCCCGCTGAGCTGTGGCGGGTGGCCGTGGCAGGCGGCGATCCGGAGAGTCTGGGCCTGTTGCCGGAGAGGCAGATCCATGGCGGCCTGAGCCTCCATCCCGACGGTCAGCGGCTCGCCTTCGTCACCGGGACCTGGCGTAACGACGTCTGGGTGCTGGAGCGCGCGGCGTCCGCGGTTCCCGCCTGAAGCCGTCAGGAAGCCGGGTAGGTTCCTGCCACATCCGGCGGCAGACGTGCTCCTCGCGCAGTGGCCTGACTTAATCGTC